>DFBX01000130.1 GCA_002366795.1 Rhodobacteraceae bacterium UBA3069 | reverse complement strand
CCTGCGCGACCTGCGCACACGACATCCCATCATCGAGCAACAACAGCGCATTGGCCCGACGGGCAATCCCGTGGTCTTCACGCTGACGCTTCACACAAGCCAGCAATTCGAGGCGGGCGGGAGAAGAGAGAAAACTCGGGCGGATCATGCATCGACCTGAATCTACTACGCCTAAATCGTCAAGCAGTTCTTCGGGTGTTCTCGGGTGTTCAAGGACTCGCAGTATAAACCCCTTCATGCCCCGCATTTCGATAGTCAGGCGAGGGCATATAGGTTGCATCCTTTTCCGAAAGCGTCGCCCCGTCCTTAAAAAGATTTTTCTGCTCAACGTTCCTGTTCCGGCCTGATTGCAGCATCCAGTGCAGGGCCTGCAACACAGAACTCTTTCCGGAACCATTTGCGTCAACAATGACGTTGAAATCGTCAAGCTCCAGACTCGCCTCTTTGATGGCCTTAAAGTTCTTAATCGTGACTGCTTTAAGCTTCACAAACCAACCCTTGCGTGTTTGGCGGAACATGCGCACCTTGAAAAACCGATGCAAGAGCAATCCCCTTCCCCCCTGCCCGATCCGGCATTATATGCGGGGAATGACTCAGAACCCGCCCAGCCTTCGCCCCGATCTTGCAAATGCCCGTGTGACCGATACGTCGCGCAAGGGGCAGCCGACCATTGGAATGGTTTCTTTGGGGTGTCCCAAGGCCTTGGTGGATTCTGAACGCATTCTGACGCGGCTGCGGGCCGAGGGTTATGGTATCTCGCCCGATTACAGCGGCGCGGATGCGGTGATCGTGAACACTTGCGGGTTTCTGGACAGTGCCAAGGCGGAAAGCCTTGAGGCGATAGGCGAGGCTTTGACGGAAAACGGCAAGGTGATCGTGACCGGCTGTCTGGGCGCGGAGCCGGAGTATATCACCGGCGTGCATCCAAAGGTGCTGGCCGTCACCGGCCCGCACCAATATGAACAGGTGCTGGATGCGGTGCATGGGGCGGTGCCGCCCAGCCCCGATCCCTTCATTGATCTGATGCCTGCCAGCGGCGTGAAGCTGACCCCGCGCCACTACAGCTATCTGAAGATTTCCGAAGGCTGCAACCACAAGTGCAAGTTCTGCATCATTCCCGATATGCGTGGGAAACTGGCCAGCCGCCCCGTGCATGCGGTGCTGCGGGAGGCGGAAAAGCTGGTGGAGAACGGTGTGCGGGAACTGTTGGTGATCAGCCAGGATACCAGCGCCTATGGCTTGGACCGCAAGTATTCCACGCATGAATGGCATGGGCGCGAGGTGCGCAGCCATATCACCGATCTGGCGCGGGAACTGGGGTCTTTGGGCGCGTGGGTGCGGCTGCATTACGTCTACCCCTACCCGCATGTGCGCGATCTGATCCCGCTGATGGCAGAAGGGCTGATATTGCCCTATCTGGATATGCCGTTCCAGCATTCGCACCCCGATGTCCTGCGCCGGATGGCACGGCCCGCAGCGGGGGCGAAAACGCTGGAGGAGATCGCGGCGTGGCGGGATGTGTGCCCTGACATCACGTTGCGATCGACGTTCATCGTCGGCTATCCGGGCGAGACGGAGGCGGAATTCCAGCACCTGCTGGACTGGATGGACGAGGCGCAGTTGGACCGCGTGGGCTGTTTTCAATACGAAAACGTCGATGGGGCGCGGTCGAACGATCTGCCCGATCATGTGCCGGACGCGGTCAAGCAAGAGCGCTGGGACCGTTTCATGGAAAAGGCGCAGGCGATTTCCGAGGCCAAGTTGCAAGCCAAGGTGGGCCGCGTGATGGATGTGATCGTGGATGACATCGACGAAGACGGCATCGCCACCTGCCGCACCAAGGCCGACGCGCCCGAGATCGACGGCAACCTGTTCATCGACGAGGGGACGGGCGGCTTGAAGGTTGGGGACATCGTCTCGGTCGAAGTGGACGAGGCGGGGGAGTATGATTTGTGGGGGTGTCTGACGACCAGCAAATGATCCGGGGGATCATTTGCCGTCAAACACGCGTCCATCCCTGTGCCCGCAGCGCCGGGGCCATCCGTGGCGCGGCGCACGATGCCAGAAATGTTGTGTTCGGCGCTTTCAGTACGGTGAAACCGCACTAGATTGCCCATCATGGACGATCAAACCAAAGTTCTTTTCAACGGGCAGTGTCCGGTGTGTTCGACCGAGATCGGACACTGCGCGCGTTATGTGGGCAAGAATGACCTGCCGATTCGGTTCGACGATCTGAATTCGGGCGCGCTGGACGAATGGGGCATTGATGCCGACCAGGCGGCGCGGCGGCTTTACGTGTCGCATCGGGGCGAGGTATTGTCAGGAATGCCCGCGTTTAGGGTGCTTTGGGCCGCGATGCCGCGCTATCGCTGGCTGGCACGGATGACGGGGTGGCCCGTGATCCGCCCGCTGACGGTCCTTATCTATGATCGCGCTCTCGCGCCCTTGATTTATAAGTGGCACAAGCGCCGTCAAAGACGGTCCAGATAATAGCGCACTGCGTCTTGCACATGGCGGAAGCGGTCTCCGCCCAAGTGCTTTCCGCCATACCAGCGGGTGACGGTGATGATGTGGCCGGTCAGCCCCTCGCGCTCCAGCATACGGACGATGACCATGCCCGCGCCGGATTCGCCATCGTCGTTTTTCAGCGGACCATCGGGCAGCAGCAGGCCCCATGTGTTGTGGGTGGCCTTGGCGAATTTCTTGCGGCGGCACAGATCCTTGATGAAGGCGCGGGCCTCCTCGGCGGAGGTGCAGGGCCCGCCGGACACCGCGTATTTGGAGCCGCGGTCGCTTATCACCCCTTCGAAGACCTGCATTATTTGCCGCGGCGGATGTCGCTTCGGATGTCACCGACATCCAGCACCGGCGAGGCGTCGATATCGCCCGCGTCCAACATGCCGGCGACCCGTTCCAGCGCAGAGATCAGCATGGATTGCTCCCAATCCGGAAGCGCCTCGAACTGGCGGACATAACGCTGCTGCAGAGGGTCGGGGGCGTTTTGGATCGTGGCGCGGCCCTGATCGGTGATCATGATATCGGTCTGGCGACGGTCGCGTTCCGACCTTTGCCGCGTGACCATGCCCTTTTGCACCAGCTTGTCCACCAGCGAGGTGACGGTGGCTTGGCTGACGCCCATGCGGCCCGAGATTTCGGTCGCGGTGGACCAGCCCTT
Source organism: Rhodobacteraceae bacterium UBA3069 (assembly GCA_002366795.1). GTDB lineage: Bacteria > Pseudomonadota > Alphaproteobacteria > Rhodobacterales > Rhodobacteraceae > UBA3069. Next base: position 23,895 of record DFBX01000130.1, on the reverse strand, counting down.
TTCGGCCACCACCTGCAGCACGCGGAACTGCACCGCGGTCAGCCCTGCCTCGCGGGCGAGGTCGCGGCCATAAAGTTCGGTCGCGCGCAGGATGCGGCGGATCGCGATCAGGCTGTCGTCGATGCGGCTCATGGGCCCTCCGGTCTGGGTGCCGGGAACAATCTGACAGAGCGGCGTGCGCGATGCAATCCGCCCTATCCCGGTCGCTGCATCGGCAAAAAGCCGCGAAAAGCTAAACATTTCATTTAGTCGATACGAACTATTTTTATGCCTGATAAGGGGCTTATAAGGGGCTTATAAGGGATCTTTGGGTCATTTTGCTTAGTAAGTTGAAATTTAACTTGGGATGTATTACTTAGCGCATCGAAGCAACAACGAGAGGCTGAGCAATGAAAGACATGAGCAACATGGTGGAGAAGGACACAATCACCTTCCGCAAACCCCGCCCCGAGGACGGGCCCGCCGTGAATGCGCTGGTCGATCGCTGCAAGCCGCTGGACACCAATTCGCTGTATTGCAACCTACTGCAATGCGACCATTTCCGTGACACCTGCGTGGTGGCCGAGATGGACGGCGACGTGGTTGGCTGGGTGTCGGGCTATCTGCCGCCCAGCGAGAATGACACGTTCTTTGTCTGGCAGGTGGCCGTGGATGTACGCGCGCGGGGCCGTGGCCTTGGCGGGCGGATGCTGACCCACCTGATGCTGCGCCCCGAATCCGCAGGTGTTACCCATCTGAAAACCACCATCACCCAATCGAACGATGCCTCTTGGGCGCTGTTCCGCGGCTTTGCCAATCGCAAGGGCGCCGATCTGAGCGACGCGCCGCATTTCAAGAAGGACGAGCATCTGGACGGGCGCGCCGCCACCGAACACATGGTGACGATCGCCTTTGCAGAGCCGCTGCGCAAAGTGGCCTGAGCCGCGTTCAGCCGTCCCATTCCCCCCGAAATTTCCCTTACGAAGGATATTCCCATGTCGACTGACACCTCAGCCGTTTCCCCGATCTTTGCCCGCCGCGAATCCGAGGCGCGTTCCTATTGCCGTGGTTTCAAGACCAGCTTTACCTCTGCCTCCGGTTCGGAAATGACCGACAATAAGGGCCGGACCTATATTGATTTCCTGGCGGGGTGTTCCTCGCTCAACTACGGGCATAATGACCCGGACATGAAGGCCGCGCTGATCGAACATATCGCCGGTGACGGCATCGCGCATGGCCTGGACATGCACACCGACACCAAGGCCGCGTTCCTTGAGGCGTTCGAAAAGCACATTCTTGCCCCGCGCAAGATGGACCACAAGGTGATGTTCACCGGCCCGACCGGCGCCAATGCCGTCGAGGCCGCGATGAAGCTGGCCCGCAAGGTGACCGGCCGCAACAACATCATTTCCTTCACCAACGGGTTCCATGGCGTGACCATGGGCGCGCTGACCGCCACCGGCAACGGCTATCACCGTGGTGGCGCATCTGCCCCGCTGAACGGTGTCACGCGGATGCCGTTCGACGGTTATGCCGAGGGCGTGGACAGTGCCGCGCTGCTGGACCAGATGCTGTCGGACCCGTCGGGCGGCGTGGATGCACCTGCCGCGATCATGTTCGAAACCGTCCAGGGCGAAGGCGGGCTGAACGCCGCGTCGCCGGAATGGGTGCGGGCCATGGCGGATATCGCCAAGAAGCACGGCGCGCTGCTGATCATCGACGACATCCAGGCCGGTTGCGGCCGCACCGGCACGTTCTTTTCCTTCGAGGAAATGGGCGTGACCCCCGATATCGTCACCTTGGCGAAGTCGCTGTCCGGTTTCGGCCTGCCCTTTGCGGCGATGCTGGTGCGCCCCGAACATGACAAGTTCGGCCCGGCCGAGCATAACGGCACGTTCCGCGGCAACACCCATGCATTTGTCACCGCCCGCGTCGCGGTCGAGAAGTTCTGGGCCGACGATTCGTTCCAGAAAGAGCTGGCCGCGAAATCGGTGATCCTGACCACCGCGTTGCAGAATCTGGCCAATATGGTGCCGGGTGCCTTCCTGAAAGGGCGCGGGCTGATGCAGGGTGTCGATGTGGGCACCGGCGAACTGGCCGCAGAGATTTGCGCACGCGCCTTTGAAAAGGGTCTGATCATCGAAACCTCGGGGAACGAGGACCAGGTGGTCAAGGTTCTGGCCCCGCTAACCACGCCCGATGCGACCTTTCGCAAGGGTTTGAACATCGTGCTGGACGCCGCGCATGACGTGATGGCGGCCAAGGACACCGCCAGCAAGATCGCGGCGGAATAACCTTTCCCCTATCCGAACCCCATTCAAGAATACCTGAGGCGCGCGCCCTTCGCGGGCGCGCCCGAACTTATGACAGGAGACACCAACATGATCGTACGCGATTTCAACGAACTGCAAGGCACCGACCGTCACGTGGCGGATGCGGACTGGACCTCGACCCGGCTGCTGCTGGCCGATGATGGGATGGGCTTTTCCTTCCATATCACCGTGCTGGCCGCCGGATCGGAACATACGTTCCACTACAAGCACCATTTCGAGTCGGTCTATTGCATGAAGGGCAAGGGGTCGATCACCGATATCGCCACGGGCGAGACGCACGAGATCAAGCCCGGCGTGATGTATGCGCTGAACCTGCATGACAAGCATATCCTGCGCGCCGAGGAAGAGTTGCACATGGCCTGCTGCTTCAACCCGCCCGTAACCGGAACCGAGGTCCACCGCGAGGACGGCTCTTACGCGCCCGCAACGGAGGAGGCGTAAGCCATGGACACGCGCAGCAAGCACACGGTGGAGAAAATCGGCGGCACCTCAATGAGCCGCGCCCATGAATTGCGCGACCGGCTGTTCATGCGCGAAGGCAAGGCCGAATATGGCCGCATCTTCGTGGTGTCTGCCTTTGGCGGCATCACCAACCTGCTGCTGGAGCATAAGAAAACCGGCCAGCCCGGCGTTTATGGCCGTTTTGCCAATGCCGATGGTGACACCGGCTGGCAGGCGGCGCTGGACGAGGTGGCCGATGCCATGCGTCAGGCGCATCGCGCCGTGCTGGACGATGGCGCGGACATCGCCGCAGCGGATGCCTTCGTGGCCGAACGCACCCATGGCGCGCGCAGCTGCCTGGTCGATCTGCAACGGCTGTGTTCCTACGGGCATTTCCGCCTGTCGGACCATATGCTGATCATCCGCGAAATGCTGTCCGGCCTGGGCGAGGCGCATTCCACATTCGCCACCGTGCTGATGCTGCAACGCGCCGGTGTGAACGCGCGGTTCATCGACCTGTCGGGTTGGCGCGACGAAGAACAGCACGATCTGGACAGCCGCATCACTTCGGCGCTGGAGGGCGTGGACGTGACCAGCGAAATGCCCATTGTCACCGGCTATGCGCAATGCCTTGAGGGGCTGATGCGCGAGTTTGACCGTGGTTATTCCGAGGTGACGTTCTCGCGTCTGGCGGCGCTGACCGGCGCGGCCGAGGCGATCATCCACAAGGAATTCCACCTGTCCTCGGCCGATCCGAACCTTGTTGGCGCGGGCGCGGTGCGCAAGCTGGGCCATACCAACTATGACGTGGCCGACCAGCTGTCGAACCTGGGGATGGAGGCGATCCACCCCAAGGCGGCCAAGACCCTGCGCCAAGCCGAGGTGCCGCTGCGCGTCACCAACGCGTTCGAGCCGGGCGACCCCGGCACGCTGATCGACGATGCCCCCGCCGAAAAGCCCGCCGTGGAAATCGTGACCGGGCTTGAGGTCAAGGCGATCGAGCTGTTCGAACAGGATATGGTCGGCGTCAAAGGCTATGACGCGGCGTTCCTTGACGTGCTGACGCGCCATGGCGTGCGGATCGTGTCGAAGGCATCGAACGCCAACACGATCACCCATTACGTCGAGGCGAGCCTGAAAACCGTGCGCCGTGTCGAAAAGGATCTGGCGCGGCTTTATCCCTCGGCAGATGTAAGCCTGCGCAGCATGGCGCTGGCCTCGGCCGTGGGGCGCGACCTGGGCGGGCAGCGCGTGCTGGCACGCGGTCTGGCCGCGTTGGAGGCCGCCGATTGCGAGGTTCTGGCCGCGCAGCAGCCGTCGCGCGCGGTGGATGTGCAATTCCTTGTGCCGCGTGACCGGCTGGATGCGGCCATTGCCGCGCTGCATGGCGCGCTGGTGGAAGATGGCAAGGAAGGCCGGCCCAAGCTGGTCGCCTGAGCGGCCGGGCCGCTACGCCCAGTAAAATGTAAAAGAAAAACGGCGGCAGGGTGATCCCTTGCCGCCGTTTTGCGTTCTTGCGCCGCCCGAAAAAGCCGCGGGAAAAGCCGGCTACATCCCGTCCAGCATCGCCTTGTTGCGGCAATAGGACGGGGCCTTGGGGTGTTCGCCCGCGGCATCTGCCGCATCCATGAAGGCCCTGCATTCGGCATCATGGGTGCAACCGGAGCAGCGCACCACCGCATTGCGCCACGCCTGCGCCGCGATTTCCTCGGCCCCTGCGGCGGTGGCGGCGTCTATCCCCACCGTATCGGCCATGCGCCCCACCAGATCGGCGCGACGTGCGATGCTTTTGAAAAAGCCCATGTCGTGTCCTTTGATAAATCGTATTCGAGGCGAAGCAGACGGTGCCCTTACGGGATCAGCCCTTCTTCAGCCGGTTGAAAATGTCCGCATTGGCGCAATCGGCAGGCGCGGAACTGGCCCCTGCTCCGGATCGTGCCAGCCAAAGCTCGCATTGCTCGACTTGGTTGCAGGTGCGGCAGCGGGTCACCATCTCGGCGTAGCCTTCCGATGTCAGGCGCCCTTCGGCCAGTGCCCCGGACAGGTTGATGCCCATGGTGCGGGCGACGGAGCGGGTCAGCCAGAAGGCTTTGGCGGGATCGCCGAGGCGAAGAATGGCACCCATGATCAGGCCTCCTCTTGCGTGGCGGTTTCAAGGATGGCTTGAAGCGCCGTAAAACGGTCGTGGTTGACGCATTCGGTGGACAGTTCATCGCCCTGATCCAGCGCGCGCAGCCAGCGGTCGCAACCTTCGGTCCATTGGCAGCCACGGCAGCGTTGGACCATATCGGCCCAGTCCTGCTGTGGTAGCAGCCCCTCGCCCTGCGCGCGGGCCAAATCCAGCCCGCCTTGTTTCGCCATGCGTTGCGCCAGCCAGTAGTGGCGTAGCTTGTCCCCTAAAGGTTTCATGCCGTGCCCTTTCGTCACAAGGTTCAAACTGTAACTGACACCCGTTCTAGAAGCCGCGCGGAAAACGCGCCTTGATACGGATCAAAGGGTCAGGTCCGTTGCCCCGCGTTCAACAGGCGGAAGGTGGCGGCGTTGCGGCAATAGGCGGGCGTATCGCTTGCCGGTTGGCCCGATGCCTCGGTCCGGGCAAGGAAATGTTCGCAATCGCCGGGCTTGGTGCAGCCGGTGCAGCGCACCACCATGTCATGCAGGGTATCAAGGTCCAGCCTTGCCTTGATCACGTCCTCTTCAAGGTCGCGGCCAAGGGCGGTGGCCATGCGGTCCACAAGGGCGGCGTGGCGGCGGGTGGTCTGGTTGTCCATGGGTCTTTCCCCCGTTTGCAAAGGTGCAGGTCAGTATGACGGCAAGGGTCGGCGGGGCGCGCGCGCGGCGCCTTGACGTGGATCAAGGCGGGCAGGCGCATGGCCCAAACTGCGGGAAAACCGGTGGAAATTGTCCCTTGCAGGGAAAAAGGAATGGAATTCCCCACCCCGAAATTGCCCTTGGGTCAGGGATTCCTCACCCGCGCTGGGGGCGCTGAAATGACACAACAGTAAGTGCCAGGGGCCCGCATAGCGCGGCCTGACGAGCGCCGATTTTCAAAACACGACCACCGCAACATCTGCAGCAACGGAGGTATTTTGGAATGACTTATTTCATCCTCTCCAACACCATGGTCGAACTTATCGGCGTCGGGGGCTTTTTCCTTTACGTGGCCAATTACACCATGCTGACGCTGCGCATCCTGACCGGCGATTGCCTGCTTTATTTCGCGCTGAATGTCGCCGCGGCCAGCATGGTGCTGATCGGGCTGTCGGCCAGTTTCAACCTTGCCTCGGCCTTGATCCAGACCTTCTGGGTGGTGATGTCGCTGATCGGGATCGCCATGCGGTTGCGGCGGCGGGCGGTTTCAGCGGGAATGCTTTGACGGCACCACCGGTCGGGGCGGTCACAGGCCGCGCGCGGCCACCCTGCGCACCGTGTCGATGCGCTGCGCATTGGGCGGGTGGGTGCCAAGGAAACGGTTGCCCGGATCGGGGATGCGGGTAAAGAAGGCCGCGCCGCGCACCGGGTCATACCCGGCCCGCTGGGTGATCAGCGTGCCAAGGGCGTCTGCTTCCAGCTCGAACTCCTTTGAATAGGACCGTGCACCGACCTGCGCGCCCAGCCGGCTGGCCGACCGAACAGACGACGCATCGCCCCCCGTCAGCGCCGCGATACCGGCAAAGATCACCGCGCCCGATTCGGCGTTTTCGCGCTGGCGGGCAAGGTGGCCTGCGATGTGATGCGCGGTTTCATGCCCCATGACAAAGGCCAATTCATCCGCGTTTTGCGCGGCGGCGATCATCGGCAGGGTGAAGGCGATGATGGGGCGGCCCGCATTGTCCAAAGTCTGGAATGCGTTGGCAGGCTGGTCCGGCCGGTCATCCACAACGATGCGGAAATCGCAATTGGCGCGGGGCGCGCGGGCGCGGCACTCTGCCTCGGCCACGGGTTCCACCGTTTTGACCACCGATAGAAACTGCCGCGCCTGCGACGCCCTGGGCGACAGCGGGGCGACCGCGTTCATCGCGGGGCGCTGTGCGGTTGGCGTGGCCGTCGGGGCCATGCAACCCGCCAGCAGGGCAAGGGACAAAAGCGCCAGGGCTTTGATCGGTCCGATCGGGTTCATGTGCTGAAAACCTGTCTTGCTTTGCTCGTGGTTTGCTGTGCCCCGCCTTGTCCCATGCGGGTAGAGATCAGTTTAGCCGCGCGCGGGCAGCTTGGCAAACGGCGCTCACGCGGAATTCATCCGCGATGGTGCTTGCATCGGCGGCAAGGTGCCGTAATCTGGCGTCATGTTTACCATTGAACACGATTTCGACGCCACGGTTGTCACCTTAGTGGATGAAGGTTCGGGCACGGCCCCCCTGATGGAGGACGTGACCGTACAGGCCTTTGAGGATTGCGTGGTGGTCGAGCAATTGGACGCACGAACCGACAAGGTGCAGCGGGTGACATTTTCCCTGCCGCAGCTGCGCGAGCTGGCGATGGCGCTGGACCTGCCCGAGGGGGCCTATACCCTGTCCGGAAAGGGCAATATCGGCTGATCTTCCATGCGTCCGGCCTGCATCCGGCATGGCCCCGGCGCCTTTGGCGACCGTGCCCACCCCTGATGCCCTTTTCGCGGCGTATCATTCCAACCGGAAACATTTGTCCCTAGAGGTCTGACCGCGTATCAACGTCAGCCGCGATTTCGCCACGCCCATTGCCTTGGCCAGCAGCTTTTGCACCGCCGCGTTGGCTTTGCCATCCTCTGGCACGGTGGTGACATAGATGCGCAGGATGCCATCCTCGGCCACGATGCGATCGCGGGAGGCCTTGGGCGTGACGCGCACGGCGATCTCGGCCCCGGTGACGGCAAGATGTGAAAGGTCAGTTCTGGACAAGGGCGCACCTTCGGGTTTCTTTGGTACCCAAATATCCCCGCCGGAGGCAAAAAGTCCATGGCGCGGCGGTATCGGCCATGGGCGCGAGGGAGGACAAGCACATGACAACAGGCTTTTTTCAGGACGAGCGGTGCTTCTGGCATGCGGGCGGCAACTATGCGCTGACCCTGCCACTGGGCGGGTTGGTGCAGCCCTTGGCGGCGGGGGGCTTGCCTGAAAGCCCCGAAACCAAGCGGCGGTTGAAGAACCTGATGGAGGTGACAGGGCTGATGCGGGAACTGGCGGTTACCTCGGCGCCCGAGGCGTCCTTTGAGGATCTGAACCGCATTCACCCGGCGGATTTCCTGAAACGGTTCAAGGAGGTGTCCGATGCGGGGGGCGGCGAATTGGGCCTGCGCACGCCGTTCGGCCAAGGTGGATACGAGATTGCCGCCCTGTCCGCCGGCCTGGCCAGCGCCGCCCTGTCGGCGGTGATGCGGGGCGAGGTCGAGAACGCCTATGCGCTGACCCGCCCGCCCGGCCATCACTGCCTGCCCGACTGGCCCAACGGGTTCTGCCTTCTGGCCAATATCCCCGTCGCGATCGAGGCCGCGCGGGCCGCTGGCCTGTTGGGCCGTGTCGCGGTGGTGGACTGGGACGTGCATCACGGCAACGGGACCGAGGCGATCTATTACGACCGCGACGACACGCTGACGATTTCCATCCACCAGGCGCATAACTACCCGCTGGATACCGGCGATGTGGCCGACCGCGGCACCGGTGCCGGGGACGGATTCAACATGAACGTTCCGCTCCCTCCCGGCGCGGGGCATGTCGCCTATCTGGAAGTGATGGATCGCATCGTGATCCCCGCTTTGGAGCGGTTCCAACCCGATGTGATCATCGTCGCCTGCGGCTATGATGCCTCGGCCTTTGATCCGCTGGCGCGGATGCTGGCCACGGCGGAAACCTTTGCCGAGATGACCGCGCGGGTGAAATCCGCCGCGCAGCGCCTCTGCGGCGACAAGCTGCTGCTGGTACATGAGGGCGGCTATTCCGAGGCGCATGTGCCGTTCTGCGGCCATGCGGCGATTGCCACCTTGGCCGGGTCTGCGACCGACGCGCCCGACCCGATGGCCGACACGTTGCGCAAGCGCCAGCCCGATGCGCGGTTCGATGCTTTTGTCAACGAATTGATAGGGGAAATGGCGGCGGTGCATCTGGGATAGTGCGGGCAGCGGTTGAACTTGCCCGTTCAAGGGCCGATATGTCGGTCAAGATGTGAAAGGACCCCTATGCCCGTCAATCCCGCCACCCCGAACCCCGCCGTGATGGAATTTCTGCTGTCGCGCCGGTCCCGCCCCGCGAAGACGCTGAAAGCCCCCGCGCCCACCCGCGCGGAACTGATGCCCATTCTGGAGGCCGCCGCGCGCACCCCCGATCACGGCAAGCTGGAACCGTGGCGCATGGTGGTGCTGGAACGCGCCGCCCTTGAGCGGCTGGCCAGCATGGCCGAGGCGCGGGCCCGCGCATTGGGTGCCGACCCCGAACGCACCGAAAAGGGCATGGCGCAGTTCCGCGACGGGCAGCTGGCGGTGGCGGTGATCGAATTCCCCGTCCTGACGGATAAATTTCCGCTGGTGGAACAGACCTATTCGGCCGGCGCGGTCTGCCTTGCGCTGCTGAACGCCGCCCTTGCCAGCGGCTGGGGCGCGAACTGGTTGTCCGGCTGGCTGAGCCATGACGCGGAATTCTGCGCCGAGGCATTGGGCATGACCCCGCAGGAACGTGTTGCCGGCTTCATCCATATCGCGACCGAGGGCACCACCCCACCGGACCGCCCCCGCCCCGATCTGCAAAGGGTCGTGACGTGGCAGTCGGACTGATTTTCTCGTCCTTCCTTGCGGCACTGGGGCAGGTCAGTGACCGCCGGTTTCGCAAGGTTCTGATACTGGGGATCGTGCTGACGCTGGCGCTGCTGGTGGCGGTCTACGCCGGGTTCCTGATGCTGCTGCAATGGGCTGTCGGGTCAGAGGCTGAACTGCCGTTCATCGGCACCGTCACTTGGCTGAACGATCTGCTGGGCTGGGGCAGCCTGGCCCTGATGCTGGTATTGTCGGTGTTCCTGATGGTGCCAGTGGCGTCGGCCATCACGTCGATGTTCCTTGATACGGTGGCGGACGCGGTCGAGGACCGGCATTATCCGCAACTGCCCCGCCCCGACCCGGTGCCACTGGGCGAGGCGATCCGCGATTCAGTCAATTTCCTGGGCGTACTGATCGTGGCGAATATCTTTGCCCTGATCCTTTACGCGATGTTCGCGCCGCTGGCGCTGTTCATCTTCTGGGGGCTGAACGGGTTCTTGCTGGGGCGGGAATATTTCACCCTTGCCGCGATCCGGCGGGTGGGGCGCGCAGGTGCGAAACAACTGCGCCGCAAGCATATGCTGACGATCTGGGCGGCGGGCGTTCTGATGGCGGTGCCGCTGTCGGTCCCGCTGATGAACCTTGCGATCCCGATACTTGGCGCGGCCACCTTCACCCATATCTACCACGGGCTGACGGGCACGAAAAAGGCCGGTCACTGACCGGCCTTTGGCTTTACCACCGATCTCGGCGCATTACTGCGACTGTTCCAGCGGCGAGGTGCCGCCAAGGTCCAGCACTTGCAGATCCTCGACCGTGATCCAGCCGGAAAAGATCACCGTGGCGGCGATGGCCCACAGCACGGCGGCAATGCCCGTGGTGATCCACGCCTTTTTCTTGAGGTTATGATGCTCGGGGGCGCCGGCATGGGTGCCCTCCGTCACCTTGCCCAGATCGCCCTGGGTTTGCAGCTTGAACGGGATCACGATCAAAAAGGTCATGAACCAGAACACGGCGAACAGAACGATGCCGGAGGTGAGGCCCATCAGACCTGCTCCAGCTCGACAAGGCAGCCGTTGAAATCCTTGGGATGCAGGAAGATCACGGGCTTGCCATGGGCACCGATTTTCGGCTCGCCATTGCCCAGAACGCGGGCACCGGTTTCTTTCAGGTGGTCGCGGGCGGCGATGATATCGTCCACCTCATAGCAGACATGGTGAATGCCGCCTGCGGGGTTCTTTTCAAGGAAACCGTTGATCGGGCTGTCATCGCCCAGCGGATACAGCAGTTCGATCTTGGTGTTGGGCAGTTCGATGAACACGACGGTGACGCCGTGGTCGGGCTCGTCCTGCGGTTCGCCGACTTTGGCACCCAAGGCATTGCGGTACTGGGCCGAGGCAGCTTCGAGGTCGGGCACGGCGATGGCGACGTGGTTGAGGCGTCCGATCATGGCGGTCACTCCTGTCTGTGTATGGTTTCGCGCATGTTATGGGGCGGTTTGCGCCGCAGGGCAAGATGGCCGGGGCGGCACAGCGGGAATGTCGCGGCCAGAGGCATAGGCGATGCGGCGCATTAACCGCTCATTCACCATCCATGGTTAATCCTTGAGTCGTCAGAGCCAAGGAGGTTAACAGATGCAGGACCAAGACCCGTTCTCACCCAACAGATACCCCACGCCCTCGCGCCCCTTGCTGGGGCTTACCGTCCTCGTCGTCGAAGACAGCCGTTTTTCATGCGATGCGATGCGGCTTTTGTGCCTGCGATCGGGCGCACGGATCCGGCGCGCGGATTGCCTGCGATCGGCCCGGCGGCATTTGCAGGTCTATCGCCCCTCGGTGGTGATTATCGATCTGGGCCTGCCCGACGGATCGGGGGCCGAACTGATCGACGAGCTGAACCGCACTGCGCCGCGCGTCGGCGTGATCCTTGGCACCTCGGGCGACGATATGGCCGAATCCATGTGCATGGCCGCCGGTGCCAACGGGTTCCTGCCCAAGCCGGTGCATTCGCTGGCCGCATTCCAGGAAACCATCCTGAAACACCTGCCCGCTGACCGACAGCCCACCGGCCCGCGCCCCCTGAATGACAAGATTATCGAACCCGACCCGATCGCCTATCGCGATGACATGGCCCATGTGGCGGACTTTCTGGGCGAAGACCTGAACGAGTTGACACTGGATTACGTGGCGCAATTCGTCACCGGCGTGGCGCGCAGCGCGGGCGACCTGGAACTGGCCGAGGCAGGCCGCGCGCTTGCCGAATGCCGGTCCGGCAAGGCCCCGTCGCGCAGCCATGTGGCGCGAATCGCGGGGATGGTCCAGGAACGTATCAACCAGCGCGTGGCAATCTGACCCCGCGCCCCCGCCCCCAAGGCGCGGCGCTCTGACGCAAGGGCCATCCGGCGGGGCAACCGCGGGGTGGCCTTTTTACCTTGCCCGCGATGCCTTGGGCGCGGTTGGCGCGGCGCGCCTACAGCACCGGGTCCGAAGCGACGCGGACCAGCGCGGTCAGGTCGGACAGGCTTTCACGCTGGCGGGCCTGACCGTCGAAATTGGCAGGGTTCAGCCAAACGGCATAAGCCTCGCGCAGGGCGGGCCAATCGGCATCGGTGGCAGCGAACCACGCGGTGTCGCGATTGCGGCCCTTGACCACGGCAGCCTGCCGGAACACGCCCTCATAGGACAGGCCCAGACGCTGCGCCGCACGGCGTGACGCCATGTTCAGCGCGTTGCATTTCCATTCGAACCGGCGGTATCCGGCGGTAAAGGCCCAGTCCATCATCACGAAGAACGCCTCGGTCGCGGCGCGAGTGCCTTGCAGGCAAGGGGCAAGGGTGATGAAGCCCAGCTCGATCGAGCCTGCCGCGGGCGCGATCCGCAGAAAAGAGGCCACGCCACCCAGCCGCCCCGTGTCCAGATCGCGGATCGCGTAGAAATCCAGCGACGGGTCGGCGGCATTGTCGCGCAGCCGCCGGTGCAGCTGCGAGGAAGAGGCAAAAGGCCCGTCAGGCATGTAATCCCACAGGGTGTCATGGCCTTGGAATTCATTGAACAAAAGCGCCGCGTGGGCGTCGGCGTCCAGCGGCTCCAGCTTGGCATAGCGCCCTTCCAGCCGTTCGCGGCAGGGCACGGGCGGCGGGGTCCAGTCCGGCACGGGCGCGCCTAGCTGTTTCGAATTGTCCATCTGCCCTTCACCTCCAGCTCTGCTTGGCCGATTGACGCAAAGAAAGCCCAGAAGCGTCGGGAAGGAAAGGGCAAATGCGCGCCGCAGCTACAGCAGCAGCCCCGGATCGCGCCCCATTTCAAGGCCGGGGAACACCGCGCGCTCCAGCACGGCACGGTCCAGCCCGAACAACCCGCGCATCAGCCATGCCGCGTGGGCGCGCACATCGCGGGTCGGCATCAGGTCGCGGCGGGCGTAAAGGTCGCTCTCGGACAGGCCGGGCCAGTCGCCCAGCACCCGCCCGCCATTCAGCGCGCCCCCCGCCAGCAGCATCGCGCCCGCGGTGCCGTGGTCGGTGCCGCCCGATCCGTTCCAGCGCGCGGTGCGGCCGAATTCGGTCATGGCGACGATGGTGGTTTTCTGCCACGCGGGTCCGCCCATGCTGTCGCGCAGGGTCAGGATCGTGTCCGACAGCCGCCCCAGCGCCTGCCCCATAGAGCGGTCCTGCCCCTGGTGCGTGTCCCACCCATTGAGCGAGAACGCGGCGATCCGCGTGTCGCCGCGCAGCTTCTTGCCGGCAAAGGCGGCGACCTTGTGATGCGGCTGGTTGCGCTTGGCCTTATTGATTTCCGCAGCCGTATGCCCGCCTTCGGGCGCGGCCATGGCGGCCATGGGTTCCATGCCGCCCATCATGGCATTCCCGCCCATGTTGCCCGTCATGTCGCCCACCATGTCCTGCATCCGCATCGGCCTTGCGGCAAGGCCGCCCTGCGCATCGCCGCCCGACAGCAGCATCGCCTCGGCGAAGGCATCGCGGAACAGCGGATCGTCATGCATCACCATTTCGGCCAGCCGCACCGCCTGCGGCGACAGGCGCAGGCCCACGTCGGGCGACCAGTCGGCCACCTGCGCCGTGCCTTTCATCAACAGCATCTCGTCATGGCCGATGGCATAGGCGGTTTCCGCCTCGATCCCCGGCACATGCTGCAGCATCCGGTTCAGCCAGCCATCGCGCCCCGCGCCAGAGGCCAGGTCGACAGTGCCTGCCTCTAGCAGATCCTGCCCGTCGAAATGGCTGCGCTTGTCGCGGTAGGGCGTTGAAACCGCGTGCACAAAGCCAAGCTGCCCGCGCGTGTAAAGCGGCATCAGCGGGGCCAGCGCCGGATGCAGGGCAAAGAGCCCGTCCAGATCCTGCGCGCCAGTCGCGTCGATGCCGCGCCCCGCGCCGGGGCGCAGGCCCGCGAAATCGCGGTCGCCATAGGGGCGCAGGATGTCCATCCCGTCGGCGGCCCCGCGCAGGATGATGACCACAAGCCGGTTTTCCCACGGGGCGGCGGCAAAACTGACCGGCGTGACCAGCGGCGAGGCGGCCAGCGAGCAGCCCAACGCGGCAGAGCGGGCAAGAAAGGCGCGGCGGTTCAAAAACTCTGTCATGGTCAGCCCCTTAGCGGCGTTGAAATGCAGGAGAGGCCAGCACAAGCCCCACCCCTTCGCGCCGGCTTTCGGCGGCGCGGGCGGCAAAGCGCAGCGGTTCGGGCGCATGGCCCGCAAGCGCCGCATCGACGAAATCGCGCGGGTCCGGCAGGGCCACCATCCGTTCGGGGATGACCATGGCCCAGTGCATCCGCGCGGCCAGCCCCTGCGGGGTGATCCATGCTTCGTCCTCCTCGGGCCAGCCATCGGGGCCGGTGGGTCTTTCCCATGGTTGGCCCATGCGCGTCAGCTGCGAGGCCATCACCTGTTTCATGGTCTTCTCGTCCTCGGTATCGAAGAAATCGGCGCGCGGCTGCAAGGCGCGATAGGCCGAGGCGATGAAATCGAAGGGTGGTTTGACGTTCTGCAAGTCGGGCTGCCATGCGGCGGGATGGTCCAGCAGCGCGGCATAGACCTGCATCAGGTCACCGCCGCTGTCCAGAAACCGCGCCGTCAGCGCATCGACCAGCGCCGGATCGGGCGTGTCGGATACGAAATGCACCGCCAGCTTGCCCGCGATATGGCGCGCCGTGGCGGGGTGGTTCGCCAGATCGACCAGCGCCGCGCGGATATCGGCAATATTGGGTTTGCCGCCGCCATAGCTGACGCCCAGCACGGTTTCGGCCCCCGGTTCGGCCCTGTCCTTTTGAAATTTGAACCCCTGCTGCGGGGTATAGATCATGCCGGTGAAAAGTTCAGCCAGTTGGCGCACATCGTCCTGACTGTATTGCGCCCCGACGCCCAGCGTGTGCAGTTCCAGCACCTCGCGGGCAAGGTTTTCGTTCAGCCCCGCCTTGGCCCCCATCCGCGCCGCCTTGTCTGAATTCGGCCCGATGGAAAGCTGTTGGTCAAGATAGTGGAGCATAAGGGGGGCGGTGGTCGCGGCCACCACCAGGTCGGCGAATGTGCCGGTGATATGCGGGCGGATGCTGTCCTCGACATAAGGGGCGGTGGCGCGGCGCAGCAGCCCGCGCTTGCCCTGCGCGGTGAAATGGTCGGCCCAAAACCCGACAAGGCGTTCGCGAAACCCGTCCTGCCCCCAGGCGCGGCGCATCATGGCGCGCCCTGTCCAGCGCGCCCAATCAATGCGCGCATCCTTTTGCATCAGCTTGATCTGCTTTTGCAGTTCCTTGCCTTCGGGCTTGCCGCGCAGTTTGCGCCGCTCGCGGGCGATGGCCTGTTTCAGCTTCATCCGGTCGCGGAACCTGTCGAAACTTTCGATGGGAAAGGATTGCGCGTTCAGGTCCGGCCCGGTCAGCCGCGCCAGCATGTCACCGACAGACGGGACGGGCGCGATGGTCGGCGACAGGCCGTTGCCAAACCGGATCTCGGCAAGGGTGGGATCGAACTTGGCCAAGGGCGGCTCCTTCACGGGATAAGTCACAGTTCAATATAGGGCGGAACCGGCGGGGTTTCACCGCATTTCCGCGTGATCGCGCAGGGATGCGCCACAAGCCGCCCAAGACGTGGAACAAGCAGCGCAGCGGGCGCGTTTTACGGTCAAACAGACATTCAGGAGAATTCGATGGCTTCGATCTATGACGCAATCACGAAAGACCACGAACACCATCGCGACCTGCTGGACCGCATCGCCGCAACATCGGGCGACAGCCCCGAACGCCGCGAGGCATGGCAGGCCTTTTATCGCGACGTGAAATCCCATTCGGCCGCCGAGGAGGAAGAGTTCTATTCCGCCCTGATGCAAGAGACATGGGGGCAGGACGCCGCCCGCCATTCCGTGCATGAGCACGCCCAGATGGATAAAATTCTGGAAGAGTTGAACGACATGGACATGGCAGCAAGCGGCTGGCTGACCCGTTTCAAGGCACTGGAGCACGATTACGAACACCATATGGAAGAAGAAGAGAAAGAGGTGTTCGAGCGGGCGAAAAAGGTCGTGGGCGAGGAAGAGAACGACGCCTACGGCCAGCGCTTTCTGGACCGCAAGAAAAAGGAGATGGGGCTGGTCGAGAAAAAGAAAGCGGACCACCTGGAAGACTGACGGCCCTTTTCCATTCCCCCCCCCGTGACCGCGCGCCCCTGCCCTTAAGCAGGGCGCGCGTTTTTCATGATGGGCGCCAACATGCGAAAATGGAAAATCCCGGTGCCACCCGGGTGCCATCCGTGGGGGTCTTTTGCCCGCTGGTGGCGGGTTTTGCCCTGCTGCGCCATCGCCGGGCGCCATGTCGATCTGCGCCCAAAAAAACGCAGCAGGAACTTCCCGCCGCGTTGTTTTCCGGTATCGGGCGCAGATCAGTCCTGCGGGATGATCCGCAGGTTCAGTTCCATCAGCTGGTCGCTGGATGCATCCGAGGGCGCGTTCATCATCAGGTCTTCGGCGCGCTGGTTCATCGGGAACATGATGACCTCGCGGATGTTCGCCTCGTCCGCCAGCAGCATCACGATGCGGTCGATGCCCGCCGCGCAGCCACCGTGGGGCGGGGCACCGTATTGGAAGGCGTTGACCATGCCGCCAAAGCGCTTTTCGACCTCGTCCTTGCCATAGCCGGCGATTTCAAAGGCTTTGTACATGATCTCGGGGCGGTGGTTCCGGATCGCGCCGCTGACCAGTTCATACCCGTTGCAGGCCAGATCGTATTGGAAACCCAGAACGTCCAGCGGGTTGCCGTCAAGCGCGTCCATGCCGCCCTGCGGCATCGAGAACGGGTTGTGTTCGAAATCAATCGCACCGGTTTCCTCGTCCTGCTCGTAGATCGGGAAATCGACGATCCAGGCAAAGGCGAAACGGTTCTGATCGACAAGGCCCAGCTCTTCGCCGATGACGGTGCGGGCGCGGCCCGCGACCCCTTCGAACGCCTTGGGCTTGCCACCCAAGAAGAACGCCGCGTCGCCGACGTTCAGGCCCAGCTGCTGGCGGATCGCCTCTGTCCGCTCCGGGCCGATGTTCTTGGCCAAGGGGCCTGCCGCTTCCATGCCACCCTCGACCTCGCCGGATTTCAGCTTGGCCTGCGCCTCTTTCACGGTGATGCCCAGTTCCTGCGCCACCGCATCGGCGGTCTTCTCGCGCCAGAAGATATAGCCCATGCCGGGCAGGCCTTCTTTTTGCGCGAAGGCGTTCATGCGGTCACAGAATTTGCGGCTGCCGCCGGTGGGTGCGGGGATGGCGCGAATTTCGGTGCCTTCCTGCTCCAGCAGCTTGGCGAAGATCGCAAAACCGGAGCCTGCGAAATGTTCGCTGACAACCTGCATCTTGATCGGGTTGCGCAGGTCGGGTTTGTCGGTGCCATACCACAGGGCGGCGTCTTTATAGGAAATCTGCTCCCACGTCTGGTCAACCTTGCGGCCATTGCCGAATTCTTCGAACACGGCGGTCAGCACCGGCTGGATCGTGTCGAACACGTCCTGCTGGGTGACAAAGGACATCTCAAGGTCAAGCTGGTAGAAATCGGTGGGCGAGCGGTCGGCGCGCGGGTCTTCGTCGCGGAAACACGGCGCGATCTGGAAATACTTGTCGTAACCCGACACCATGATCAGCTGTTTGAACTGCTGCGGTGCCTGCGGCAGGGCGTAGAATTTGCCGGGGTGCAGACGCGACGGCACCAGAAAGTCACGCGCGCCTTCGGGGGACGATGCCGTGATGATCGGCGTCTGGTATTCGCGGAACCCCTGATCCCACATGCGGCGGCGCATGGAGGCGACCACATCCGACCGCAGCGCCATGTTGCGCTGCATCGCCTCGCGGCGCAGGTCCAGGTAGCGATATTTCAGGCGGGTTTCTTCAGGGTATTCCTGGTCGCCGAACACCATCAGGGGCAACTCTTTCGCCGCGCCAAGCACTTCGAGGTCACGAATGAACACCTCGACCTTGCCTGTGGGGATCTTGGCATTCACCAGTTCGGGATCACGTGCCTTTACGGTGCCATCAATGCGGATACACCATTCGCTGCGCACCTTCTCGACCTCGGCAAAAACCGGGCTGTCGGGGTCGCACAACACCTGCGTCACGCCGTAATGGTCGCGCAGGTCGATGAACAAAAGCCCGCCGTGGTCGCGGACGCGGTGGACCCAACCCGACAGGCGGACAGTGTCACCGACATTGGCGGCGGTAAGATCGGCGCAGGTATGGCTGCGATAGGCGTGCATGATCGGCTCCCTTTCACGGGCGAAAAAACGGTTTGGGCCGATACACCTTGCATGAGGGCGAAAGTCAAGGCTCGTAGGGGGAAAGGGGGGCTAGCCCCCCCTCGGTACATTTTGTGCAAAATGCCCCCCACCAGAGTATTTCCGGCAAAATAAAAGGAACGGACGCCCCTGCTTTCACGTTGCTGTAAATACTCCCGCCGGAGGCTCCTGACCCCACCACCGCCACCATCGCCCGATAAGGCCGCGAAACGGTGCCGCGAGGGGTTGCGCCTTGCCGCGCCATGTCTATAACCCACGACAATTTGCACGGCCCTGCTGACTCGGGTGCCGCGCTGTCTGCTGCCAGAAAACCAAGGGGTCCGACCATGCCAAAGAGAACTGATATCAAGTCTATCATGATCATCGGCGCGGGGCCTATCGTGATCGGGCAAGCCTGCGAGTTTGACTATTCCGGTGCGCAGGCCTGCAAGGCCCTGCGGGAAGAAGGCTATCGCGTCATCCTGGTGAATTCGAACCCCGCGACGATCATGACCGATCCGGGGCTGGCCGATGCCACCTATATCGAGCCGATCACCCCCGAAATGGTTGCCAAGATCATCGAAAAGGAACGCCCCGACGCCTTGCTTCCCACCATGGGCGGGCAGACCGGCCTGAACACCGCGCTGGCACTGGAAGAAATGGGCGTGCTGGACAAGTTCAACGTCGAAATGATCGGCGCCAAGCGCGAGGCCATCGAAATGGCCGAAGACCGCAAGCTGTTCCGCGAGGCGATGGACCGTTTGGGCATCGAAAACCCCAAGGCGACCATCGTGACCGCGCCCAAGGATGCCAACGGCAAGAAAGACCTTGCCGCCGGTGTCGCACTGGCGCTGGAAACGCTGGATTATGTCGGGTTGCCCGCGATCATCCGCCCCGCTTTCACAATGGGCGGCACCGGCGGTGGCGTGGCCTATAACCGCGAGGATTACGAATTTTACTGCCGTAGCGGCATGGATGCGTCCCCGGTGGGGCAGATTCTGGTCGATGAATCCCTTTTGGGCTGGAAAGAATACGAGATGGAGGTGGTGCGAGACACTGCCGACAACGCAATCATCATCTGTTCCATCGAAAACATCGACCCGATGGGCGTGCATACCGGCGATTCCATCACCGTGGCCCCTACCCTGACGCTGACAGACAAGGAATACCAGATCATGCGCAACGGCTCTATCGCCGTGCTGCGTGAAATCGGCGTGGAAACCGGCGGGTCCAACGTGCAATGGGCGATCAACCCCACCGACGGGCGCATGGTGGTGATTGAAATGAACCCGCGCGTCTCGCGCTCGTCCGCTCTGGCCTCCAAGGCGACGGGTTTCCCGATTGCCAAGATCGCGGCCAAGCTGGCCGTGGGCTATACGCTGGACGAGCTGGACAATGACATCACCAAGGTGACGCCTGCCAGCTTCGAGCCGACCATCGACTATGTCGTCACCAAGATTCCGAAATTCGCCTTCGAGAAGTTCCCCGGATCCGAGCCGATGCTGACCACCGCAATGAAATCGGTGGGCGAGGCGATGGCGATTGGCCGCACCATCCATGAATCGCTGCAAAAGGCGCTGGCATCCATGGAATCGGGCCTGACCGGTTTCGACGAGATCGAGATTGAGGGCGCGCCCGAGAAATCGGCGCTAACCCGCGCCATTTCCAAGGCCACGCCGGACCGGATGCGCACCATTGCGCAGGCCATGCGCCATGGTCTGACCGATGATGAAATCCACGTCGTCACCATGTTTGACCCTTGGTTCCTGGCCCGCATCCGCGAGATCATCGAGGCAGAGGAAGAAGTGCGCAAGAACGGTCTGCCCGTGACGGAAAACGGTCTGCGCAAGCTGAAGATGATGGGCTTTACCGATGCCCGCCTTGCTACCCTGACCGGCCGCACCGAGGGCAACGTGCGCCGCGCCCGCCAGAACCTTGGCGTGAACGCGGTGTTCAAACGCATCGACACCTGCGCCGCCGAGTTCGAGGCCCAGACCCCTTACATGTATTCCACCTACGAAGCCCCCGCCATGGGCGACGTGGAATGCGAAGCGCGCCCCAGCGACCGCAAAAAGGTCGTCATCCTGGGCGGTGGCCCCAACCGGATCGGGCAAGGTATCGAGTTCGATTACTGCTGCTGCCACGCCTGTTTCGCACTGACCGACGCGGGCTATGAAACCATCATGGTCAACTGCAACCCTGAAACCGTGTCCACCGACTATGACACCAGCGACAGGCTGTATTTCGAACCGCTGACGTTCGAGCATGTGATGGAAATCCTGCGGGTCGAGCAGCAGAACGGCACCCTGCACGGGGTGATCGTGCAGTTCGGCGGGCAGACCCCGCTGAAGCTGGCGAATGCTTTGTATGAAGAGGGCATTCCGATCCTTGGCACCACGCCGGATGCCATCGACCTTGCCGAGGACCGCGAGCGGTTCCAGCAGCTTGTCAACAAGCTGGAGCTGAAGCAGCCGCATAACGGTATCGCATCCACAGACGCGCAAGCCCTTGCGATTGCGGATGAAATTGGCTTTCCGCTGGTAATCCGCCCGTCTTATGTGCTGGGTGGCCGCGCGATGGAAATCGTGCGCGACATGGCCCAGCTGGAGCGTTACATCAAAGAGGCGGTTGTGGTGTCGGGCGACAGCCCCGTGCTGCTGGACAGCTATCTTTCGGGCGCGATTGAATGCGACGTGGATGCGCTGTCGGACGGCAAGACCGTGCATGTCGCGGGCATCATGCAGCACATCGAGGAAGCGGGCGTTCACTCGGGCGACAGTGCCTGTTCGTTGCCGCCTTACAGCTTGCCGCAGGACATCATCGAAAAGATCAAGCGCCAGACCGAGGCGCTGGCCCTTGCCTTGGGTGTCGTCGGCTTGATGAACGTGCAATTTGCCGTGAAAGATGGCGTGATTTACCTGATCGAGGTGAACCCGCGCGCCTCTCGCACCGTGCCGTTTGTCGCCAAGGCGACAGACAGTGCCATTGCCTCCATCGCCGCGCGTCTGATGGCGGGCGAGCCGATGGAAAACTTCCCCTTGCGTGAACAATACGCCAAGGACGCCAAGCCCGGTACGATCAAAATGGCCGACCCGATGACGCTGGCCGATCCGAACATGCCATGGTTTTCTGTCAAAGAGGCGGTGCTGCCCTTTGCCCGCTTCCCCGGCGTGGACACGATATTGGGGCCGGAAATGCGCTCCACCGGCGAGGTGATGGGCTGGGACGTGTCCTTCCCGCTGGCATTTTTGAAGGCGCAACTGGGCGCAGGCACCGACCTGCCGCGCGCCGGGGCCGTGTTCATTTCGATCAAAGATATGGACAAGACTGCCGACATGATCGAAGCGGCAAAGATCGTGTCCGATCTGGGGCTTACGATTGTCGCCACCCGTGGCACCGCCGATTGGCTGCGCGAAAACGGCGTGACCTGCGATATCGTCAACAAGGTGTATGAAGGCCGCCCCAACGTAGTGGACATGATGAAAGACGAGCGTATCGCGCTTGTGTTCAACACAACCGAGGGCGCGCAGGCCGTCGAAGACAGCCGCGAAATTCGCAAGGTCGCGCTCTATGACAAGATCCCGTATTACACCACCGCTGCGGGCAGCCACGCCGCCGCGCTGGCGATGAAAGCCCGCGAAGAGGGCGAATTACGGGTGCTGTCCCTGCAGGGCTAGGCAAGAACAGCGCCGGTTGCTGGCACGGGTTTCCCACACATGAAAAAGGCGGGGCTTGCACGTCGCAAGCCCTAAGCCAAAGGTATCGTCTCCTCCCCCGCGCGGGGCGCGGCTCGGGCCAAAGATGAAACAGAACGGGCCCTCGCATATTCATGCGCGGGTGCAATTGTTTTTGTGTTTCTGATGCCGACGAACTCATCTTGCCGAATTGAACCGTTAACCAAACGGTCGTTTCCGACATTCGGACATTGGCAAAGCTGCAGTACACTTGTCGGTGAGATGAGAGCACGTCACCTTGCATCGTGAAACAAGAATATGCTAGAAATGTAAAAATCATCCAACTTCGAGAGTTTTAAGTCATGCGGATATTTGCAGTGATATTTTTTGTTGTCTTCTGCAGCATATTGGCTTCGGGCATGTGGACCGGATGGGATACCTCGATGGTATCCGAACATGGCACGGTCGAGCGAGCCGGACTGACCTTATTTGCGCTGGGTGCCGCGATTACAGCGGCGCGCATGCCTGCATCCGCATGGCCACGTTGGTGGGCGGTCCCGGCGATTTTTGTGCTGTTCTGTCTGCGCGAACTGGACATGCACAACGCATTTTTCGATCCGGGCCTGTTACAAACCCGGATCTTCACCAGCCCGGTTCCGTTGTGGCAAAAAGTCGTGTCTGCGGCAGCAATGGCATTCATTCTGCTAACAGTGGGTTCACTGATGATACGGGGTTCAGGCCCGTTTACGAAGGCTTTGTTGAATAAAGAAGGCTGGGCTTTCGCGGTCGTATTGGGGATCGGTCTGGCCATTTCAGCGGTCCTGATTGACGGAGCTGACCGCCAGTTGGCTGCTATCGGCGTGACCCTGCCGAGTGCGGATTCCATAATCTGGATTGCAGTGGAAGAGTTTCTGGAGCTCGGCTTTGGCTTGGCGCTTATATTTGCGGTTTGCACGTGGGAATGGCCGACGAGCAGCTTTGCCTCCCACGAAGATCGGTTGGAAACCAGCTTTTAAGCGTCTTCACCGTTTCTACATGTCCTGCGTGCAATTTTCATCATCAAACGCTCCTCTTGGGAACGTCCGAAAATCACATCTGTGCCAAGCCGGGCTGATACCAAATCTGGCCTTGGGCCCGCACACATCAGCACCGGCGTTTTAGAACGGTCGGCCTTTTGGGCTATTCCGTTTCGTCTTCCAGATGCAGTTTCATATCAATCAGCACCTGTTGCAGAACGACCGTTTCGCGCAGCATCCGCTTTGCCTCGTTCATGGTGATGACGCCGTCGGCGATGGATTGGGTGTATTCGGCCATCAGTTGCGCGAAACGCTGACTAAGGCGGATAACATCCTGATTTACACCACCTTTTTCTTTTGCGTTGGAGCGGCGTCTTTCAACATTCAGGGTTGCGCCCCTTAGTTCGGCCAAGGCCGAAGTGACATGCGGGTAGCCTGCGGCCTCTTCCAGCGCGGCGACGGTATCGACCGGCATAAAGCGGTCGGAATGTTCGTCATGGTCGGAATAATAGCGCCCCAACGTGGCCTTGGATTTGCCGGTCAACTGACAGGCTGCTTCGATGCCGACATCCTTTACCAAGGCTTCGGTGTGTTTCTTAAGGTAACTTCCAACGGCGGCCATAACAGGTGACCCCTACGCGCCCGGACACGGCCGGGGAAATCCAAAACTCTTTTCCCATTATACCCCTATCCCTCGAAAACCCGAAGATTTTGATCTGATATGATGCGGAAGTTATCGGTGACCTGATTTCGGAAGTCCTGCCATTTCTTGGGGATGGTTTCTCGGAAAAAGGCCAGAATAGCCTCGGCAAACTGCTTTTGGGTGGGGTAGTTCCGGTTGTGGGTGACGTGTTGGTGCATGACGGCCCAGAGGCGCTCAATGGGGTTCAGGTGAGGGCAGTATGGCGGCAGCTGGATCAGGTGGATGCGGCAGTTGGGCCGGGACAGGAACGCCCGCACATCCGGGCCTTTGT
>DFBX01000131.1 GCA_002366795.1 Rhodobacteraceae bacterium UBA3069 | reverse complement strand
AAATGAAGACGCCACCTAAAGCATCCGGATCACGTTTTTATCAACGGACAGCATGTACCCGCGCCGCGCGATGTTCTTCACCAGCAATTCCGACACAAGCTGGTTGCCCAAGGTATCGCGCAGCCGCTTGATGCGGGTTGCGCCGGCGGCTTCCTCGCAATCGCTGGCCTGACGTCCCGACACCACGGCCTCGATCTCGGCGCCGGACAGCATATCGTCGTCCAGCCGCGCCTCGGCCAGAACGGAAAGCGTTTCCATCGCCGCATCGGTCAGCTTGAAACCCATGTCGTTCAGGTAAACCGTGTTTTCCTCGCGCGAGATCAGCAGCGAGTTCACCTGGATGCCCGACCGTTCGATCTGTGCCATGCGCCGGTTCATCGCCACCAGCATGACAAGGAACACCAGTGCCGCCACCAATAGCGCGGTGGCAAAGATCAGAAGCACGAAAATCACCACCCGGTAACTGGCCAGCGTGTCGGAAAAGGCGGTGCCCGATCCGGCAAGGATTTCCAGCAGCTTGATTTCCGCCCCGCTGGTCAGGTTGTCGTTTTCCACGAACAACCGTTCGACTCGCGCGTTGAATGCGTTGGCGTCGGGCAGGGTGAAAAACAAAACCACCGCCGCGGCCAGCAGGATCGCGACGATCCCGGCAATGCCAAACACGACCAGCCGGTTGCCCGACCGCCGCATATCAGTAGCCGAGGAAATATTGTCCTGCATTCGCCTGCCTCCCTTGCAATCCCGACCCATCGAACACGGAAAGGACGTTCAGCAAGGTCCAGCCATTCTGCTTCAGCCGCGCCGACAATTCGGCGCGGGCATTCTGTTTGGTGCAGGCACCGTTCACCTGCATGACACCATAATGCAGCCGCAGCGGGCTGTCCTGCTTGGCCTTGTAATCGGCATAGCAATCGGCGGCGGCAGCGGGCTGCGCAATCAATAGGGCCGCCGCGGCGGCAAGGGAAAGAAGCATCTGTTTCATGCGCCCGACAATGCGCAGCAGACCGCCGATATTCAATAACCAAAGGGCCGGAACCTGCCTGTTATCCGATAACAACCCCCCGATATTGCCTGACTTTGCCGGTCGGACCGATGTTGAACCCATCGCGTTCGGCCCCATTGGCCCGGACACCTTAAATCAAGAAAAGGACCAATGCCCATGTCCCGCAAATTCACCGCCACCATCCTGGCCGCTTCGCTGACCCTGACCGCTTTTGGCGCATCCCACGCGCAAGCGGCCGAGAAAGAGGTGTTCCGCTTTATCGCGGGGGCTGCCGCCGCCGCGATTATCGCCGATGCGCTTACCAATGATAACCGGGGTCGCCATCAAAATCAGGTTGTCACCCGCGAACGTCACTATGCGCCGCAGCATTATACCCATAACGGCCACCGCGATCCGCGGCCCAAGGTGAACGTACCGAACCGTGGTCACATCATCCCGCGCCCGCTGCCGAACCGCGTGCGTGCTCAGGTTCTGCCCTCGCAATGCACGCTGACGGCGCGCACCCGTCACGGCACCCGCACCTACATGGGCGACAAATGCCTGAACAAGAACAACATCCGCCTGCGCGATCTGCCGGGCCAGTGCCGCACCGATCTGGCTGGCCCGCGTGGCGGCACATGGAAAGCATGGGATGTGCAGTGCATGACCCGTCTGGGCTATCGTTCGGCCCGCCGATAAATCGAGCAGAGGTGCAGCAAGCACCCTTGGGGCGCGGGGAAGCCTGCGCCCCTTTTTGTATCCGCGCCCGCCCCTTATAAGCGGCCCCATGGATGGACCTGATTTTACCTTTGAACTGGCGGCGCTGCAGCGCCGCCTGACCCCCGTCGCTGGCGTGGACGAGGTCGGGCGCGGCCCCTTGGCCGGCCCTGTGACTGCCGCAGCCGTGATCCTTGACCCCGACAACATCCCCGACGGGCTGAACGATTCAAAGAAACTGACAGCGAAAAAGCGCGCGGCGCTGAACGATCTGATCCTTGCCGGCGCCGAGGTGTCCATCGCCGAGGCCACGGTGGAGGAGATAGACGAGATCAACATCCTGCGCGCCTCGCACCTGGCGATGGAACGGGCGGTGGCGGGCCTGCCTCGCGCAGCGCGGCACCTGCTGATCGACGGCAACATGATTCCCCGCGGGCTGACTGTTTCGTCAGAAGCGATCGTCAAGGGGGATGGGCGTTCATTGTCCATCGCGGCGGCTTCAATTGTGGCCAAAATACGGCGGGATTATGTCATGTGGGATTTGGCGCAACAGTGGCCCGGCTATGGTTGGGAAACGAACGCCGGATACGGATCGAAAAGCCACATGCTGGCGCTTCAAAATCTCGGCCCGACCCCACACCATAGACGTTCGTTCAAACCCGTCCACAATATCTTGTATCAAGATAAAAACATAAGTGGCTGATTCAAAAAAGAAATTGACCGCGAATCAGGTTTGACTCATCCTTCTCCTCAACAACGAGCGCCGAAACTGGTGCCGCGAACGAGGCAGAGAATGAAAACAATGACCAAAGCAAAGAGCGCGCCTGCGCTCCCTCTCAACACGATTATCGACGGTGACTGCATCGAGGTGATGAACAGTCTGCCAGAGGAATCCGTGGACCTGATTTTCGCGGACCCGCCCTATAACTTGCAGCTCAAGGGCGACCTGCATCGGCCTGACAATTCCAAGGTCGATGCGGTTGACGATCACTGGGACCAGTTCGACAGCTTCGCGGTCTATGATCGGTTCACCCGTGACTGGCTGAAAGCGGCCCGCCGCATCCTGAAACCGAATGGCGCGATCTGGGTGATCGGATCGTATCACAATATCTTCCGCATGGGCACCGAGCTGCAGAACCAGGGCTTCTGGATCCTCAATGACGTGGTCTGGCGCAAGTCGAACCCGATGCCGAACTTCCGCGGCAAGCGTTTCACCAACGCACATGAGACCATGGTCTGGGCGTCGAAATCCGAGGGCGGCAAATACACCTTCAACTACGAGGCGCTGAAAGCCTTGAACGAAGGCGTGCAGATGCGCTCTGACTGGGTGCTGCCGATCTGCACCGGGCATGAGCGGCTCAAGGATGACAGCGGCGACAAGGCCCATCCGACGCAAAAACCCGAATCCCTGCTGCACCGTGTTCTGGTCGGTTC
This sequence comes from Rhodobacteraceae bacterium UBA3069, assembly GCA_002366795.1. Taxonomy (GTDB): domain Bacteria; phylum Pseudomonadota; class Alphaproteobacteria; order Rhodobacterales; family Rhodobacteraceae; genus UBA3069. The sequence goes on along the minus strand of DFBX01000131.1, from coordinate 35,460 downwards.
GACCAACCCCGGTGATGTGGTGCTGGACCCGTTCTTTGGCACTGGCACCACTGGTGCGGTCGCCAAGATGCTGGGCCGCGAATTCATCGGCATCGAACGCGAAGAGGCTTATCGCAAGGTCGCCACCAAACGCATCGCCAACGTGCGCAAATTCGATCGTGACGCGCTGCAAGTGTCCACCTCCAAACGCGCCGAACCGCGCGTGCCCTTTGGCCAGTTGGTCGAACGCGGCATGCTGCGCCCGGGCGAGAACCTGTATTCCATCAACGGGCGTTACAAGGCCAAGGTCCGTGCCGACGGCACGCTGATCGGCGATGACGTCAAGGGGTCGATCCATCAGGTTGGTGCCGCACTCGAAGGCGCGCCCTCATGCAACGGCTGGACCTACTGGTGCATCCAGCGCGAGGGCGCCCGCGTGCCGATCGACGTGTTCCGCCAAAAGATTCGTGCCGAAATGGCCGACCGCCCGAACTAGGGCGACTTTACCCAGACACCGCCGGTGCCTGTGACCTGACACAAGGCATCAACTAACCCCGCCCTCGTGGCGGGGTCTTTTTGTTTCAAGTGCTCAGTATTTCAGCTGCGAATATTAACCCGAATGCAACTTTTGAGGCGCGTTCTGCGTATCGAAGCGGGGAACCGCAACTAAGGAGAGGTGCGATGAGAAATCAGCTAAATATCGAAGAAACGCTTGAGGCGTTCGGCATCGGGAACGGCGAACGCGCCAGCCTTTCCAGAATGTGGTCGCATATCAGCACGAAAATCGATGGTTTTCTTGATGATTTCTACGCCGACATCATGACAAACCCCCGCACGGCTCCTTTTTTCCGCCAATCCGGGATGCTGGAACACGCGCGCGAAAAACAGACACAGCATTGGGCGATGTTGTTCAGCGGTGCATTCGATACTGAATATGTCGTTTCGACCAAACGTATAGGTGCGGTGCATTTCAAGATCGACCTGCCTTTCGTCGAATACATCGCGGCCTATTCCAAGGTCAGCGCGACGCTTCAAACCTTGATGATCCACCAGTTGAGCAGACGATTTGGGTTCAACCGCGCGAACAGCTTGATCGCGGCGGTCAACGTCATTCAAAAGGCTATCGCGCTGGACACGGTCATGGTGATGGGTGCCTATTTCGAAACCCAAGCCGAAGAGCGCGCCGCGGCTTTGGCCGAAATGTCCAAGGGAATGGACAAGATGATGCGCGATGATCTGACCTATCAACTTGGCAGCGGATGGGGCAAGCCGATGCCGGACTGGTTCAAGGGCATTGAAACCAGTTATGATGGTCTGCGCACGCGCCTGTCACAGGTGATCGGTGACATGGCTGTCAGCGCCAAGGAAGCGGGCGCGACCTCGGCCGAGGTGAATTCCCGCGCCGATGAACTGGCAGAGCGCAGTGAACGTCAGGCTGCCACCCTGGAGGAATCCGTCGCCGCGCTACAGGATCTGGGAAACACCGTGCGCGGCGCGGCCGAACTGGCGCAAAGCGCGCAGGATGCGTCTGAATCCAACCGGCGCGAGGCCGAGATGGGCGCGCATGTCGTCGGCGAAACACAAGAGGCGATGCACAGGATCGAAGCATCTTCGACGCATATCGGCCAGATCGTGGACGTGATCGACGACATCTCGTTCCAGACGAACCTTCTGGCCCTGAATGCAGGGGTCGAAGCCGCCCGCGCGGGCGAGGCCGGGCGCGGTTTCGCCGTTGTCGCCACCGAAGTGCGCGAACTGGCGGCACGGTCCTCCTCCTCTGCCAAGGAAATCCGCGGCCTGATCGAGGACAGCGGCAACCAGGTCGCACAAGGCTCCAAACTGGTGGCGCGCACCGGCACGACCCTGAATGAAATCCTGACCCATGTGGGGCAGGTGTCGAACCTTGTCACCGAAATCGCATCCGTCACCAAGGATCAGGCCATGACCATGGAAGCCGTGAACAAGGGCATGACCGATCTGGAAGTCGAAACGCAGGCGAACGCGGGCATCGCGGCGCAGGTCAACCAGTCGGTGCAATTGCTGCGCAGCCGTTCGGATGGCGTGGCGAACCGTTTGGGACAGTTCCATCTGGCGGGAACGGACGGGGCCAGTTTCGAAGGCGATAGCGCCATTGCCGCCGAATAAAACCTATGGCCGCGGCATAGGCAATTCGCCTGTCTTGTATGGTGTCCAATCTATGATCTGTGGGTAATACTGCCGCCGCCAGGCGCGCACCTTGGGGTTCATCCAACGGCGCCAGAGGGGCGGCACCATCGCCGCCGCCGCCATCAGCGGATAACCAAAGGGCAGTTGCGGAGCTTGGGATTCGTCATGGTTTTGCAAAAGGGGAAAGCGCCGGTCGGGTTTGTAGTGGTGATCCGAATGGCGTTGCAGGTTGATCAGCAGCCAATTGGTCGCCCGATGCGCCGCATTCCAGCTGTGATGCGGTTTGACATGTTCGTATTTCCCGTCGCCCAGATGTTCGCGCGTTAGCCCGTAGTGTTCGACATAGTTGGTCAGCTCAAGCTGCCAGATCGCCGACAGCGCCTGTATCACGAACAACACCAGCCCCAGCAGCCCGCCGACCCAGATCGCCAGGACGACGGCCATCAGTTGCAGCACCGCATAGCGCCAGAACGGGTTGCGCCGGTTGAACGGCCCCGATCCGCGCCGCGCCAGCATCGCCTTTTCCGCCTCCCACGCCGACACGGGGCTTTCGCGCAGAACGCGAATGAAAAAGCGGTGGAATCCTTCGTTATAGCGCGCCGTCACCGCATCGCGCGGCGTGCCCACGTGGCGGTGATGCACCAGCAGATGTTCCGTGCGGAAATGCGAATACAGCACCGTCGCCAACAGCAGATCGCCCAGCCAGCGCTCGACCTTGTTCTTCTGGTGCAGCAGTTCATGCGCATAGACAATTCCAACAGTGCCGGAAATCACACCGACGCCAAAGAACAGCACCAGCATTTCGAAAGCCGACAGGTGGTCCGTATGCGTGACATACCAGATCAGTCCGTAGATCGTGACAAGCTGCACCAGGAACCACAGCATGGTGATGGCGCGATACCAGATCAGGTCGTCCTCGGTCGCTTTCAGATCGGCGTTTTCAAGGTTCAGCCCCGTCAACGCGTCAAGCACGGTGAACAGCCACCAGGCCGACAGCGGCAGCAGCGCCAGCCACCAGCCGCCCAGCACCGCGCCCAGCCACGCCAGCGGGATCAGCGCCAGCGACAGCCAGAATGGCGCGGCATTTCGAAAACGTCGTAATTGCTCGGCAGGCACCATGCGCCTTACTCCTTACGCGAAATGATCACCGAGGCTTGACCGGGCAAGATCGTAGGCCTTTCGCATCACCGTTGGCAGGTCCGAGGGGCGGAACTGCTCCCGGCTCAGAAAATGCCCCCTTTCCGGCGCGGCGTCCATGGGCAGGATTGCCGCGTATATGGACAGCCGCAGGTGAAAATGGGTAAAGGTGTGGCGCGCCTCTGCCCCAATTTCCTGCCAGTCGGCGGTCACAGGCGGGCAGGGGGCCGTATCATCATCGTTGGAATTCCACGCGCTGCCAGGCCAGCCCAGCATCCCACCCAATAGCCCGCTATCGGGGCGGCGTTCCACCAGCATCGCGCCGTCCTCGCGCATGGCGACATAGGACAGACCGGCCCGCGTGGGTTTCGGCTTTTTCGGGGTCTTTTTCGGCAGTTTCGGCGCGGTGCCATGCTGCCGCCCAAGGCAGGGCGCACGCCACGGGCAGATGCCGCAGGCGGGCGATTTGGGCGTGCAGATCGTCGCGCCCAGATCCATCACCGCCTGCGCGTAATCGCCCGGGCGCGCGGCGGGCGTTAGGGCGCGCGCCAGATCGGTCAGTTCCGGTTTGGCGGCGGGCAGCGGGGTATGCACATCATACAGCCGCGCCATGACCCGTTCGACATTGCCATCCACGACCACCTCGGCCCGGTCAAAGGCAATCGCCGCGACGGCACCCGCAGTATAGGGTCCGATACCGGGCAGCGACAAAAGCCCCTCGCGCGTGTCGGGAAACACCCCGCCATGATCCGCCACCACGGCTCGTGCGCATTTCAACAGGTTGCGGGCGCGGGCGTAATATCCTAGCCCCGCCCATTCCCCCATCACATCAGCGTCGTCAGCGGCGGCCAGATCGGCCACGGTGGGCCAACGCGCGGTGAACCGGTGGAAATAGTCGCGCACGGCGGCCACGGTGGTTTGTTGCAGCATCACCTCGGACAGCCAGATGCGGTAGGGGTCGGGCCGCTGGCCATCGCGCCGCGCATCCGGCCCGACCCGCCATGGCATCACCCGCGCATGGGCATCGTACCAATCCAGCAAATCACCGGGCAGGGGCTGTTCACCGTCACGCAATGTTTATCCTCCTTCAGCGGGCAATTCGCTGGTATCAGTGTGCAGGCCGATTACAATAGCGCGAAACGAGGGGAAGCAAGCCATGGCCGCACGGCAAGGCACATCACGCGGGTTCAAACGGACCTCGCAATTGCTAGAGGGGCAGATCCGCCAGGTCGGCGAATCGCGCGGTTTCGCCGTGTCCCGTCTGCTGACCCACTGGCCGGAAATCGTGGGCGCGGATACCGCCGCCAGCGCCCGCCCTGTCGATGTCAAGTATAACAGACAGGGCTTTGGCGCCACGCTGACCCTGCTGACCACCGGCGCGAATGCCCCGATGCTGGAAATGCAAAAGGAAAAGCTGCGTGAAAAGGTGAACGCGGTTTACGGCTATAACGCCATCGCGCGCATCCGCATCACCCAGACCGCCGCGACAGGTTTCTCCGAAGGGCGAGTGGCCTTTGCGCACCGCCCGAAACCGAAAGATACCGCTCCCGATCCCGTGATCGAGGGGCAGGCCCGTGCCGCAGCCGAGGGGGCGCAGGACGAAACGCTCAGGGCTGCGCTTGAAAGACTGGGAAAGAACGTATTATCCAAGGCGAAACGCTGAGAAAGGACATCACGCGATGAACCGCAGAGATTTTATGCTGGCCGGCGGTGCCGGTCTGGCCGCCTTCGGGGGCTTCTGGTTTACCCAAAGCGGTGGCAACGACATGCCCGTGCTCGCCCTGAATGCCGAAGAGGCAGCGGATATCGACACCTCTGGCATTATCGAAATGCAGCTTGGCGACGAGAATGCGCCGATCAAGATCACGGAATTTGCGTCTTTCACCTGTCCGCATTGCGCGACCTTCCACCAAGTCGTGTTCAAACAGCTTAAGGCCGATTACATCGACACCGGCAAGGTGCATTTCACCTACCAGGATGTCTATTTCGACCGTCCGGGCCTGTGGGCGGCCATGGTCGCGCGCTGCGATCCTGACCGGTTCTTCGGCATTTCCGCGATGCTGTATGAAGGGCAGAAAGACTGGATCGGTTCGGGCGATGGCGCCACGATTGGCGAGAACCTGCGCAAGCTGGGCCGCATTGCCGGTCTGGACAATGACCAGCTAGAGGCATGCCTGACCGATGGTGAAAAAGCCCAACAGCTTTACACTTGGTCGCAGCAGAAAGCCGACGCGGCCGACATTTCCGGCACCCCGTCAATGTTGATCGACGGAGAGCTGTTCTCCAACATGAGCTATGACGAACTCAAGACGATCCTCGACAAGAAACTGGAGAGCTGATGACAACGCCGCTGTCCGGCCTCAAGGTCGTTGAACTTGCCCGCATTCTGGCCGGCCCTTTCGCCGGTCAGACCCTGTCCGATCTGGGTGCCGAGGTCATCAAGATCGAAGCCCCCGAAGGCGACGACACGCGGCAATGGGGCCCGCCGTTCATCGACCGTGACGACGACCATACGGCAGCGTATTTTCATTCCTGCAATCGCGGCAAGAAATCCGTCACCATCGACCTGCGCAGTGCCGAAGGGCAGGCGCATGTCCGCGAACTGGTGGCCGATGCTGACATCCTGATCGAGAATTTCAAGGTCGGCGGTCTGGCCAAATATGGGCTGGACTATGCCAGCCTGTCGCAAGTCAATCCGCGGCTGATCTATTGCTCGATCACCGGGTTCGGGCAGGACGGGCCTTATGCGTATCGCGCGGGCTATGACTATATCATCCAAGGCATGTCGGGCCTGATGTCCATCACCGGTGAACCCGACGGCCAGCCGCAGCGCGTCGGCGTGGCGGTGACGGATCTGTTCACCGGCCTTTATTCCGTGAATGCCATTCTGGCCGCCGTGAACCAGCGCCATACCACGGGGCGCGGGCAGCATATCGACATGGCGTTGCTGGACAGTGCCGTGGCGGTGACGGTCAATCAGGCGATGAACTACCTGTCCACCGGCACTCCGCCGGGCCGGACGGGGAATTACCATCCCAACCTTGCCCCCTATCAGGTGTTCGATTGCGCCGATGGCCATATCATCATCGCTACCGGAAACGACGGGCAATATCAGCGGCTTTGCACCCTTCTGGGGCTGGACGACATGATCACCGACCCGCGTTTCCTGAAAAACGCCGACCGCGTGGCCAACCGCCCCGAGATGATCGAGCTGCTATCCGGCAAGACCCGCCAGATGGCCAAGGTCGACCTGCTGAAAGGCTGCGAGGATCACGGCATTCCCGCCGGTCCGATCAACGACCTGTCCGAGGTGTTCGAGGACCCGCAGGTGATCGCGCGCGGGATGCGGATTGACCTTGATGGGGTGCCGGGTGTCCGCTCGCCGTTCAAATTCTCGGATGCCGAATTGAAGCTGGATAGCCCGTCCCCGAAACTGGGCGCGGACAACTAAGCCAGCAGTTTTGACAGCGCCTGCCGCAAGGGGGCGTTGTTTTCGATCTCCAGCCGCACGGGCAGGGTCACGACCTTCAGCCGGAAATCATCCGGCAGGCGCACGGCGTCCTTTTCGGTGGTCACCATCTGCGCGCCGCGCAGCTTTGCCTCAGTCTCCAGCCGTATCAGCAGGGCAGGGGTCAAGGGTTGGTGATCAACCAGCGCCTCTGCCCGCACCAGATCGGCGCCCAGCCCCCGCAGCGTGGCAAAGAATTTCTCGGGGTGGCCGATGCCTGCGAAGGCCAGGAACGGCGTGTCGGTCCAATCCATACCCGTTTGCAGCGGTTCCAACCGTCCGGTCAGATGCGGCAGCGGGATTTTCCCGGACCATACGCTTGCGAATTGTTCCTGTGCGGGGGGTGCGCCAATCGATAACACCAGATCGGCCCGTGCCAGGCCGGGGCCAACAGGTTCGCGCAGTGGCCCAGCCGGCATACAGCGCCCGTTGCCGAACCCCTTGGCCGCATCCACTACGATCAGCGACAGATCCTTGTGCAGCGCGGGGTTCTGGAACCCGTCGTCCATCACGATGACCTGCGCCCCCGCGGCCACGGCGGCGCGGGCACCGGCGGCGCGATCCTTGGCCACCCATGTGGGCGCAAAGGCGGCCAGCAAAAGCGGCTCGTCCCCGACATCGGCGGCGGAATGGCCCATGGGGTCCACCTGCACCGGCCCTTCCAGCTGCCCACCATAGCCGCGCGACACCACATGCGGCGCGGCACCCGTTTCCTGCAATATCTGGATCACGGCGATGGCGGTGGGGGTCTTGCCCGTGCCGCCCGCGTTCAGGTTGCCGATGCAGATCACCGGCACACCAACCCGCGCGCCGCCCTGCGCCACCCGCCGCGCTGTGGCGCGGGCATAAAGCGCGCCCAAAGGGGCCAGCAGCCGCGCCATCAGTGCGGGCCGGTCGGGCGGCGTGAACCAGAAACGGGGTGGGCGCATCAGCGGGCCTCTCTCATGTCCAGTTGGTCTTGCACCATCTCCAGCACAAGGTCGGTGACTTCGGCGCCCGCGCTTGCGACCTCCCACGCGGCATGGGCCATGTTGGCGGCCTGATCAGGCGCAGACAGACGGGTGATCGCGCCCGCCAGCGTTTGCGCATCCTTGACAATCCGGGCCGCACCGGCGCTTGCCAGCCGCGAATATTCCGACAGGTAGCGCCCCACGTTCGGCCCGTAAAGGATGGCCGAGCCAAGCGCGGCAGGCTCAAACGGGTCGCGCCCGCCATGCCCGTTTACCAATGAAGAGCCCATGAAGGTGATCGGCGCGATGCGATACCACAGCCCCATTTCGCCATGCGTATCGGCCAGCAGAACCTGCGTTGCCTCAACCGGCCAGTCGCCGTTCGACCATCGTGCGAAACGCAACTCGCGCGCGTCCAGTTCGGCGGCCATGACATCGCCCTGCGCCGCGTCATCGGGCACAAGGATCAGCAATTGCCGGTGCGCCCCACGGGTGGATGCGCGGTGCGCCTCAAGGATGATAGCCATCTCGGCCGGTTGCGCCGTCGCCGCCAGCCAAACGGGGCGCCCGGTCAGCGTACCGGCCAGTTCCTCGCGCTCGTCCTCGTTGCAGAGCAGGGCAGGGGTGCCTTCGCGCAGGGGGCCTGTGACCGTCACCCTATCCGGCACGACCCCTAGTTTCAGCACCCGCTGCGCCCCATTGGCCGAGGCCGCCAAAACCGTGGAAAACCACGCCATGGTGCGGCGGCCCACATCCGGCAGCCAGCGCAGGCGCGGCGCGTCAAAGCCATGCTCATCTGCGTCGATCATGATCAAGGGAATGCCAAGCGCGCCCGCTGCCTCGATCAGCAGAGGGCGCAGGTGGCCCCCTGTCCAAAGGCACAGATCGGGCGACCAATGCGCCAGAAAGGCGGCTGCGATTTCTTCTGTCTCGGCGGGGGCGGCGCGCAGAATGGTGTTCGCCTTCACATGGTCCGGCGGTTGCACCCCCTCGTGCAGGGTCAACAGCATATGCACATCGCCAGGCAGCGCCGACAGGCGCGCCATAAGCTGCACCAGCGCGGCGGCTTCGGCCCCGCTGGTGGCGTGCCCCCAAATTAGCGCGCCATCAGGGCGCGGCACCGACAGATCGGGCGGGGCATGGGGCGCGCGCCGCGCAAGCGCCTTATAGGCCGTAAAGCTGAGCGAACGCGCCATGATAACGGGATCAGCCCAGTTCTTCGGTCGAGGAGGCCGCCTGCTCCTCGTCCCGCAACCGGTGCAGATGGGCAATGAAGTAACGCATATGGGCATTGTCCACGGTGCGCTGCGCGGCGGCTTTCCACGCGTCGAACGCCTTTTGATAGGTGGGGAAAATCCCGACGATATCCAGGTTTTCGGAATCTTTGAACTTGGTCCCCTGCGGGTCGACAAGCTCTCCGCCGAAAACAAGGTGAAGGCGTTGGGTCATCGTGGTGGCTCCTTGTGGGTAGAGGTCGCGTCGCTGCGAACTTACGGGTTGCGCGGCGGGGCTTCAAGCAAGGGTTGCGGGGATGGTGGACAAAGCCTTCATTCGCGGCGTGCGGTCAGTCGGGCCAGAATGCCAGGCTGCGCGACAGCACCCCGTGCAGGCCCGGCGCAGCGGCGACAACGCCATCCACCTGCGGAAGCGGATTGTTGAAACGCAGCGGCCCGCCATTGCGGTCCGATGTCACGGCACCCGCTTCGCGCAGGATCAGATCACCGGCGGCAATGTCCCATTCCCAGCTTTTGCGCAGGGTCAGCATGGCATCGTATCGCCCCTCGGCCACCAGCGACAAGCGATAGGCCAAGGAGGGTCGGTAAGACCGGCGCACGGGCGGTACCTTTCCCCCGCGCCAGTTCGTCGGGTCATAGCTGGGCTTGGCGGCCAGCATTCGCGCGCCCTCCAGATCGGTCTGGCGCGAGGCGCGGATCGGCGCGTCGTTCTTTGACGCGCCCAGCCCCTTGCCCGCGGAGTAAAGCCTGTCTTTCATCGGCAGAAAGATTGCGGCGGCAATCACTTCGCCATGTTCGGCAATGGCCAGCGAATGCGCCCAGGTGGTTTCGCCCTTCATGAAGCTGCGGGTGCCGTCAATCGGGTCGATGATGAACACGCGGTCGGCGGCCAGCCTGTCGCCGCCATCCTCGGTTTCCTCGGACAGCCAGCCGTAATCGGGCCGCGCGCCGCGCAGCATCTCGGCCAGCATGTCATTGACGGCCATGTCGGCCTCTGTCACTGGGCCTTGCCCAGGCTTGTCCCATGATTTCGCTGTCTCGCCACTATAGCGCAGCGCGATCTCGCCCGAGGCGCGGGCGGCGCGGATCAACAGGTCAAGATCACTCTCCTGCAAGGGTCAGCCCTTCGACCAGAAGCGACGGCACCACGCGGCTGAGCCAGCCGCGCGCGTCATTGGCGGGGGTGATCCGCATCAGCATGTCGCGCAGGTTACCCGCGATGGTGCATTCGTTCACCGGATACGCCAATTCGCCGTTTTCCACCCAGAATCCCGCCGCCCCGCGCGAATAATCGCCCGTGTTGGGGTTGATCGTGGCCCCGATCATGGATGTGACCAACAGGCCCGTGCCCATGTCGTCCAGCAATTCGGCGCGGGTTTTCTCGCCTTGGGTCAGCGACACGTTCCAGTTCGACGGCGCGGGCGGGGCCGATGTGCCGCGCGCCGCATTCGCCGTGCTTTCCAGCCCCAGCTTGCGGGCCGAGGACAAGTCCATCGTCCAACCCGTCAAAACGCCATTGTCCACAATTGCGCGTCGCCGCGTCGCCAGCCCTTCGGCATCGAAGGGGCGCGAACCGCCAACGCGCGGACGGTGCGGCTCTTCGATCAGCGACAGACCGCTTGGCAACACCTGGTCGCCCTCATGCCCCAGCAGCCAGGACGATCCGCGCGCAATGGATGCCCCGTTCGCCGCCGCCAGCAGATGCCCGATCAGCGAGGCCGCAATGCGTTCGTCGAACAGCACGGGATAGGCACCCGTCTTGGGCCGGCGCGCGCCGATACGCTCCACCGTGCGCATCGCGGCGGTGCGGCCGATCTCTTCGGGGGATCGCAGGTCGGATTGGAAAATGCGGGTGTCGCCGTCGTAATCACGCTCCATCCCTGTGCCGGTACCCGCGATCGCCACGCAGGATGTGGACCGGTCGGTGCGCTGATAGCCGCCCGCAAACCCGTTCGTCGCGGCCAGGAACACTTGGCTGTGGCCATAGCCCGCGCTGGCCGATTGCACTTGGGTCACGCCCTGAAGCCCCAGTGCCGCGGCTTCGGCGCGGCGCGCATCTTCTTCCAGATCGGCGGGGGCGGGTTCGGGCGTGGGGTCGCACAGTTCCAGTGCGGATGCATCCACATTGCGGGTGATCTGCGACGGGTCGGCCAGCCCGGCATAGGGGTCTTCGGGGGCTTCGCGGGCCATGGCCACGGCGCGTTCGGCCATGATGCGCAGGGTTTCGGGCCGCGTGTCCGATGACGACACATTCGCCTGCCGCTGCCCGATGAACACGCGCAACCCGATGTCCACGCCCTCGGACCGCTCGGCGCTTTCCAGCACCCCGCCGCGCACGTCGATCATGGTAGAGTTGCCCTTGACCGTCATCGCATCAGCCGCGTCCGCCCCTGCGGCGCGGGCGGCATCCAAAAGGGACATGGCCAGCTTTTCAAGATCTTGCGACATGGGCGCTCTCCTCGTTTTCAAGTAACGGAGGTAGAGCCTTGCGACCCTATAGGCAAGGCCCGACGCCGCAATGCACAAATGCAAACGCCGCGCCAGAATATCCGGCGCGGCGTTACGTTTCAGCTAAAGGGCGGTCACTTCAGGCGTTGGCCGTTGGCCGAAACATGCCCTTCGCCGTTCACCTCGATTTTCGAGGTCAGCGTATCGGGGCCATCACCAGGCACGGCGAACAGACCCATCATCATGCGCACGCTCGTCGCCTGCTGTTCGGGCAGGATGCCGATGCTCACCAGCTTGTCCAGCAGGCCGTTGGTGCCGACCAGTTTCAGGTCCAACTCGCCCTCGGGTGCGGGCATTCCGGGAAAGGTGGTCTTGTCCGTGTTGTCAAAGGTAAAGGCACCGCCGCCGGTCAGCTCGGCCCCCGCGATTTTCAGCGTCATGCTGTTGACCTGCGCTTGATGCACCTCGCCCGGCGCATTGCCGGATTCCATCGCCTTGGGGTCCATCATGCTGGCAAACATCATGGCCTTGCCGGTCACGTCGATGTCGATAGTCGCCGGGTCGCGTGGCAGTTGCCCCATCGGGTCGATCATCGCATAGGCCATGTCCGGGATGGTGAAATCGATCATGCGGATGGCAAGACCGAAATCCTGCAATTCCTCGCCCGCAGTGATCGGCATGGCCAGTTTGAACCCGCCCTCTGCCATGGTCATGTCGATGGGCATCGGCAGTTGCGGCACGGTGGCGCTGATCTTGATGTCGGTGGATTTGCCGCCGTAAACCAGACCGGCGTCCTTGGACATGGCGACGTCAAGCGCGCCACCGGCTGAACTGGACGTGCCCTGCATCGTGCCATCCGGCCCGTCGAACGCAAATTCGCTTTGACCCGCGCCAAAGGTATATCCGCCCTTCATCGCGAAACCGGCCTCAAGCGCGGCAGACATGTCCGTGGCGAACTGGCCTTTCATCCCCTCGACCATCGACACCAAGGCATCGGCATTCATGTCGGCGATAGAGCCTTTCATCATCACCTTGCCCGGATCGCTTTCCGGGCCTTCCATGTCGATGTTGTAATCCATCGACGAGGTTTTCATCGTCTGGTCATACTCGCGCAGACCATCCTCGGCAAAGGCGCGGGTGGTACCCGACACATCATTCATGGTGAAGGCAAGTGCGTTGATCGAGGGCGACTTCTCCCCCGATACCTCGAACTTGTCGATGGACATGCCGATGCTGGATGCACCGTAGATATATTTCATGTCCTCGAGGCTGCCCGACACGATCATGGTGAAACCGCTTTGGTTGATCGCGGCCTCCATCACGACTTTCTCGCCGGGGGCGGCCTCGAATTCCATGTTCATCGGCATGGATTCTGGCAGCGTTACAATGACCGAACCATCGCCGGTTTCGGAAAAAGTCATTGTGCCCATCTTGATCGCGATGTCTTGGTCCGTATCGGGAATGTCCACGCCCAGTTCCACGTTGGATACGGTCAAGGTCTTGCCCGACATGTCCTCGGTCGCGTTCACGAAATAACCGAAGTTGGTCATGTAGTCCTTCCAGTCACCCCAGACCTGCTGGGCCGTTACATCGGCAAACGCGCTGGTGGTGGACAGGATGGTCGCAATCGCGGTGGTGCCGCAAAGCGTCTTGAAATGGGTCATAAATGGGCCTTTCCCGGAAATCGTTTCGCTATGAATGTCGGTCTTGCAATGAACGGGGTCAAGGGCGATCCGGCTGGACCCCCGCCAATCGGCAGTTTACCACAAAGCCAAGGACAGGAGGAAGACATGACAGCAATGACAGGAAAAACCGTTCTGATCACAGGGGCCAGCCGCGGCATAGGCGAGGCCGCGGCGCGGCTGTTTGCGGCCGAGGGCGCGAACGTGGTGCTTCTGGCACGGTCCCGCGACCGGATCGAAGCGATCGCCGCGGAAATCGGCGGGCTGGCCATCACCGCCGACGTGGCGGACTGGTCCGATGTAAAGGACGCGGTTGATGCGGCCGTGGCGCGTTTCGGCGGGCTGGACGTGTTCATAGGCAACGCGGGTGTGATCGACCCCATCGCCAGGATAGAAGAGGCTGATCCCGCAGAATGGGGCACCGCCATCGACGTGAACCTCAAGGGCGTGTTCCACGGAATGCGCGCGGCGATCCCCGTGATGAAACGGCAGGGCGGCGGCACGATCATCACCATATCCTCCGGCGCGGCCTATAACCCGCTGGAAGGGTGGTCGCACTACTGCGCATCCAAAGCCGGGGCGCTTATGATGACCCGCGCGGCGCATAAGGAAGTCGGGGATCAGGGCATCCGCGTGCTGGGCCTGTCGCCCGGAACGGTGGCCACCCAGATGCAGCGCGACATCAAGGCCAGCGGCATCAACCCGGTGTCCGAACTGGAGTGGGAGGATCACATCCCCCCCGAATGGCCCGCCCGCACGCTGGTCTGGATGTGCAAGGCCGAGGCCGACGCGCACCTGGGTGCCGACATTTCCCTGCGCGACGAGGACATCCGCAAACAGGTGGGGCTGATATGATCGAACTGGAAAAAGATGGCGGGCTGTGGATCGTGACGATTAACCGCCCCGACAAGGCCAATTCCCTGACCGGCGAGATGCTGACGGAACTGGCCGAAATCATGGAAAGCGCCGGGGAAGCCCGCGCCGTGATCCTGACCGGCAAGGGCAAGGTGTTCTCGGCCGGGGCCGATCTGGAAGAAGCGAAGGCAGGGCTTGCCACCTCGCCCCTGTGGGAACGTCTGTCGGGCGCCATCGCCGCCCTGCCGGGCCTCACGATCTGCGCCATGAACGGCACGCTGGCCGGCGGGGCCAATGGCATGGCGCTGGCCTGCGACATCCGGCTGGCCGTGCCGGGGGCGAAATTCTTCTATCCGGTGATGAAACTGGGCTACCTGCCGCAACCCTCCGATCCGGGGCGCATGGCCGCGCTGATCGGCCCGGCGCGGACCAAGCTGATCCTGATGGGCGGTCAGAAAATCGAAACGGAGGAGGCGCTTTCCTTTGGCCTGATCGACCGCGTGATCGGCCCCGATGCCTTGCTGGACGTCGCCCGTACCATCTGCGCCGACACGTTGGCCGCCAAGCCTGAAATCGCCGCTGGTATCAAGACCCTCTGCCGTTAGGCTGAACCGAAAAGGGCGCACTCCCGCCCGCTCATGGCTTTTCTAGGAAAAGCCTTCACGGTTGGGCCCGGCCCGAGGCGTTGCCTCGGGCAATCCCCGTGCCTTCATTGTTCTGAAAATACTTTCGCCGAAGGCTTCCTGTCGCCGTCGCCTGCCCGAAACCTTCGACATGAAATCCGGCGGGCGTTTGGCCATCCATGCGGCGAATTTCGCCCGCCGTGGATGGTTGCGCAGCGCCTCGGGCGTATTGAAATCGCGCGCCAGCTCGGCCTCGGTCAGCGCTGCGTGGATTTCCTTGTGGCAGATGTGGTGCAGTAACACGACCGGCCCGCCCTTGCCGCCCTTCAGCTTGGGGGCAAGGTGATGCAGGCTTTGCGGCACGCCTTCAGGGATGGGGCGTTGGCATAAAGGACAGATCGGGGCGCAGATCGACTCTTGCATCGGGTTTTCCTTGATCCTGCAACATGGTTAGGGGCATGAGAGGGGCGTGTTTCAAAGGGTAGGGGCCTGTTATGCAAGGACAACCGGAAATCGTGACCAAGGCGCTGGGCTATGCCACCCAAGGGTGGGACTTCATCAGCGACTGGTTGATGCGCCCCGAGGCATGGTCGCAATTCGCCATCCTGGTCGTGGCATGGCTGGCCGCCGTGCTGATCGCGCGCCGCCTGCGTCCACTTTTGTCGCACGTCCTGACGCCCAAGGAAGGGCAGTCGGGCATGATCCCGACCGCGCGGCGGTTCGTGCTGCGCTTCCTGCCCTTGGTGCTGCCGCTTCTGGCCTATGTGCTGACCGGCGTGGGCGAAGGGATCACGCGCTCGCTCTTCGGCTCTGGCGCGGTGATCGCCCTTGGGAAACGCTGGTTCCTGTTCGTGGCCGCCCGCATCTTCGTGCGCGAGGTGGTGCGCGACCCGTTCCTGCGCCTGCTGGGACGCTATGTGCTGATCCCGGTCATGGCGCTTTACGTGCTGGGCCTTCTGGACCTGATCGCCGCGAAACTGGCCGAGGTGCAGATCAACCTTGGCAACATCTCCTTCTCGGTGATGGCGCTGATCCGTGGGATGATTTCAGGCGCGCTGCTGTTCTGGGTCGGGCGCTGGTCTAACACCCAGTCCGAAGGCTACATCAAGCAGCAGGACGACCTGCGCCCCGCCACGCGCGAACTGGCCATCAAGGCGGCGCAGGTGCTGATCTTTGGCACGGCCTTCGTGCTGCTGATGTCGATCATGGGGATCGACCTGACCGCCATCGCAGTTCTGGGCGGTGCCCTTGGCGTCGGCATCGGGCTTGGCCTGCAACAGATCGCGGCGAACTTCATTTCCGGCATCATCCTGCTGCTCGAAGGGCAGACCACCGTCGGCGATTATGTCGAACTGGACGGGGGCGAGGCCGGCACCATCGTCAAGATGACCGCCCGCGCCGCTATCCTTGAAACCTTCGACGGGCGCTGGATCGTGGTCCCGAACGAACATTTCATCACCAGCCGGGTGGTGAACTATTCCGACCAGGGCTCGGCCAACCGGTACGAGGCGGCGTTCTCGGTGTCCTACGACACCGATATCAACCGTGTGCCGGACATCATCGAAACCGCCGTGGCCAAACTGGATTTCGTGCCGAAAGCCCCCGACGCGCCCGATTGCGAATTGCGCGGTTTCGGTGACAGCGGCGTGGATTTCGCGGTGGAATTCTGGGTGAATGGCATCGACGACGGGCGCAATAAATATACGCCCAAGGTGCTGTTCGTCGTCTGGAATGCACTGAAAGAGGCCGGGATCGAAATCCCCTATCCGCACCGCGTCATCGAGATAAAGGGCGACATCCGCCCGTGACGGATGCGCCAGACATCGACGCCCTCCAAGTTGACTCACTGGTGATCGGTGCCGGCCCCGCAGGGCTGATGGCGGCCGAGGCACTGGCCCGCGCAGGCCGTCGCGTGACCGTGGCCGAGGCCAAGCCATCCCCCGCGCGGAAATTCCTTATGGCGGGTAAATCCGGCCTGAACCTGACCAGGGATGAGGCCCCCGCAGCATTCCTGTCGCATTACGGCGACGCCGCCCCGCACCTGGCCCCCATGCTGGCGGAATTCGGCCCGTCCGAGGCGCAGGATTGGGCGCGCGGCCTTGGGCAGGATCTGTTCACCGGCTCCACGGGCCGGGTGTTCCCCGTAGCCATGAAAGCCTCTCCGCTGCTGCGCGCATGGCTGGCACGGTTGGCGGATATGGGTGTGACCCTGCACACCCGCTGGCGCTGGACCGGATGGAGCCAAGGCGGGTGCCGGATCGAGACACCCGGCGGCACCGCCGTTCTGCACCCGCGCGTCACCGTCATCGCCTGCGGAGGAGCCAGTTGGGCGCGCCTTGGATCGGATGGCGCATGGGCCGAATGGATCGGGGTGGAAACCGCCCCCTTCGCCCCGTCGAACGCGGCGCTGCGCGTGGAGTGGTCGGGTCACATGACCCGTCATTTCGGCCAGCCTCTCAAGAATATCGCGCTGACGGCGGGTAACATTACCTCGCGCGGCGAGGTGACCTTGTCCGCCAAGGGGATCGAAGGCGGCGGCATCTACCCGCTGACCCCGGCCCTGCGTCAAGGCGCGCCGCTGTGCATAGATCTGCTGCCCGATCTGGGTGCGCAAACCATACGGCAGCGTATCGCGCGCCCGCGCGGCAAGGCAAGCCTGTCCAACCACCTGCGCAAGACCCTGAAACTGGACCCCGCCAAGATCGCGCTTCTGATGGAATGCGCCCGCCCCCTGCCGGATGATCTTGCCCCGCTGCTCAAGGCGCTGCCCATCCCCCACCAAGGCCCGCGCCCCATGGACGAGGCGATCTCGACCGCCGGGGGCGTCACCTTCGCCGCGCTTGACGACGCCTTGATGCTGCGCGCCCGCCCCGGCACCTTCATTGCGGGTGAAATGCTGGATTGGGAGGCACCGACCGGCGGCTACCTTCTGACCGCCTGCATGGCGACAGGGCTTTGGGCGGGCCGTCATGCCGCGCAATGGGCGCACGACCACGGTTGAACAGGCGCACCGCCCGCGTATGTTCAGAACGCAGAAAGGCTTTGGTTAACGTGCCGTGGCACGTTTGAAGGCATCCCGCCCGCGCATCCGTTTGGCGTAATCCAGCAGGCGCTGATCCTCGATCGGGAATTTCGCGCCATAAGCCCAGTTCAGGCAATGGGTCGCCAGAATATCCGGCACGGTCATGGTGTCGCCCATCAGGAACTCCCCCTCGATGCAATCGGCAAAGCGCGCGGCATGGTTGCTGAATTCCCATTTCATGGCGTCGCCGATATCGGGCACGCGGCGGTCTTCGGGCAGGATGAACTTGTGGCGGGTCGCCACCCATAGTACGCTGTCCATCTCGTCCAGGATGGTATGGGTCAGCGCATCTTGCCGCGCGCGGGCAATCGTGCCTGCGGGATGGGTCAGCTTGCCATGTTTGTCGGCCAGATAGGTGATGATCGCGGTGGAATCGGTGATCACGTCATCGCCATCCCTTAGCGCCGGGATCTTGCCTGACGGGTTGGCGGATTTCGCTTCCTCCGAATGGGGTTTGGCTGCGGTGTGGGTGTATTCCTCGCCCAGTTCTTCAAGCATCCACATCACGCGGAACGCGCGGCTTTGGGTATTTCCGATCACTTCATACATTTTGGTTCCTCCCTTTGCCCGCACGATGCCATGCGCAGGGAAAAAGAGAACCGTTCCGTCACGTCCTAGCGGCGTTTGCCCATCATCGACAGGCGGATCAGCGTGCGTTCGACCAGTGCCATATCCGGCACCGTGCGCCCCGCCGATCGCAGTTTCAGATCGGTGTCGGTCAGCAATGTCAGCGCGTCTTCCAGTTTGCGCGGGCCCCATGCCTGCGCCTGCCGCTGCATCCGGTCGCGGCGCGGGCCAAAGATCGGCGGGCGCATGGCGGCAATGCCTTGGCTGGCCCCGCCGGGATGGGACGCCGCAGCATATAAGGTGCGAAAATGGCGGGTTGCGCCGATGCACAGGCTGACCGCATTGGTGCCTTGCGATTTCAAGCGGCCCATCACCGGGCCGATTTCGCCATCGCGGCCTTCGGCGACGATGTTCAACACATCGTCCAGGTCCGCCTCGGTCGAGGTGGGCGCGCAGGCCAATATATCGGCAGAGCTGAGCGGTTCGGGATCGTCCAGTTTATAGAGCGACAGCTTTTCCAGCGTTTGGCGGAAATCGCCGGGGTCCAGCTCGCGCGACAGCGCGGTCAGGTCGTCCATCTGTTGCCGTCCCACGTCGCGCAGCCCGGCGCGGTGCAGTTCCGCCTCGATCTCCTCGCGGGTGAGTGGGTCGTCATACAGCCCCGCACAGAACGCGTTGGGGTGTTTTTCGAACAGGGTTTTCAGCTTGGATTTGCCGGTCAGCCCGCCGGCTGTGACGATGATCTGCGCGTCCCTCGCCCGCCAATCGGACAGCGCGATTTTCAGCGTGTCGGTCAAACCGTCGGTCGCATCTTCCACGAACACCACGCGCGGGCCGGGAAAGAAGGAAATCGCCTTGACCGCGTCCAGCAGGGCAGGGGCATCCTTGCGCAGGTCGGCGGCGGGAATACGGGTCAGGCGCATCTCTTCCTCGCCTTGCGGGCCGATCAGGTTGGCGATCACCTCTTGCCGTTTCAGGGCAACGCGCATGGCATCGGCCCCGAAAATCAGCAGGCCCGCGCGGTCCGGGTCCGGCTTGGCGAAATAGCGCCCTGCGTCGCGGCCATTCAGTTTCATTGCGGCAATGACGAGCTGAAGGCCACCAGGCGCGCGGTCAACTGGTCGGCCAGGATCACCGCCAGCCGTTCGCGCGCGTCGCGTTCGGCGGCCAGCGTGGCCACGGTGGACCCCGTGGTGGAATAGCCGGTGAAGGAATTGACCGTGCCGGTGGTCAGCACTTCCTCGGTTGCAAGATCGGTCAGCGCATAGGTCGCCTTGCCCGCCACGTTGAACCGCGTTGTGATGTTGGTCGAGGAAATCGCCATACGTTCTTCGACGAAATCAAGGCTGTAGGTCAGGCCAAAACGCGGCGCGGCGGCGCGGCCCAGGCGGTCTTCCAACTGGCGGGTCATCAGGTAGCTGTCTTCGCTGTCGGGCGATTGCACCAGCACCGCGCCTTGCAATGCGCGCGCAGACCCGTTCGGGCCATAGGCAGGGGTGAAACCGCAGCCCGCCAAGGCAACGGCCCCCACCAAAAAGAAACGCCGGTTAAACGACAACATTAACGATCCGCCCGGGGACGACGATGATTTTCTTGGGCTGTGCCCCGTCCAGCGCCCTGATCACACCTTCTTGTGCCAGCGCCAGTTTTTCAACCTCTGCCTTGTCCATATCCACCGGCACGCTGATTTCCGCGCGGCGTTTGCCGTTGACCTGAATGGGCATCGTCACCGTGTCATCCTTCAGCATGGCCTCGTCGGGCTGCGGCCATTCTGCATTGGCGATCAAACCGGTGCCGCCCAACATGGCCCAGATTTCCTCGGACAGGTGCGGGGTCATGGGCGACATCAACTGCGCCAGAACCAATGCCGCCTGCCGCTTGGCCGCGTTCGACGCCTTGGATTTCGACAGCGTGTTGGTAAACGCGTAAAGCTTCGCGATCGAAGCGTTGAAGCCGAAACTTTCCACGCCCCCCGTCACATCGTGAATCGCCTTGTGCATGGCGCGCAGCAGGTCGTCGTCCTGCTTGGCATCGCCCTCGGCCCCTTCGGCAATGTCCGCGGCAATGCGATAGACGCGGGACAGGTGCTTATGCGCGGCCTCGGCCCCCGCCGCCGTCCATTCCACGTCACGCTCGGGGGGGGAATCCGACAGTACGAACCAGCGGGCGGTATCCGCGCCAAAGGTGTCGATGATTTGCACCGGGTCAACCACGTTGTTCTTGGACTTGGACATCTTGGCCGAGGGGATGATTTCCACCTCGGTCCCGTCCTTCAGGAAACCCTTGCCGTCGCGCAGTTCGACATCCTCGGGGTAGTGATAGACGGGGCGACCGTCCTGTTCCGTCTTGTAGATCGCATGGGTCACCATGCCTTGGGTGAACAGGGCGTTGAACGGCTCTTTGCATTTTTCCGGCAGGTGGCCGGTCAGGTGCATCGCGCGGGCAAAGAAGCGGCTGTAAAGCAGGTGCAAGATCGCGTGTTCGATGCCGCCGATATACTGGTCCACGTTCATCCAGTATTCCGCCTCGGCCAGATCGGTCGGGGTCTTGGCGTGCGGGGCAGTGAAGCGGGCGTAATACCACGACGAGTCCACGAAAGTGTCCATCGTGTCGGTTTCGCGCCACGCCGCCGCGCCGCAGGTCGGGCAGGTGCAATCGCGCCACGTCGGGTGACGGTCCAGCGGGTTGCCGGGGATGTCGAATGTCACATCGTCGGGCAATTCAACGGGCAGGTTTTCCTTGGCTTCGGGCACCACGCCGCAGTCGTCGCAATGCACCACGGGGATGGGGCAGCCCCAATAGCGTTGCCGCGACAGGCCCCAGTCGCGCAGGCGATACTTGGTCACGCCCTGACCCACGCCGTTCGCCTCGCAGAAATCCACGGCGGTATCGACGCCTTGATCGCCGGTCTGTTCTGCCTCTCCGGCAAAGCCGCGCACATAGTGGACGACCTCGGTTTTCGCGGGCACGAATGCCGCGTTTTCGGGGTAATCCGCGCCAATGGGTTCGAACACCGGAATGATCGGCAGGCCATATTTGGTGGCAAAATCAAAGTCCCGCTCGTCATGCGCAGGGCAGCCGAAAATCGCGCCGGTGCCGTAATCCATCAAGATGAAGTTGGCGATATAGACCGGCAGTTCCAGCGCGGTATCAAAGGGATGGCGCACGCGCAGACCCGTGTCAAAGCCCAGTTTTTCGGCCTTTTCGATCGCCTCGGCGGTGGTGCCGCCCTTGCGGGCCTCGGCGCAGAAGGCGGCGACCTCTTCGCTGTCGCGCTCAAGCTGCTTGGCCAAGGGGTGATCGGGCGAGATGCCGACGAAAGACGCGCCCATCAACGTGTCGGGGCGGGTGGTATACACCTCGATCCGGTCGGTGCCGTGCGGGCCGTCGATCAGCCCGAACGAGAATTGCAGACCGCGCGATTTGCCGATCCAGTTTTCCTGCATCAGGCGCACTTTCGCCGGCCAGTTTTCCAGCCCGTCCAGTGCCTCCAGCAATTCTTCGGAGAAGTCAGAGATCTTGAAGAACCACTGCGTCAGCTCGCGCCGCTCCACCTCGGCGCCCGACCGCCAGCCCTTGCCGTCGATCACCTGCTCGTTCGCCAGCACGGTCATATCGACCGGGTCCCAGTTGACCACCGCGTTCTTGCGATACACCAGACCCTTTTCCAGCATGTCGATGAACAGGGCCTGCTGCTGGCCGTAATATTCCGGGTCGCAAGTGGCGAACATGCGCGACCAGTCCAAGCCGAACCCCAGCGGCTTCATCTGTTCCACCATCGTGTCGATGTTGGAATAGGTCCATTCCTTGGGGTGGCCACCAATCGCCATGGCCGCGTTTTCGGCGGGCATCCCGAAGGCGTCAAACCCCATCGGGTGCAGCACGTTATGCCCCGTCGCCAGCTTATAGCGCGCGATCACGTCGCCCATGGTGTAGTTGCGCACATGGCCGATATGGATACGCCCCGACGGATAGGGGAACATTTCCAGCACGTAATACTTCGGCTTGTCCGCAGTGCGGGTGGCGGTGAAGGTTCCGGCCTTTTCCCAGGCGGCTTGCCAGCGGGCTTCGATTTCAGCGGGGGTATAGCGCGACATGGGTGGCTCTCTTCGGTCTTGATAAGGGCTTTGGCTTCGGGTGATAGGCAATGCCCTGCGATTGGTCCAGTGGATTGGGGGAAAAACCCTGCTGGGCAGGCGGAAAAGAGGGGGTATAAAGGGCAAAACACGGTGCAGGCAGCAGGCAGATTATGAAAATCCTTTTCATCCACCAAAATTTTCCCGGACAGTTCAAACATCTGGCCCCCGCGCTTGTGCAGGCGGGGCATGACTGCGTGGCCCTTACCCTGCGCGTGAAAGAACCGACCATATGGAACGGCGTGCGCGTCATCCCCTATGCGCTGAAAGCGCCGCAGCAGCGCGGCGTGCATCCGTGGCTTTTGGATACCGATACCAAGGTGATAAGGGGGGAGGCATGTTACCGCGCCGCCCGCGCCCTGCGTGACAAGGGGTTCACGCCGGACATCATCGTCGCCCATCCCGGTTGGGGCGAATCCATGTTCCTGCGCGATGTCTGGCCCGACGCGCGGATTGGCCTCTATTACGAGAT
The DNA here is from genome assembly GCA_002366795.1 of Rhodobacteraceae bacterium UBA3069. Lineage (GTDB taxonomy): Bacteria > Pseudomonadota > Alphaproteobacteria > Rhodobacterales > Rhodobacteraceae > UBA3069. The sequence goes on along the minus strand of DFBX01000131.1, from coordinate 12,620 downwards.
GTATCACCGCTCGGATGACGATCACCTTGGCTTTGATCCCGAATTTCAGCCCAAGGTGGACGAGGATCAGCACCTGCGCATCCGGATGAAGAACCTCAACAACCTGATCCATTTCCCGATTGGCGACATGGGCATTTCCCCGACCGAATTTCAGGCAGGCACATTCCCGCCTGCATTCCGCGAAAAGATCAGTGTGATCCATGACGGGATCGACACAAAGGCGGCCGTGCCGGACCCCGACGTTACCCTGACGCTAAAGGATGGCCCGACCTTTACGCGGCAGGACGAGGTGATCACCTTCGTGAACCGCAATCTGGAACCGTACCGCGGTTATCACATCTTTATGCGTGCCCTTCCGCGCCTGCTGAAAGAACGGCCCAATGCGCGGGTGCTTATCGTCGGCGGCGACGATGTCAGCTATGGCGCGCGTCCGCTCAAGGGCCAGACATGGAAGCAGATTTTCATAGACGAGGTGCGCGGCAAGATCCCGACACCCGACTGGAACCGGGTGCATTTTCTGGGGAAAATCCCCTATGACCAGTTCCTGAAACTGCTTCAGGTATCATCTTGCCACGTCTACCTGACCTATCCCTTTGTCCTGTCATGGTCCCTGTTCGAGGCAATGGCATCGGAATGCGCCATCGTCGCGTCGGACACCGCCCCCCTGCACGAGGCGATCCGCCATGATGAAACCGGACGGCTGGTCGATTTCTTCGACGGGGATAAGCTGGTAGACGAGGTGTCGGCCCTGCTGGACGATCCGGAGGCCCGCGCCCGCATGGGGGCCGCCGCCCGCAAGCATGTGGTCGAAAACTATGATCTGCAAACCATCTGCCTGCCGCGCCAACTGGACTGGATCGAAAAGCTGGCCGCGATGGAGGCGGGAACGCTTTCCGACTGACGGGGCCATGTCGTTTTCGGGATGGACAGCACACGGCTGCGCCCCCTAGCGTCGCCCCATGACCGGAGCAGACATTCTAGACAGCCGCTATGCATGGTCCCGACTGGGCCTATCCCTTCTGATCGCCATGGTCGGAAATGTCGGCATGTGGTCGATCATCGTGGTCATGCCGTCGATGCAGGCGGAATTCGACGTGGCGCGGGCCGATGCCTCCATTCCCTATGTATTGACCATGATCGGCTTTGCCCTTGGCAACATGATCACGGGGCGCGTGGTGGACCGGTTCGGCATCACCGTGGCACTGACCGGATCGGCCCTGCTGATCGCGGTCGCCTCGGCTTTGGCGGCGCTGTCCCCGTCGATCTGGATGGTCGCGGCGCTGCAATTCGCGGTGGGGCTTGGGACGGCGGCCAGTTTCGGGCCGCTTATCGCGGACGTGTCCCTGTGGTTCTTGAAACGGCGCGGCATTGCCGTGGCGATTGCCGCATCCGGCAACTACCTGTCGGGCGCAATCTGGCCGATGCTGCTGGCTGGTGTGCTGGCGAATGGCGGCTGGCGCGCGGTCTATTTCGCCTTGGCGGTGATCGTGCCGGCCGCGGTGATCCCCCTGTCGCTGTTCCTGCGCCGCCGCGTCCCGCTAGAGGCAACGGCACATTCCGATGCCATATCCGCATCGCGCGCCAGTGCATCGGGGTTTTCGCCCCGCGCCTTGATGTGGATTTTGGGGTTGGCGGGTGTGGGCTGCTGCGTCGCCATGTCGATGCCGCAGGTTCATATTGTCAGCTATTGCGTCGACCTGGGCTATGGTCCTGCCGTGGGCTCGCAAATGCTGTCGCTGATGCTGCTTGGCGGGGTCGCGTCGCGGCTGGTGTCGGGGCTTTTGGCCGATAAGCTGGGCGGGGTGCTGACCGTGCTGATCGGATCGGCCCTGCAAGGGCTGGCGCTTGTGCTGTACCTGCCCTTCGACGCGCTTGTGCCGCTATACGTGGTGTCTGCGATTTTCGGGCTGGCCCAGGGCGGCATCGTGCCGGGCTACGCGGTGATTGTGCGTGAATATATGCCAAGCGCCGAGGCAGGTGCGCGTGTTGGTTTCGTGATGATGGCGACGATCATGGGCATGGCCTTGGGCGGTTGGATGTCCGGCTGGATCTATGACGTGACCGGCAGCTATTTTGCCGCTTTCATCAACGGGATCGGGTGGAACGTGCTGAACGCGGCCATCCTGATTGGCATTCTGATGCGGACCGGGCGGGCAAGGGCCGCAATGGCGTAGCATACGCCTGCGGCGTGCCGCTGCGCGGCCAAAGGTATTTATAGAACAATGAAAGGGCTTGTGTGATCAGACCCCTCGCCCGTCGCCTAGGTGGACTTCGCCGCGCTCTCGCGCCAGTTCGATCTGTTTTTGCCGCTCGCGGAAACGGCCCTTATCTTTGTCCGACGTTTCATTCACGCAGTGGTGGCAACTGACGCCGGGTTCGTATTCGGGGCGGTTCTGATTTTCGGGCAGGATCGGGCGGCGGCAGGCGTGGCACAGGATGTGCGGACCTTCTTTCAGCCCGTGACCGACGGACACGCGCCCGTCAAAGACGAAGCATTCGCCTTCCCATGTGCTGTCCTGTGCCGGAACTTCTTCAAGGTATTTCAGGATGCCGCCTTTCAGGTGATATACATCCTCGATCCCCTGGCTCATCAGGAAGTTGGTGGATTTTTCGCAGCGGATGCCGCCGGTGCAGAACATGGCGATGCGTTTGTTGTGGAACCGGTCCTTGTTCGCGGCCCACCACGCGGGGAACTCGCGGAAGCTGTCGGTTTCGGGGTCGACTGCGCCCTTGAACGTGCCGATCGCCACCTCGTAATCGTTGCGGGTATCGATCACAGCCACGTCGGGCGCCAGGATCAGCTCGTTCCAGTCTTTCGGTTCGACGTAATGGCCGACCTTTGCCAGCGGGTCCACATCGGGCTGGCCCATGGTCACGATCTCGCGCTTCAGCTTGACCTTCATTCGGGGGAAGGGGCGTTCGGCCGCGGTGCTTTCCTTACTTTCCAGATCATTGCAGCCGGGCAGGGCGCGGATATGGGCCAGCACCGTGTCGATCCCTTCGCGGGTGCCCGCGACGGTGCCGTTGATCCCTTCGCGTGCCAGCAGCAGCGTACCGCAAATGCCGTTGTCCAGGCACAGCTGCAAAAGCGCCGGTTTTATCGCGGCGGGGTCGGGGAAGCGGGTGAAGTGATATAGGGCGCAAACAGTATACATAAGGCGCGATTTACGCCTGCATGTGCACTTGATCAAGGCACAGGTTGACGCGGCGGCCCCGGCCCTTACCCTGTGGATGATTAAAGCGGAGTGTCCCATGACCAAAGCCCTGATCGTGATCGATGTGCAAAACGATTTCTGCGCCGGCGGCGCATTGGCCGTGCCGGACGGGGAGGAGATTGTGCAAGGCATCAATGCGCTTATGGTGGGGGCGGGTGCCGTGGTGCTGACGCAAGACTGGCATCCGGGCGATCATTCATCCTTTGCGTCGCAGCATGAAGGCAAGGCACCTTTCGCGACCACGCACATGCCCTATGGCACGCAGGTTTTGTGGCCCGATCATTGCGTATGGGGCAGTCAGGGCGCGGCCTTTCACGCCGATCTGCATGTCGATCCCGCCGACCTGATCATCCGCAAGGGGTTCCGGCGGGACATCGACAGCTATTCCGCGTTTTTCGAAAATGACCAGACCACGCCCACGGGCCTGCACGGATACCTGACCGAACGCGACATTACAGACCTGCTGATGGTCGGGTTGGCGCTTGATTTCTGCGTGAACTTCTCGGCGCAGGATGCGGCGCGGCTTGGCTATAACGTCACCGTGCAGACCGATCTGTGCCGTGCCATCGACGTGGACGGATCGCTGGATGCGGCACTGGATGCCTTGCGCACAGCGGGGGTCAAACTGGCCTAACCGCCCTATTCCCTTGCCTTTCCTGCCGCGCATTTGCTTTAAGCCTTGGCAACTCATGCCCCGGAGACCCCAATGGTAGACATCGCCACCCGCGTCCATAACCACAAGTGGAAGATCGACCCGATCGTCCGCTCTCTCATCGACACGGATTTCTACAAGCTGCTGATGTGCCAGTCGGTGTTCCGCAACAAGCCCGACACGCAGGTGACGTTTTCCCTGATCAACCGGACCAAATCCATCCGGCTGGCAGACCTGGTCGACGAGGGCGAGCTGCGCGAGCAGCTGGATTATGTGCGCTCGCTTTCGCTGACCCGTGGCGAATCCACATGGCTGCGCGGCAATACGTTTTACGGCAAGCGCCAGATGTTCCGCCCCGATTTCATGGAATGGTTCGAAAATCTGCGCCTGCCCGCCTATCACCTGGAAAAACACGATGGCCAGTATGAGCTGACATTCGAAGGGTCATGGCCCGAGGTGATGATGTGGGAAATCCCTGCCCTGTCGATCCTGATGGAACTGCGCGGGCGCGCCGTGCTGCACACCATGGGCAAGTTTGAACTTCAGGTGCTGTATGCCCGCGCCATGACGAAACTTTGGCAAAAGGTCGAGGCATTGCGCGACCTGCCCGGGTTGCGTATCGCCGATTTCGGCACGCGGCGGCGGCATTCCTTCCTGTGGCAGGACTGGTGCGTGCAGGCCATGACCGAAGGCCTAGGCGAGAAATTCGTCGGCACTTCGAACTGCCTGATCGCCAAGAACCGCGATCTTGAAGCGATCGGGACGAACGCCCACGAACTGCCCATGGTCTATGCCGCATTGGCCGAAGATGACGCCGCCCTTAAACAGGCCCCCTATCAGGTGCTGGCCGATTGGCAGGAAGAACACGAAGGCAACCTGCGGATCATCCTGCCCGACACCTACGGCACGCGCGGGTTCCTTGATGACGCGCCCGATTGGCTGGCCGGCTGGACCGGCATCCGCATCGATTCGGGTGATCCGGCCGCCGGGGCCGAGGTGGCGATTGATTGGTGGAAATCGCGCGGCGAGGATCCGACCAAGAAGATGGTGATCTTCTCTGACGGGCTGGATGTGGACAAGATCCGCGAGCTTCAGACCAAGTTCGCGGGCCGGGTGCGGCCTTCGTTCGGGTGGGGCACGCTGCTGACCAATGATTTTCGCGGGCTGACACCGGATGACGCGCTTGCGCCGTTCTCCATGGTCTGCAAGGCGGTTTCCGCCGATGGCCACCCCACGGTCAAACTGTCGGACAACCCCAACAAGGCGATGGGGCCAGCCGATGAAATCGCCCGCTACAAACGTGTCTTCGGCGTGGGGGAACAAACCGCGATGAAGGTCGAGGTTTAGCATTTCGTTCTGCGGAACGCCTTTCCGCAACCCCTTGACCCCCGCGCGTTCCTCCCCGACACTCCCCCCGATTTCAGGGAGGGGAGCCCCATGACGCAGATTTTCAAACCGGCCACGCCGGAAACCGAACCCGGCACGAATATCGTTCAAAAGGTCCGCGAAAACGCCGCGGCCCATCCCGCGAAAGAGGCGATCGTTTGCGGCGACACCCGCCTGACATGGAGTGAATTCGACGGTCGGATCAACCGCATCGCCAACCTGCTGCTGGCCGCGGGCCTGCAAAAACGCGACAAGATCGCCGTGCTGTCCCCCAATTCTGCTGCCTATGCGGAAATCTTTATGGGCACCCTGCGCGCGGGCGGCTGCATCACGCCGCTGTCCACCATGGCCTCCGCCGATGCGCTGCAAAAGATGCTGACCGACTGCGGCGCGACCACCATTTTCCTTGCCGCGCAATACCGCGATCTGGTTCCCTTCATCGACGGTATGAACATCCGCCGCATCGCGCTTGATTTCAACGCGGACGGGTTTGAAAATTACGAAAGCCTGATGGCGCAGGCCGACACCACCGACCCGATGATCCCCATTGAATGGGACGATCATTTCAACCTGATCTATTCGTCGGGCACCACCGGCACGCCCAAGGGCATCCTTCATAACCACTGGATGCGCGCGGTGCAGATGGACAGGGTCGAACCTAACGGCTACGCGGATAACGCCCGCACCATGCTGTCCACGCCGCTTTATTCCAACACCACCATCGTGGCGTTTTTGCCCACTCTGTATGGCGGGTCCACCGTGCATCTGATGGGTAAATTCGACGCCCGCCGCTTCCTTGAACTTGTCGAAAAAGAGCGCATCACCCACGCTATGCTGGTGCCCGTGCAATACAAACGCATCATGGATGTGCCGGATTTCGATAGCTTCGATTTGTCCTCGGTGAAGATGAAGTTCTCCACCTCCGCCCCGCTGCGCGCCGATGTGAAGGCCGATGTGCTGGCCCGTTTCCCCGGCACTTTGATGGAATACTACGGGTTGACCGAAGGCGGCGGCGTCACCGTGTTGCTGGCCCATGATCACCCCGACAAGCTGCACACCGTCGGCAAGCCCGCACCCGGCGTCACGATCAAATTGATCGACGCCGAAGGAAACGAGGTGCCCCAAGGCGAAGTGGGCGAAATCGTCGGTAGATCGGCCTCGATGATGGCGGGCTATTACGGTCGTGATGATTTGACAGCCGTCTATATATGGCGCGATGAAAATGGTGACGCCTATTTCCGTTCCGGCGATATGGGGAGCTTTGACAAGGACGGGTTCCTTGTCCTGTCCGACCGCAAGAAGGACATGATCATTTCCGGCGGGCTGAACATCTATGCCAACGATTTGGAATTGATCCTGCTGGCCGATCCTGACGTGACCGACGCCGCCGTCATCGGCATCCCGTCCGACGCATGGGGCGAAACCCCGCTGGGGCTGGTGGTGCTGCGCGAGGGCACGACCCGCACGGGCGATGACATCTGCACGCAGGCGAACACCAAACTGGGCAAAAGCCACCGCCTCAGCGCCGTTGAGGTGCGCGATGTCCTGCCCCGTTCCTCCATCGGCAAGATCCTGAAAAAAGAACTGCGCGCGCCCTATTGGGAAAAGGCGTAACAGGCGCAGGGTGGGTTAATCGCCCTCGACCCGCCCGCGCAGGGCCTTGACCTCGCCGCGTTCTTTCTTGGCTTGCAGCCGCCGCCGCTGGCTGCCCTTGGTCGGTTTGGTCGGAATCCGGCGTTTGGGTTTTTCGCAGGCTTTCAGGATCATTTCTGCCAAGCGCTCGCGGGCGATGTCGCGGTTGCGGGCCTGGCTGCGGGTATCTTCGACCTGAATGACAATCGCGCCTTCCTTGGTCCACTTCCGTCCGGCGATACGGCGCAACCGGTTCTTGACCGAATCGGGCAGGTTGGGGGAACGCGCCGCCTCGAACCGCAGTTCGACCGCCGTGGACACCTTGTTCACGTTCTGCCCGCCTGGACCGGATGACCGGACGAATTGTTCGGTCAGTTCCCAGTCCTCGATACTGATCTGGTCGTTGATCTTCAGCATGGCCTTTCCCAAGGGGGCGTTTTCATGGATTTGACCCCCCGTTTTATACGGTTCATACGAAAATAGCCCGACTTCCATGGATTTCGAAAGCCAAACAAAAAGGGCCGCCCGGTTCGGAGCGGCCCTTCGAGATTTACGGAGGTGGGGCCGGTTAGGCGCTCACCAATCTGGTCAGTTCACAAGCCAAGGGCTGCCTCAGCTGTGCGCCTCCCAAACTGTTCCGACACCTCTCTCCAACATCCCATTAGACACTAGAGCACCTCCTTTCAATCTGTTGAACCTGCGGCCAGTCTACGCTGTAACCGTAAACAAAGCGTGCCACAGAATTTTCAGATCGCAAAACAAAATCATGTGGTTTTTGTGGTCAAGGACCCCACGATGATGCGGAAAGGTGCAAGTGCCAGCATCGCAATCGCCAGTTTGCAGACCCAATCCGCAAAGGCGAGGGATGTCCAAAGCGGGGCCATCGGGCCGATGTTCAGGAAGGGCACGGACTCCCAGCTCCAACTGACGGCCATGTTTGCCGCTTCGGGAAAGGGCAGGCTGGCGGAAAAGGCGATGCCGAAGAACAAGAAGGTATCAACCGCCGACCCAACGACCGAGGACGCCAGCGGCGCACGCCACCACGCGCCCCCGCGCAGATTGTTAAACACTGCAATATCAAGGGATTGCGCGCAAAGAAACGCGATGCCCGATCCAATCGCGATGCGCAGCGGCACGGCGGGTCCGAACTCCAGCATGATCTGGCTGCCGATCAGCGAACAGATAACGCCAGTGACAAACCCGGCGAACATAACGCGACGGGCGGCAGATGCGCCATAGACGCGGTTCATCACGTCCGTGACAAGGAACGAGATCGGATAGGTGAAGGCACCCCAGGTCAGCAGACCGTCAAGGATGATGAATTGAACAAGGATGTTGGAAGCCACGACAATAGCGGCCATGGCAAGAATGCCGGGAAGGTAGGAGCGGTTCATAATGTAAGCCCGTTTTTACAAGGTTGCGGCGACTTGGTCCCCGATATGGGGAACGGTCGGCGTTTACCGATTTGGTGTGGCGCTGGCAAGGAGTTTAGTTTGGCAGCGCGTATTCCACCAATTCCGTTCTTTGGAAAAACTTGAAGTTATCGTCTGAAATTAGTGTGATGCGGGTTTCCCCATTCGCGTCGCGCCAAACCGATATCCCCTCAAGGTTGTCATGCCGCCCTCCCGTGGTGCGCAGCAGCTCCTCTTCCTTCGTCACGCGATTTCCCGACAGGGTGAATCGCCTGATCCGACTGGAAAAGGCAATGCCAGAAAAGCTGCGTTCCAGCAGGTACAGCTTGCCGTCGGGGCCGAAATCCATCCCCACGGGCAGGAAACTGCCGCGCCTTGGAAAGGTGAAAGGAATGCGCCAACTGCCGTCGTAGCGATAGACGTTAAAGGGTTTTCCCTGGATGCCGGACCGTTCGGGCAGGGTGTACAGCCGCCCCTGCCCGTCAATCGCCAGTGCCTCCAACGAGGAATTGTTCTGCATGAATTTGAAATCCGGGTGGCGCGGCAGCCATGCGCTGGGCTCTTCCGGGTCTAGATAAGCCCAGACCCGATGGAACCCTTCGAACGAGATATAGATGCGCCCGTCAGGACGGATCGCCAGCCCTTCGGCATCGCCATGCGCCCCCCTTAGCGGTGCCCTGTTGGGATTCAGAAGCGGCGTGATACGCAGGGAATTAACGTTGGAAATCAATCCGTTGTCTCGGGAGACCCTGGCGCGGATCAGGTGCCCATGATCTGATACGGCAACCAAGGCCGTGCCGTTTTCTTTCATCTCGATCCCCGACAGGCCGCCGAAATTCGGGTCGGGGTCGGCCCAGATGTAGCGCCCTATGTAACGCAGCCTGCCCTCCGCTTCGGCAGAGGGCAGGGTATGGGACACCAGCAAGACAGCCGTCAGCGCGACTGCAAAACGGCGGAGCATTGTCTAGGCAGGTCGGCCAGCGTCAGTTCGCGGCGCGGCTTGGGTTTCACCTTGGGCGGGGTCTTTGATGGGGGCGGCGGGGTAAGGATATTGTCCACCCATTGCTGCGCATCGGCGCAACCGTCTCCGGCTGGCGGGGCGGCCTGATTGACACAGCCCTGCATCCCCTTGGGGCACTTCAGACGCACATGGAAATGGTAATGATGCCCGTACCAGGGCCGGATCTTGCGCAGCCATGCGCGGTCGCCCTTTTCATCCTTGCACATGCGCACCTTGGCACCGGGAAATACGAAAATGCGGGCGGTACGCGGGTCCTGGGCGGCGGCCTTGATCACCTCGTGGTGCTGGCGGGTCCAGTCGCTGTTGGTAAATGCCCCCTTGGCCCGCCGCATCGAGATAGAGGAGATATTCTCGCGTTCGGCCCGTGACAGGTTCATCCGGTTCGGCGTCAGCATCCAGATATCCACGTCCAGCCCCATCTGGTGGCTGGCATGTCCGGTTAGCATCGGCCCGCCCCGTGGCTGGCTGATGTCCCCGATATACAGACCGTTCCACCCCGGTTGTCGCGCCGCTTTGGCGCTTAGCTTTTCAATGAAATCAATGGTTTCGGGATGGCCCCAGTTGCGGTTGCGCGACAGGCGCATGGCTTGCCATGTCGGCCCGGTTTCCGCCAGTTGCTGTGCCCCGGCCACGCAGCCCTTGGCGTAAGAGCCATAGGGCGCGGGCGGCTGGTTCGAACCTGCGTTGGCCTTGCCGAACAACTGCTTGGCCGACACCCCGCGCATCGAGGCGGGAATTTCCTTCTGGCTGGAAATACGCTCTGCCGCGTAGCCGGATTTTTCGGGCCGCGGTGTGGACCCACCGCATCCTGCGATGGCAAAGCAAAGAGCGATCAGTGCGACGTGGCGGACCATTTGTCCTTGTCTCCTTCGGGTTTGACCCAGACTAGCAACACAAGACCGACAAGGAAAAGGCCAATGACCGGGGAAATACCGATGCGCGCGCTTCCGCTGAGCGCGGTGACAATGCCGATCAGCGCAGGCGCCATGAATGCAGTGGCGCGCCCAGAAAGCCCGTATAGTCCGAAGCTTTCGGTCGGGGCGGCGGGGTCGGTGTGGCGCACCATCAGCGACCGACTGGAGGCTTGAAGCGTGCCGCCAAACCCGCCGATCATGACGCCGCAGGCGAAAAAGATGATGTCCGGCAGGTTCGACCCTTCGGCCAACGGAAAGCCGAACAGCTGCTCGCGGTCCATGAACACGACGGTGACGCAGACGCCGATCTGCACAAGAATGGCAAAGATGATGACCGGCTTTGGCCCGATCCGCCGGTCGATCTTGCCGCTGATCCAGCAAAACAGCGCGGCCGAGATCGCACCCGCCACGCCAAAGGCCCCGACCGAGGTGATCTTCCAGTCAAGCACCAGCGTCGCATAGGTGCCGCCAAAGCCATAAAGCCCGTTCAGCGCATCGCGGTAGAACATGGACGACCCAAGATAGGCCGACAGGCTGACCCGGTTGCGCAGGTTCTTCACGGATTTACCAAGCAGGCGCATGGCATCGCCAAACCCCTTGCCCTGCGCGGGCGGACCTATGTCACGCACCCAAAGGAAATAGGGGATCATGAACAGCGCATACCAGCCGGCCACAAAGGGGCCGACAAAGCGCGTTCCCTCTTTTGTATCGGCATCCAGGCCAAAGGCAGGGTCCAGCCCGATCAGGGTCTTGCCGCTGTCCTGCTCGACGAACAGCAGCAGCATGATCACAAGCGAGGCCACCCCGCCTGCATAACCAAAAGCAAAGCCCGAACCGGACAGATCGCCCGCAACCTCGCTTTCTCCCAGTGACGGCAATTGCGAGTTGATGAAGATCAGCGCGTATTCCGCCCCGATGAAGCCGATGCCGAAGAATACCAGCGCCCACCACAGGTTCGACCCGTCGGGCATGGTCCACCATAACCCCGTCGCACCGATCACATAAAGCGCGGAAAATACAATGATCCAAGGCATCCTGCGCCCTGCGGTGTCCGCCATGGCCCCCATGATCGGCGCGCCGAACCCGATGATCAGCCCGGTGATGGTCAGGCAAAGCGACCACATGCTTTGTGCTTGGGCATCCGCCGCCTGCTCGTCCAGCCCAGTGCCGATGAAATGTTGCGACGCAAGCGCGGCAAAGAACGGGCCGAAGACGAAGGTGACAAGTAGCGTGTGATAGGGCTGCGATGCCCAGTCGAAGAAGTACCAGCCCCAGATGCGTTTGCGATCGGGCCGCGCGCTGCGCGCCTCTGCTGCGATGTCGGTCATCCCTCGTCCCCCCGCTTTTCTTAAATTCAATGCAGGGGTTATGTCACACAAGCAAGACAATCCTTGCGCGTAGAGGGTTTTCAGGCCGGATTTTCCTGCATCGGGGGCCATGGGCGGGCGTCTTCGGCGGCGATCCATTTGGCGATCCAGTCGGGGATCGGCGGGCTTTCGATCGTCACGCCAAGCGCGACCGACAGCCGCCCGGTGTCCACGATGCCCGCCGTATCGGTGACGGCGACGCGATAGACGATATGCCCCGCGCATTCGCCGTTTCCTTGCCACATGGACTGTTCAAGATAAACGAAACGCGCATCCCAGCAGGTCACGCGTGATCGCATTTCGAACCGTTCGAACATGCGGATTCGGCGGCGATAGCGCACGTTTGCCCCCGCCATAGTCAACCCCCAGCGATTGGACCGGATCGCCTTCAACAACCCTGCGCGCTTGGCCAGCACCAACCGCCCCAGATCATAGAGCGTCAGGGTGCGGCCGTTGTTCAGTTCCATCATGAAATCCAGGTCCCACGGCAGGCACATATGGCGCGAGACGTGTTCCTCCAGGATGTCCAGGTCGGGCGCATTGCGGTATTTGACGAATTCCTTGATCAGGCGGGCGATCGGATACATTTCGGGCTCTCCTTATGCTTGCGGTGATCCCTGTCCGCACGGCTATCGTCAACCATCTACCTCACGGCACTCTTGCCCTTTTGACTTCGCGTGCTTACCTGTTGCCCGCGCAATCGAAAGGACGCCCATGCTTTCCCTGTTTCAGATCCTGATGCTGATCCTCGACATCATTTGGTTCTTCATCATCGCCCATGTGATCATGAGCTGGCTGATCAATTTCCAGGTGTTGAACCTGCACCAGCAATTCGTCGCACAGGTCTGGTACGGTCTGAACCGCCTGCTAGAGCCGATCTACGGCCCGTTGCGGCGCATGCTGCCGCCCATGGGTGGTGTGGATCTGGCCCCGCTTGTCGTGCTGGTCGGCATCTATGCCCTGCGGATCATCCTGGCGAACAATATATCGGCGTTCTACTAGGGCCCGTGGACAATCATCT
>DFBX01000017.1 GCA_002366795.1 Rhodobacteraceae bacterium UBA3069 | reverse complement strand
AGATGATTGTCCACGGGCCCTAGTTTAATTTACAAAATCCTATTCTGGGACGCACGAACCAAACCGGGACGCCAACGTCCCAGTTTCACGGGCCGAAATCTCCTGATTTGCGGCGTTTTCACAGGTTGCTAAAACCCGTTCAGCTCACGTTTAAAAGGATTTTAACAGCCTCTTGCCGCGGTTCGTCTCTACGACCGCACACTGCGGTAGTTTAGGCCAGATCGGCCCAAAATCGGCCCTTCTGAAATGTCAGCTCAACTCGCACCACGCGCCCAAGCTACGCCTGCCGCCCTTATTTTCTTGGCCCTTCCGGCATCTTCCTACAACACCCGCCCTCTTCCGGTATCTCTGAAAGAAAGAGTGTCAACTAACATCGGCTCTGAAATGCAAGACGCCGCGCCCCGATCAGGGCGCGGCGTTTGTCGTTTCATGCGGGGACTGACCTATTCGGCCGCCTCTGCGTAATCCTCCATCGGGGGGCAGGTGCAGGTCAGGTTGCGGTCGCCCCATGCGTTGTCCACGCGGTTCACCGGCGGCCAGTATTTATCGACGCGGAAGGCCCCGGGCGGAAAGCAGCCCTGTTCACGACTATAGGGGCGGTCCCATGCGCCGACCAGATCCTCGACCGTGTGGGGCGCGTTTTTCAGCGGGTTGTTTTCCGCATCCATCTTGCCCTCGGCGATCTCGGCAATCTCGGCCCGGATCGCCAGCATGGCGTCGCAGAACCTGTCCAACTCAGCCCGCGTTTCCGATTCCGTCGGTTCGATCATCAGGGTGCCGGGGACTGGGAAGCTCATCGTCGGGGCGTGAAAGCCGCAATCTATCAGCCGCTTGGCGATGTCGTCGACTGTCACGCCGCAGTCCTGAAACGGGCGGGTGTCGATGATACATTCATGGGCGATGCGCCCCGAGGGGCCGGAATAAAGCACCGGATAGGCCCCCTCCAGCCGCTTGGCGATGTAATTGGCCGACAGGATCGCGACCCGTGTCGCTTGCGTCAGCCCCTCGCCGCCCATCATCAGGCAATAGGCCCAGGAAATCGCCAGGATCGAGGCCGAGCCGTAGGGCGCGGCAGATACCGGCCCCTCGGCCCCGCCGGTCATGGGATGGCCGGGCAGATGCGGCACCAGGTGCGATTTCACACCGATCGGGCCCATGCCGGGGCCACCACCGCCATGGGGAATGGCAAAGGTTTTATGCAGGTTCAGGTGGCTGACATCGCCGCCCAGATCGCCGGGGCGCGACAGGCCCACCATGGCATTCATATTGGCCCCGTCGATATAGACCTGCCCGCCATGTTCATGGGTGATGGCGCAGACCTCGCGCACGGTTTCCTCGAACACGCCATGGGTGCTGGGATAGGTGATCATGCAGGCGGCCAAATTATCGGCGTGTTTCTGCGCCTTTGCCAGAAAATCGTTCAGGTCGATATCGCCGTTTTCCGCCGATTGCACTGGCACCACTTTCCAGCCGACCATATGGGCCGAGGCGGGGTTGGTGCCATGTGCCGACATCGGGATCAGGCAGATGTTGCGGTGGGTGTCGCCATTGGCACGGTGCCACGCGGCGATGGACAACAGCCCCGCGTATTCCCCCTGCGCGCCCGAATTGGGCTGCATGGAAAAATCGTCATAACCCGTGACCTTGCACAGCATGTCCGACAAATCGCCAATCATCTCGGAATAGCCCTGCGCCTGGTCGGCGGGCACAAAGGGGTGGATGTCGGACAGTTCCGGCCAAGAGATCGGCATCATTTCCGCTGCGGCGTTCAGCTTCATCGTGCAAGACCCCAGCGGGATCATCGCACGGTCCAGCGCCAGGTCGCGGTCGGCCAGGCGGCGCATGTAGCGCATCATTTCCGTTTCCGCCCGGTTCATGTGGAAAATCTTGTGGGTCAGGATATCGGTCTGGCGCAGCGCGGCTTCAGGCAGGCGCCAGTCGCCGGGCTGATCGTCCTTGCGGGTGATGCCAAAGGCGCGCCAGACGGCCTCGATCGTGGCGGGCACCACGGCCTCGTCCAATGTGATGCCAACCTTGGTGCGGCCCACGGGGCGCAGGTTCACGCCTTCGTCCACCGCCGATTTCAGCACCGCCTGTTGCAGCGGGCCGACCTCGACCGTGACGGTATCAAAGAAACAGACGGGAGAGGTCTCGAACCCTGCCTCCTCCAGCCCCTTGACCAGTCGCACGGCCTTGCGGTGGATGCGCTGCGCGATAGCCTTCAGCCCCGCAGGCCCGTGGAACACCGCATACATCGAGGCCATGACCGCCAGCAAAGCCTGCGCCGTGCAGACATTGGACGTGGCCTTTTCGCGGCGGATATGCTGCTCGCGGGTTTGCAGGGCAAGGCGATACGCCCGGTTGCCGCGCGCGTCGATAGACACACCGACCAGCCGCCCCGGCATCGCGCGTTTGAACGCATCGCGGCAGGCCATATAGGCCGCGTGCGGCCCGCCATATCCCAAGGGCACGCCGAACCGCTGGGTGCTGCCAACGGCAATATCGGCCCCCATCGCACCCGGTTCTTTCAGCAGAACCAGCGCCATGGGGTCGGCGATGACGATGCCCAGCGCCCTGGCATCATGCAGAGCCTCCATCTGGGGGGTGAAATCGCGCACATGGCCGTAGGTGCCGGGATACTGGAAGATCGCGCCAAAGACCTTGCTTGCATCCAGCGCCTCTGGCGCGCCGACGATCACCTCAATCCCCAACGGCGCGGCGCGGGTGCGCATCACCTCAATGTTCTGCGGGTGGCAGTTTTCATCGACAAAGAACGCGTCCGCCTTGGACTTGGCCAGACGCTGCGCCATGGTCATTGCCTCGGCCGCCGCCGTCGCCTCGTCCAGCAGGGACGCATTGGCGATTTCCAATCCGGTCAGGTCAGAAATCATCGTCTGGTAGTTGAGCAACGCCTCTAGCCGGCCCTGCGAAATCTCGGGCTGATAGGGGGTGTAGGCCGTGTACCACGCCGGGTTTTCCAGAATATTGCGTTGGATCGCGGGCGGGGTCACCGTGCCGTGATAACCCACCCCGATCAGCGAGGTCAGCACGCGGTTCTTCTCGGCCACATCGCGCATCCGGCGCAGCATCTCGCGCTCGGACAGGGCCTTGCCAAACTCCAGCGCCCCGTCCTGCCGGATCGCTTTCGGCACGGTTTCGTCGATCAGCGCATCCAAAGACGGCGCGCCCACAACTTGCAGCATATCCTGCATCTCGGTCGGGGATGGGCCAATATGGCGGCGGTTGGCAAAATCATAGGGTTTGTAATCGGTCGGCTTGAAAGGCATCGCTTCACCTCCGAAGGCGGCACGCCCCCGGCTCCTGCTTTCATTGTTCCAAAAATACCTCCGACGAAGGCGTCCGGCGGAGGCGGCAACGATCAACCGATGTGATCGTTATAGGCGTCTTCGTCCATGTAATCGTTCACGGCACCCACGTCGTCGATCTTGATCTTGATGAACCATGCCTCGCCCAGCGGGTCTTCATTGACCTTGCTGGGGGCATCGACGATGGCCTCGTTCACCTCGACGATTTCGCCATCCAGCGGGGCGGAAATGTCGCTTGCGGCCTTGACGGATTCGATCACCGCAACCTCGTCACCCTTGGACACCATGGTGCCGACCTCGGGCAGTTCGACGAACACCACATCGCCCAGCGCGGTGGCGGCGTGTTCGGTAATGCCGACGGTGACAATATCGCCGTCAAGGCTCAGCCATTCATGGTCTTCGGTATATTTCATCTTTGGGTTCCCCTGTTGGATCAGCGTTTGAAATTGGCAGGTGTGAAGGGCAGCTTTGTCACGGTCACGGCCACGCGCTTGCCGCGCAATTCACCATATACCACCGTGCCGGGCGCGGCCATTTCGGCGGGCACATAGCCCATGGCGAGGGGCGCTTCGACGGTCGGGCCGAAGCCCCCCGAAGTGATATGCCCAATCAGTTCACCGCCTTCGGCAGAGGCGAACAGCTCGACGCCCTCGCGCATCGGGGCGCGCCCTTCGGGGCGCAAGCCGACACGTTTGCGCGGCGCGCCATTTGTCATCTGTTCAAGGATATGCACCGCGCCGGGAAAGCCGCCCTCGCGCGCACCGCCCGACCGGCGGACCTTTTGAATGGCCCATGCCAGTCCTGCCTCGACCGGCGTGGTCGAGGTGTCGATGTCATGGCCGTAAAGGCACAGCCCGCCTTCCAGCCGCAGGCTGTCGCGTGCGCCAAGGCCGATCGGCGCAACCCGCGCATCGGCCAGCAGGGCGCGGGCGAATGCCTCGGCCACGGCGACCGGCACGGAAATCTCGAACCCGTCCTCGCCGGTATAGCCAGAGCGGGAAATCCACAGTTCCGCCCCGTCCCAGTCCATCACGGCCACGTCCATGAAATTCATATCGGCGGTGGCGGGCATCAGCGCCGCCAGCACGGCCTCTGCCTGCGGCCCTTGCAGCGCCAGCAAGGCGCGGTCGGTGATTTCCACGACCTCGATCCCCGGCAGCATGGCGCGCATATGGGCCAGATCCTCGGCCTTGCAGGCGGCATTCACCACCATGAAGATGTGATCGCCGCGATTGGCAAACATCAGGTCATCCAGGATGCCGCCCTCGGCCTCGGTGAAGAACCCGTAACGCTGTCGGCCCTCGGCCAGCCCCACCACATCCTGCGGAATGATCCCTTCCAGCGCTTCGGCCAGTTCGGCATAGGCACAGCCACGCAGGATCACCTGCCCCATGTGGCTGACATCGAACAGGCCCGCCTGCGCGCGGCAATGCAGGTGTTCCTTCATCACGCCCATCGGGTATTGGACCGGCATGGAATAGCCCGCGAAGGGAACCATTTTGCCGCCCAGTTCGACGTGCAGATCGTTCAGCGGAAGATATTTCAGATCGTTTTGCGCCTCGGCCATGTCATCCCCTATAGCAGAGGCCGGCCAACCGATGGGCTACCCGGCATTCCAAACGCCACGGCAAGGTGCCGCAGCCTGAATGCCCCCTCTGTCCCGGTGCCTGAGATCGCTATCCCTTCGGCGGACGCAATGCGCCTCTCTCCAGAGTGTTTCGTATCAGAGCGGTCCCTGTGGCCTGAAAGTTTCCGGGGCGGTTGCTCCTTCGGCACCGGCATTGCCGGTTCTCCCGTCTGACAGCATCGGGATAACCGAGTCGCGCCCGGTCAACAAGAGGTCGTTTTTTTTCAAACCTGTCTCGGGCAATGGTTTCGCCAGCCAAATCGCCTGTCAGGCAGGCACCCGGCTGCAACAGACATTGGTCGCCAAAAGCTGTTCCAGCGAGTCATTTCCACAGACCAGCTGATCCAGCGTGACAGTGTCCAGATGGGCGTAAAATGCCTCTGCCGCTTGCGAAATGGCATTGCGCAGCAGGCAGGCATCGGTCAGCGGGCAGGTGTTGTCCACGTCGGCAAAACATTCGGCCAGCGGCACGTTCGCCTCGATCGCGCGGAAAATTTCACCGATGCGGATGTCTTTCATCGGGCGCGACAGTTCCATCCCGCCGTTGCGGCCACGTTGCGTGTACAGATACCCCAGTTGCGCCAACTGGTTGATGACCTGCGCCAGATGGTTTTCGGAGGTGTTGCAACGGGTAGCGATTTCCGACTTGGTAACCAGCCGATCGCCATTGACCCCGCAATACATCAGAACCCTGATGGCGATATTGGTCCGCTTGGTGATACGCATATTGGTCTGCCCTTCTGTCGGCTCTGGTCCCTGACCGGAACGACGGGTAAAATGGCAGAGGCGCCAAAAAAGGGGTTTGATATGGATCAAGAGCTATCCGATTTAGTGACATGAAAGATGCATTTTTCTTTGGCTACGGATCGCTGGTGAACCGCGCGACCCATCATTTCAGCGATGCGCATGTCGCATCCGTGCGCGGCTGGCGGCGGGCGTGGCGCCACACGGACCTGCGCGACGTGGCCTTTCTGACCGTGGTGCCAGACGCGGACAGCGTGATCGACGGGCTGATCGCGGGCGTGCCGGGCGACGATTGGGCCGCCCTGGACGAGCGCGAGGCCGCCTATGGCCGTGTGCCGGTGTCGGACCATGTGAACCACCCATTGTCCCACCAACCCGAAATCGCGATCTATGCGATCCAGGCTGGCAATCACCGCGCCCCGACGCAGGACCACCCGATATTGCTGAGCTATATCGACGTGGTGTTGCAGGGGTATTTGCGCGAATTCGGCCAAGCTGGCGCGCAGCGGTTCATCGACACGACCGATGGCTGGCACGCCCCCGTGCTGGACGACCGCGCCGCCCCGATCTATCCGCGCCACCAGCCCCTGACCGATACGGAACGCACCTTTGTCGACGCAGCGCTGGAAACCCTTGGCGTCACGCGCCGCACCGGGGCGCGACCCTGATGCTGAAACACTGGTTCGTCTTCCTGCGCCGCATATCGCAAAAACTGTGGGTCCGGGGGGCGCTCTTCGCGCTCTTGTCGGTCCTGACCCTGCCGCTGGC
This sequence comes from Rhodobacteraceae bacterium UBA3069, assembly GCA_002366795.1. Lineage (GTDB taxonomy): Bacteria > Pseudomonadota > Alphaproteobacteria > Rhodobacterales > Rhodobacteraceae > UBA3069. The sequence goes on along the minus strand of DFBX01000017.1, from coordinate 36,749 downwards.
GATCTTCGTTGAACAATTCCTGCCCCCGGAAATCGCAGATCGATTCGACAAGGAAGCCGTGATGCCGGTGCTGGAAATCCTGGCCTCGTCCATGCTGACGGTGTCGACTTTTTCGCTGGGCATCATGGTGTCGGCACACCGCTCTGCTGCGGCGCAGGCCACACCGCGCGTTCACCGCATCCTGATCCGCGACACCACTACCCAGACCGTGATTGCCACCTTCATTGGCGCGTTCGTCTATTCGCTATCCGCCATTATCCTTTTCCGTGCAGGGCTGTACGGGATCGGCGCGCCGGTTGTGGTGATGGGTGTCACCGTGCTGATCGTGGTGCTGATGACCGTGTGGCCATGCTGCGCTGGATCGCGCATCTGAGCGACCTGAGGTCAATGGATGCCACGCTGGACTCCACGGCACGGCTGGCCAATCAAAGCCTTGAAATGTTCCGCCGCGCGCCCGCCCTGGGCGGCACCCCGATGAACGACCACACCGTCTGGCCGGAAAAACTGAACTCGCTTCCCAGCCCCAAATCGGGGTTCATTCAGGCGATAGATGTGGCCGCGCTGGACAAGGGCTGCAGCGGGCCGGGCAATATTATCTATGTGATGCACCGACCCGGCAAGCTGATCCTCTGGAGGGCGAGCCACTGGCGCAGGTCGCGGGGCAAACCACGCCGGAAATGCTGGCGCAAATGGCCCCTGCCTTCGTGATCGGCAAGCAGCGTACCTATGACCAAGACGCGGCCTTTGGCCTTCTGGTCCTGTCGGAAACCGCATCGCGCGCGTTGTCGCCGGGCATCAACGATCCGGGCACGGCAATCGAGGCGCTGACCGAGATGGAGAAAATCCTGTGGGATTTTTCCCGCAAAGAGCCGGGCAACCCGCCGCAATGCCCGCGCGTTTTCATCCCCGAACTGGGGGACGAGGCGCTGATCGACGCCGCCTTCGGAGCCGCGGCACGCGACGGCGCCGGCCAGATCGAGGTGGCGATCCACCTGCAAAAGGCGCTGCACCAGCTTGGCCGCGGTGGGCGCGACGGGCTGGCCGAGGCCGCAGGGCAAATGGCGAAACTGGCCCTTGCACATTCCGATGCGGCCCTGCGCCTGGATGCCGAACGCGAAAGGCTGCGCCGTCACGTCATGCCCGAACCGGACTGACACCTGCGATCAATCGCGTTGAAAAAGCCGCAAAGGGGCCGGAAAATACAAAGGACGCCGAAACCCCGGCGTCCTTTCATATTTCTTGCAATGTGGCGGGGGTTCAACCCTCAGCCCTTGGCGCGCACTTTTTGCAGCAAGGGCATCACGTCGGCCATGTCCGGCCCGTGCGGCTGACCGGTCAGCGCCTTGCGCAGCGGCATGAACAGCCCGCGCCCCTTGCGGCCTGTCGCCTCTTTCACGGCGGCGGTCCATTTGCCCCATGTCTCGCTGTCGAAGGGCGCGTCGGGCAGCAGGGCCAGCGCCTCGGTCACGAATTCCGCATCTTCGGGGTCGATCACCGGATCGGCCCCGTCGCGGAACATTTCCCACCATGCCAGCAGATCGCCACGAGTGGTGATGTTGTCGCGCGTGACGGTCCAGAACCGTTCTGCCAGGTCGTCCGGCACGCCGATCGCCTTGATGTCATCGGCCACGGCCTCCAGCGGCAGGGTTTGCAGGTAACGCCCGGTCAGCGGGAACAGGTCTTGTTCATCGAACTTGGTGGGTGCCGCGCCGAACTGGCCGATATCGAAGCCTTCGACCAGCTCGTCCAGATTGGTGCGCAGCTCGACCGGCTGGCTGGACCCAAGGCGCGCCATCAGCGACAGCAGCGCCATGGGTTCAATCCCCCGTTCGCGCAGATCCTTGATCGCCAGCGTGCCCAGACGTTTCGACAGCGCCTCTCCCTGCGGGCCGGTCAGCAGGGAATGGTGTGCAAATTCAGGCACATGACCGCCAAGCGCGCGGATGATCTGAATCTGGGTGGCCGTGTTGGTCACGTGGTCGGACCCGCGCACCACATGGGTCACGCCCATTTCCGTATCATCCACAACCGAGGCGATGGTGTACAGCACCTGCCCGTCGGCGCGGATCAGCACCGGGTCACTGACGCTGGCCGCGTCGATGGAGATGTCGCCGAGAATGCCGTCGTTCCACTCGATCCGTTCCTGGTCCAGCTTGAAACGCCAATAGCCGCCGCGCTCTTCGCGCAGCTTATCCTTTTTCACCTCTGACAGGTCCAGCGCGGCGCGGTCATAGACCGGCGGCTTGCCCATGTTCAGTTGCTTCTTGCGCTTCAGGTCCAGCTCGGTCGGGCTTTCGAAACATTCGTAGAAACGGCCCATCTCGCGCAGCCGGTCCGCCGCGTCGGCATAGCGGTCCAGCCTTTCGGACTGCCGTTCGACCCGGTCCCATGTCAGGCCCAGCCATTCCAGATCGCGCTTGATCTGGTCCACGTATTCCTCTTTCGAGCGTTCCTGGTCCGTGTCGTCGATCCGCAGGATAAAGGTGCCGCCGGCCTTGCGGGCGATCATCCAGTTCATCAGCGCGGTGCGCAGGTTCCCAACGTGGATATATCCGGTGGGCGACGGGGCGAAACGGGTGGTGGTCATGGCGGTCTCCTGGTTCGGGCGATGCTGTTTCACAAAGGGGGGGCTTTGTCCAGTTTACGTGTGATCCGCCGGCCATGCGCCGCAGGTCGGCGGCCCGCTCACATTTCCGTCATGGTTGCGGCAGTCCGCCGCGTTCGCCCTAACCTTGCAACCAGCAGAGGGCGGGATTACACTTGCGTCACCGAACAAGGAGGATTCGCATGACCACGACCAATCCGACACGCCGCGCCCTGTTGGCGGGCGCAGCCGCCCTGCCCGTCGCCGCGTTGATCGGGGGCACCGCCCCTGCCCGCGCCGCCGCGCCGATAATGGGGCCGACCACGGCCCGCTTCAACCGCGTCAAACTGGGCGGGTTCGAGGTCACGACCCTGCTGGCAGGCACCCGCACCGTGCCCGAGCCGCATAACATTTTCGGCCTGAACGCCAGCGACGAGGATTTCGCCGCCGCATCGAATGCCGCGATGATCCCCACCGACAAGGCGCAGTTCTTTTTCACACCAACACTGGTGAACACCGGCGCGCAGGTCATCCTGTTCGACACCGGGCTGAACCCTGATGGCATCACGGCGGCGGTCGAGGCGGCGGGCTACACCACCGACCAGATCGACACCGTGGTCATCACCCACATGCATGGCGACCATATCGGCGGGCTGATGGGCGATGCGCCGACCTTTGCCAATGCCGCCTATGTCACCGGCCAGACCGAATTCGACCACTGGGCCGGTGCCGGCAATGACAATTTCGAAGCCAAGGTGCGCCCGCTGGCCGAGAAGATGCGCTTTATCGGCGATGGCGGCGAAGCGGCCCCCGGCGTCACCGCCATGGCCGCCTTTGGCCACACCCCCGGCCACATGGCCTATATGCTGGAAAGCGACGGGCAGCAGATGGTGCTGGGCGCGGATTTCGCCAACCACTATGTCTGGTCGCTGGCCCACCCCGAATGGGAGGTGAAGTTCGACATGGACAAATCCGCCGCCGCCGCCACGCGCAAGCGGATGCTTGACATGATGGCGACGGAAAAGTTGCCGTTTGTCGGCTATCACATGCCCTTCCCCGCGCTTGGCTATGTCGATCGGCGGGATGGCGGTTATCACTACGTGCCCGCCAGCTATCAGTTGATGATGGATTGATTTTCACCCCCGCGCACCCTTTTCATTGCGGCGCGCGGGGGCCATATCCAATGGCATGACGCATAATGCCCACGCCCCCCACACCAGCAGCGATGCCATTCACAAGATGGCACTTAAGGCGATGGACCTGATGCCGCCCGAGATCCGCGCCCTGACAAAGGGCGTTGCGATCCGTGTGGCCGAATGGCCCTCGGCCGAATTGCTGCATGATCTGGGAATGCAGCACCGGTCGGACCTGTCCGGCATGTATCAAGGCATCCCGCTGCCGGAAAAATCTGCGACATTTCCGCAAACCTTTCCCGACACGGTCTGGCTGTTCCGCAAGCCGATCCTGATCGAGTGGGAAGAACGCGGAGACGTCACGCTGGAGGCACTGGTGCAAAATGTCACCATCCACGAATTCGCGCACCATTTCGGCTGGTCCGACGCGGATATCGCCAGCATCGACCGCTGGTGGGAGTGACGGTGACAATTTTCCTTCAAGGAAAATTATGAAAAATCCTTGAAGGATTTTTCAAAGCGCCCCGACAGGCCTCGGCGCATCAGCTTGGGTCACGCCAGCGGTTGACGATGGGATAGCGCCGGTCCTGCCAGAAGGCGCGGGAAGACAGGCGCGCGCCGGGGGCGGACTGGAAGCGTTTATATTCGCTGATATAAAGCAGGTGTTCGATCCGTTTCACCGTGTCGCGGTCGAACCCGGCGGCCACGCATTCCTCGACCGAGGCTTCGCCATCCACCAGCATGATCAGGATCGCGTCCAGCACCACGTAGGGGGGCAGGCTGTCCTCGTCCTTCTGGTCGGGGCGCAATTCGGCCGATGGGGATTTGTCGATAATGCGCGGGGCGATCACCTCGCCCGCCGGACCCATCATCCACTCACGGTGGTTGTCGTTGCGCCAGCGGCAGGCGACAAAGACCCGCGTTTTATACATATCCTTGATGGGGTTATACCCGCCCGCCATGTCGCCATAAATGGTGGCATAGCCCACGGCGACCTCGGACTTGTTGCCCGTGGTCAGCAGCATTTCCCCGAACTTGTTGGACAGCGCCATCAGCAGCAGCCCGCGCAGGCGGGACTGGATGTTTTCCTCGGTCAGGCCTTCGTCCGTGCCTTCGAACAGGGGGGCCAGCGTGCCCGTGATTGCGGTGCGGCCTTCGGTGATGGGCACGAAATCGTAGCGGCAGCCCAGCGCTCCGGCCACGGCCTTGGCATCGTCCAGCGAGCCTTGAGAGGTATATTCCGACGGCAGCATCACGCAGCGCACGTTGTCCGCGCCCAGCGCGTCCACGGCGATGGCGGCGACGATGGCGCTGTCGATCCCGCCCGACAGGCCCAGCAGCACCTTGCCAAAGCCGGTCTTGCCGCAATAGTCGCGCAAGGCTTCGACCATGACGCGGTAATCCTGCTCCATCTCATCGGGCTGGTGCGCCTTGTCGCCTTCGACCGCGATCCAGCAGTCATCCCCACGGGTGAAATCCACATGGGCGATGCAAGTGTCGAACACCGGAAGCTGCACGGCCAGCCCGCCATGGGGGTTCAGCACGAAGGATCCGCCATCGAACACCTGGTCATCCTGCCCGCCGACCATGTTCAGATAGACCAGCGGCAGGCCGGTTTCCACGACGCGGGCGACCATCATGTTCTGGCGCACCTCCATCTTGCTGCGGAAATACGGCGAGCCATTGGGCACCAGCAGGATTTCCGCGCCTGTTTCTTCCAGCGTTTCGGCCACATCGACGTGCCAGGCATCCTCGCAAATGGGCGATCCGATGCGGACAGGGCCAATGGAATACGGCCCGCCGATGGGGCCGCTGTCAAACACGCGCACCTCGTCGAACACGGTTTCATTCGGCAGGTGGTGTTTCAGAACGGTGGTGACAACCTTGCCGCCGCGGCAGATATAATAGGCGTTATACAGCCCCCCTTCCTGTACCGCAGGCCCGCCAATCGCCAGCGCGGGGCCATCGGCGCAATCCGCCGCCAGCGTTTCAATCGCCGCAATGGCAGCCTGGTGGAACGCGGGTTTCATCACAAGATCCTGGGTGTTGTAGCCGGTGATGAACATTTCCGGAAAGGCGACCAGGTCGGCCCCCGCCTCTTGCGCCTTTTCCCATGCATCACGCGCCTTGGCGACATTGCCGTCGATATCGCCCACCACGGGGTTCAACTGCGCAAGGGTCAGGCGGAATTTGTCGGCCATGGGGGTATCTCCGGGCTGTATGCCCCGCATGATTTAGCAGATCACCGCGCGGTGAAAAGCCGAATTGGCAAAAGGCGTTGCCCCTTTCCATACCCTCCACTAGATTTCCCGCACCGCCAATGCGCGGGGCGACAAGGGAGCAGGGCCAAGATGAGCAACCGCAAAATCACCACCACCATGGGCGCAGGGCTGATGGCCGCCATGATGCTGGCCGCCGCTCCTGCCCTTGCGCAAGGCGGCACCCAGACCAAAGAATACGAAGACGGCGGCCTGTACGAGGGCACGTTCAAAGACGGCTTGCAGCACGGCACGGGCACTTACCGGCTGCCGAATGGCTATGAATACACCGGGGACTGGGTCGAGGGAGAGATTCGCGGTCGCGGCGTGGCGCGTTTCCCCAACGGGTCGGTCTATGAGGGGCAATTCGCCAAGGGCAAACCCGAAGGCGTGGGCAAGATCGTTTTCGTCGATGGCGGCACCTACGAGGGCGACTGGGTCGATGGCAAGATCACCGGCACCGGCGTGGCGGTCTATGCCAATGGCGTGCGCTACGAGGGCGGATTTCGCAATGCCATGCACCACGGGCGCAGTGTGATGCAAAGCCCCGGCGGTTATGTCTATGACGGCGACTGGGTGAATGGCGTCAAGGAAGGGCTGGGCAAGATCACCTATCCTGATGGCGCGGTCTATGACGGGCAAATCCAGAACGGCGCGCGCGAGGGGCAAGGCAAGCTGACCATGCCCGGCGGGCTTGTGTATGAGGGGCTGTGGAAGGCCAACCAGATCAACGGCACCGGCAAGCTGATCCAGCCCAATGGCGATGTCTATGAAGGCACGCTGGTCAATGGCCGCCGCGAAGGGCAAGGCACCGTGACCTATGCCAACGGCGATCTCTATCGCGGCCAGTTCAAGGACGACCAGCGCCATGGCACCGGCACGTTCACCGGCGCGGATGGGTATCTTTACGAGGGCCAGTGGGCCGCCGGCAAGATCGAGGGCACGGGCCGCGTGACCTATCCCGACGGGTCGATCTATGAAGGCCAGTTCGCCAATGACCTGACCCATGGCAAGGGCAAGATTACCTATCCCGATGGCTCTACCTATGAAGGCGACTGGACGGACGGCGTGATCGACGGGCAAGGCCGCGCCACCTACCCCAACGGGCTGGTTTACGAGGGCGGGTTCAAGAACGCCAAAAACCATGGCCAGGGCGTGATGAGCTATGCCGACGGCTATCGCTATGAAGGCGGCTGGCAGGACGGGCAGCGCCACGGCCAGGGCAAAGCGACCTATCCCGATGGCACCGTCTATGAAGGCGGGTTCGCCCGTGGCCAGCGCGAGGGCAAGGGTACGATCACCGCGCCCGACGGGTTCAAATACGAAGGTGAATGGCTGGCCGGGGAATTCTCGGGCCAGGGCGTGGCCACCTATGCCAATGGCGATGTCTACGAGGGCACGTTCAAGTCGGGCAAACGGCAGGGCACCGGCACCATGCGCTATGCCACCGGCGAAGAGGCCACCGGCGACTGGGACAATGGAGAGCTGGCGACCAAGCAGGATTGAGGCCTGCGCCCGGCCCGCGGGCCTTGGCGCTTGCTGATGCTGCGGGACGCTCCGCGTGGAGTACTTTGGCCAAGGAAAAGCCCAAAGGCCGGGCCAATATCTGACGCATTGCGCGCGCAGGCCTTGCGTTTTGGCGGGGCGTGATGCGGGGGGAAGCCGCGGCCCGGAGGGGCGCGGACGAGGGGGCGGGCAGCCCCCTTTTCTTTGCGTTAGACAGGTTTACCGGCTGACAGATCGTCCAGAATGGCAGCGGCCTCGGCCAGGATGGTGTCGCGCTTTTCCTCATCCATCCGATCCCACGTGCGATACATCTGCGCCATGCGCGGGTTCTTCTCGAACCTCTCGCGGTGGCGGTCCAGAAAGCCCCAGTAAAGCAGGTTGAACGGGCAGGCCCCCTGCCCTGTTTTCTGTTTCACATCATAGGTGCAGCCGCCGCAATAATCCGACATCTTGTCAATGTAATTGCCCGACGACACATAGGGTTTCGACCCCAGCAGCCCGCCATCGGCGAACTGGCTCATCCCTACGGTATTGGCTGCCTCGACCCATTCGAAGGCGTCGATATAAACGGCCAGATACCATTCGTGCAGCTCTGTCGGGTTCACCCCTGCCAGCAAGGCGAAATTGCCGGTGACCATCAGGCGCTGGATATGGTGGGCATATGCCTCTTGCTGCGTTTGGCGCACCGCGTGGGCCATGCAATTCATCTGCGTCTGGCCGCCCCAATACAGCCATGGCAGACCGCGCTGGTGGTTCAGCGCGTTGCGGCGCGGATAATCGGGGCCTTCCATGAAGTAAATGCCACGCACATATTCGCGCCAGCCGATGATCTGGCGGATGAACCCCTCTGCCGAGTTGATCGGCACGTCGCCCGCCGCGTAAGCGTCAGCCACGCGCTGGGAGACCTCCGTAGGGTCCAGCAAACCGATGTTGATATAGGCAGACAAAAGCGAGTGGTTCAGAAAGCGGTCATTTTCCAGCCTCGCATCCTGATAGGTGCCGAATTCCGGCAATTGGTATTTCACAAAATGGTCCAGCGCGCGCAGGGCCTGGGTGCGGGTCACGGCGTAGTGGAACGGGTGCAGGTCGCCGAAATTATCGGCAAATTCCGCCTCGACCAGCGCCAGCACCTCTTTGGTGACCGCGTCGGGGGTGAACTGCATGGGCGCGGCGCGGAACAAGTCGTCGCCCGCCGGCTTGCGGTTGTCGTGGTCGAAATTCCACGTTCCCCCCAATGGCTTGTCACCATCCATCAAAAGGTCGGCCTTGCGGCGCATCTGGCGATAGAAATATTCCATCCGCAGGGATTTGCGGCCCTCGGCCCAATCCGCGAATTCGGTTTGCGAACAGATAAAACGGTCATCGGGCAGGATGGTCATGTCCAGCGGGCAGTCTTGCAATTCTTGCAAAAGGCACCATTCGCCGGGCTGGGTGGCGATGACTGCGCTTGCGCTTTCCTCCTCGGCGCGGCGCAGCAATTCGGCCACGATAGAACCTGCGTTGTCCGCGTCATCCAGCTTTGTATAGGCGATGTTCCAGCCGTCATCGCGCAAACTTTCGGCGAAATGGCGCATGGCGGACAGGATCAGGGCGATTTTCTTGGGGTGGTGGGGGGACATATTCGGCCTCGCCCGTGACCTCGGCCATGACTACGGTATCGCGGGCCTTGTCCGCCTTGCGCAGGGCCGACAGCCCCGCGCTCAACTGGTCGCCCAGCACCAGAACCAGCTTTGCCGGTGTCACCATGGCACCACGTCGCCCTTCCAGTCCAAGAAGCCGCCTGTATCGCTGGCCTCCAGCCCCTCGATCACCGACAGAAGGTGGCGCGCGGCATGGGGCGGCGAAACCGTGCTATGCCGCGCCGCGTAATCGGCGGTGAATTCGGTGGCCACGGTGCCAGGGTGCAGCGCCACGCAAATGCTGCGCGGATGGCTGCGGGACAGTTCGATCGCGCCGCTGTGCACGATCTGGTTCAGCGCCGCCTTGGCCGCGCGATAGGAATACCAGCCGCCCAACCCATTGTCGCCAATGGAGCCCACCCGCGCCGACAGGGCCGCGAACACGGCGCGGCGGTCGCGCGGCAACAGGCACACCGCATGTTTCAGCACCATGGCAGACCCGATGCAATTGACCGCGAATTGCGCCGCCATCGCCGCCGGATCGAGCGATTTCAACGTCTTCTCGGGGGGCCGCCCCGCGCCGTCCAGCGCACCAGTTGCCACGAAAATCAAATCGAACGGCCCGTCCAGCGCGCCCAATGCGGCGCGCACGCTGGCCTCATCCGTCACGTCCAGCCCGTCGGCGCGGCGCGACCGCAGTGCCGATTCCGCCGGACGCCCCTATGATCAATGCCTTTTCCATCAACAGCGATTTAGCGGGCCACCGCGCGCCTTCAACCGAAATTCGCGCTTTTCATTTCATTCGGGGGATGTATAAATTGCGGGCATGATGACCAAAGGGCATATCACCACGCTTGCACCGCGCCACCCGGCTGCGTCGCTGCCTGCTGCCCTGCTTCTGCTAAGCCGCCTCTGAGCGTGCCGGCCCGGTGCGACCGCTCAGAGGATGTGCATATCTCGCGCCATAAGCCCTTGAATTAGCAGACATATTAAAGAGACTCAAAATGACCGATACATCCAAGCAAGACCGCGTCTTGATCTTTGACACGACCCTTCGTGACGGCGAACAATCCCCCGGCGCGACCATGACCCATGCCGAAAAGCTGGAAATCGCAGAATTGCTGGACGATATGGGCGTAGACATCATCGAGGCAGGTTTCCCGATCGCATCCGAGGGCGATTTCAAAGCCGTGGCCGAAATCGCGCAACGGTCGAAGAACGCCCGCATCTGTGGTCTTGCCCGCGCCAACCCGCAGGATATCGACCGCGCATGGGAGGCGGTGAAACATGCCGCCAAGCCGCGCATTCACACTTTTATCGGCACCTCGCCGCTGCACCGCGCCATTCCCAATCTTTCGATGGATGAAATGGCCGAGCGCATCCATGAAACCGTGACCCATGCCCGCAACCTTAGCCCCGATGTGCAATGGTCGCCCATGGATGCAACGCGGACGGAACACGATTACCTGTGCCGCGTGATCGAAATTGCGATCAAGGCAGGTGCCGGAACGATCAACATTCCCGATACCGTCGGCTATACTGCGCCGGGTGAATCGGCCGATCTGATCCGTATGGTTATCGAACGCGTCCCCGGCGCGGACGAGGTGATCTTTGCCACCCATTGCCACAATGACCTTGGCATGGCGACGGCGAACTCCCTTGCTGCGGTCGAGGCAGGCGCACGCCAGATCGAATGCACCATCAACGGTTTGGGCGAACGCGCCGGCAACACCGCCCTGGAAGAAGTGGTAATGGCCCTGAAGGTGCGCAATGACATCATGCCCTACCGCACCGGCATCGACACCACCAAGATCATGCACCTGTCGCGTCGGGTTTCGACCGTGTCGGGCTTTCCCGTGCAGCCAAACAAGGCCATCGTCGGCAAGAACGCCTTTGCGCATGAATCCGGTATCCACCAGGACGGCGTGCTGAAGAACGCCGAAACCTTTGAAATCATGAAGCCCGAGGATGTCGGCCTGTCCACCAACTCGCTTCCGCTTGGCAAGCATTCGGGCCGCGCGGCGCTGCGCGACAAGCTGCGCCAGCTTGGCACCGAAGTCGGCGACAACCAGTTGAAAGACATCTTCGTGCGGTTCAAGGAACTCGCCGATCGCAAAAAAGAGGTCTATGACGAGGACGTTCTTGCCCTTGTCACCGCCACCGCGGATGGCGAAACGAACCGTCTGCAACTGGTCAACCTCAAGGTGGTCTGCGGCACCGGCGGCCCCGCCGAAGCCGTGATCGAGATGGAGATCGACGGAGAGGAAACCGCCGCGGAATCCAAGGGGGACGGCCCCGTGGATGCGACATTCAAAGCGGTGCGCAAGCTGCACCCCAACAAGGCGCGGCTGCAACTTTACCAGGTGAACGCCGTGACCGAAGGCACCGATGCACAGGCCACCGTTTCCGTGCGCCTGGAAGAGGATGGCGTGATCGCCACCGGCCAGTCGGCCAACACCGACACCGTTGTCGCCTCGGCGCTTGCCTATATTCAGGCGCTGAACCGACTTTTGGTGCGCCGCTCCAAGGTCGGCCCCGGCGTCGACCGGCGCGAGGTCAGCTACAAGGACTCGGTCTGACGCGGCTGAAACGGCTTGCCAGAAACGCATGAAACAAGGGGCGGGATCCACAGGGTTCCGCCCCTTTGCTTGTCAGGAAATGACGGCCGCGCATTTGCCCCCTGAAACCGTCAGGGGGCCATGAACTTGCGCCGCGCCTCCGCCGCGATGTTATGGCGTAGTTCCAGATCTGCGATCAGCGCCATGGCCAGCCGCGTTTCCTCGTCGCTTTGCGCCTTGGCATAGGCCGCGCGCGCCGCCTCCAGCAGCTTCTTCAGCTTGAATTCTTCCGGTAGCGCCCCTGCTTCGGCCATGATGCGGCCCGCGACCTGCATGGCCATGTCTGAATATGCCTCGCCCTCGCGGCGTGGCAGGGGCTTGCCCGCGCCCTCCGGCCGGTCCAGTTGCCCCTCGGCGATGGCCTTGGCGATCTGGCGTTCCACGAGGCGATGGAATGGGGCGGGCATGGGCTTCTTTCCCGATCAATAGGAAACAGAAGCGGGGCCAGAATAGCGCGGCACGCGTCATTTGTCGCGGGGGGTAAAATCCTCTGGCTCTGTCTTGCCCGCGCGCAGGCGCAGCGCAAGGCCGATGGCGGTTCCGGTGGCGATGGCCACGGTCAGGTCAACGGCGACGGTCAGCACCATCGTCACCAGCAGCAGCGCCGTGTCGCGGCGCGGGCCGGACAGGTAGCCGCGCCATTTATGCGGCTCGCTCATGTTCCATGCGGTCAGGATCAGCAGGGCGGCCAGTGCGGGCATGGCAAGGTATCCGGCCAGCGGCGCGGCCAGCCACATCACGCCAAGGATCATCGCCGCATGGGCCAGCCCCGCCACGGGCGTGCGCCCGCCCGCGCGGATGTTGGTGGCCGTGCGCGCGATGGCCCCCGTGACGGGCAGACCGCCGAACAGGGCCGACCCGACATTGGCCGCGCCCTGGGCCAGCACCTCGGCGTTGGGGCGGTGGTGGTGGCCAGTCATGCGGTCGGCCACGGTGGCGGAGAGCAGCGATTCCACCCCGGCCAGAAAGGCGATCACAAGCGCCGAGGGCAACAGTTCGACCAGCCGTGCATAGGTGATTTCCGGCAGGTGGGGCACGGGCAGCGTGGCGGGCAGTTCGCCGAACCGCGCGGCAATGGTATCAACCGGCAGGCCCGCCAGCGCCACCGCGGCAGATGCCCCGCCCACCGCGATGATCAGCCCCGGAAAGCGCGGAAAGGCGCGGCGCAGCAAGGTGATCGCCAACATGGTAAGCAGCCCTGTGGCAAGGGCGGCAAAGCTGAACGTATGGCGCGCCTGCCAAAGCGCCGGTATCTTTTCGAACAGGTCGGCCGAGGCATGGGTCAGCGTCAGCCCCATCAGGTCTGCCAGCTGGCTGATCGCGATGATCGCGGCGATGCCGATGGTAAAGCCGTTGATCACGGGTTCGGGCACGTAGGACACCAGCGAACCCGCCCGCAGCAGACCCGCCCCCAGCAGGATCAGCCCCGCCATGGCGGTGGCCAGCACCAGCCCGTCCAGCCCGTGCGCGGCCATGATGCCATAGACAACCACGATGAAAGCGCCCGTCGGCCCGCCGATCTGCACCCGGCTGCCACCCAAAGCCGACACAAGGAAACCGCCCACGATAGCCGTGACCAGCCCCGTGGCAGGCGGCGCACCCGATGCGATGGCAATGGCCAATGACAACGGCAAAGCCACCATTGCAACGGTCATCCCTGCCAGCATGTCGGCGGCAAGATCGGGGCCGGAATAGCCCCTGAGCGTGGTCAATATCTTGGGTTTCATGGCGGTCCCTTGGGTGCGGCTGGTGCCAACATGCCCCCGCAGCCGGGCGGGTGCAAGGCCCGCGCCTGCGACAAGCCGCGGCGTGCAGATGCCTTTGCGATCCTTGGGCGAAACCATAGCGTCAAATTTGTTGGGAAACCGCAAGTAATCAGCCAGTATACTCGGGATAACACGCAGAAATACCATGCTTTTGCCAATTTGACCGGACTACGGCGCCCTTGCCCTCTGCGTTCAGGGCGGGCTTTACAGCCGCTTGAACAGGGCGGTCAGGCGCGCGGCCTCCTCCGCCAGGCCCCAGGGCGCGTTGACCATGGCCATGCCGGACCCAACCATGCGATGCCCCTCGCGGGCGGGGGGAAAGGACACCTCGTGGATCATCAGATCCGGCAGGTTCAGCCGTTTCAGCGCGGCCAGCATGGGGCGATGCGGCGCATCCGCCAGGATCGGATACCAAAGGGCGATCACGCCCACGTTCCACTTACGATGCAGCTTGGCGATCTGGTCTGGGATCGCGCTGTAATCGGCCTTTACCTCGTAGGATGGGTCGATCAGCATCAAGCCGCGGCGCGGGGTCGGCGGGCATTGCGATTGCGCCATCTCGAACCCGTTCTGCCGCACGATGCGCGCCGGATAGGGCGCCATGGCATATTCCAGCGCGCTATGTTCCTGCGGGTGCAGTTCGGCCAGGATCAGCTGATCGGTGGGGCGCAACAACTGCGCCGCCACCAGCGGAGAGCCAGGATAGGCGTCAGTGCCATAGGTGGCGCGGGTTGCTGCCAAAGCCTGTATATAAGGGTGATCGGCGGCGAACCAGCCCGCCGCCTCGGCCATGGCGATGCCGGCTTGCGCCTCGCCCGTCTTCAACGCCGGATCCGACGACAGGTCATAAACGCCGCGCCCCGCATGGGTTTCGATATAGGTCAGCGGCTTGTCCTTGGCGGTCATGTATTGGATCGCTCTGGCCAAAAGCGCGTGCTTTTGAACGTCTGCCAGGTTTCCGGCGTGATAGATATGTTGATAGGACAGCATAGGGTGCAGATACGCGCAGCGTGGCGGCGCGTAAAGGCCCCAGCGCAAGTGGGACGCCCGCGGCGAAGAGTGTTTGCGGAACACAGACGGCGGGGGACGCGACGCAACGCCAGACGCATTGCGCACAGCACGGTATTAGCGCGGCGTATAGCGGGGGGAGGCGCGCCCCGCAGGGCGCGACGAGGGGGCGGGCAGCCCCCTTCCCCCACCGGCCAAAACCCGCTTGGCACCTTATGCGCGGCGGAATGGCGCTGATTTTGCCCCAGCCGCCCCCTTTCGTATTTTGCGCCACCCGAATATAAGGGCCTTTGCCTGCACTTGGGAGAGTCGCAAGGCAATGTTCGAAATTGTAAAACGCGCCCCTCGCGCAGCACAGGAAACGCTAAGATATGTCGATCTTTGACAAGATGCCCGGGCTGTTCTCGTCCGATATGGCCATCGATCTGGGAACCGCCAACACGCTGGTTTACGTCAAAGGCAAGGGCGTGATCCTGTCCGAGCCTTCCGTCGTCGCCTATCACGTCAAGGACGGCGTGAAAAAGGTTCTGGCCGTGGGCGAGGATGCGAAACTGATGCTGGGCCGCACCCCCGGCAGCATCGAGGCGATCCGCCCGATGCGCGACGGGGTGATTGCCGATTTCGACACGGCCGAGGAAATGATCAAGCATTTCATCCGCAAGGTTCACAAACGCTCGACCTTTTCCAAGCCCAAGATCATCGTCTGTGTGCCCCACGGTGCGACACCCGTTGAAAAGCGCGCGATCCGCCAGTCGGTTCTGTCGGCAGGCGCGCGTCGCGCTGGCCTGATTGCCGAACCCATCGCGGCCGCCATTGGCGCGGGGATGCCGATCACCGACCCGACCGGCAACATGGTCGTGGACATCGGCGGCGGCACCACCGAGGTGGCCGTGCTGTCGCTGGGCGACATCGTTTACGCGCGTTCGGTCCGCGTCGGCGGTGACCGCATGGACGAGGCGATCATCAACTATCTGCGCCGCCAGCAAAACCTGTTGGTCGGTGAATCCACGGCCGAGCGGATCAAGACCAGCATCGGGACCGCCCGTATGCCCGATGACGGGCGCGGCGCCACGATGGAGGTGCGCGGTCGCGACCTGCTGAACGGTGTGCCCAAGCAGGCCGAAATTTCACAGGCCCAGGTGGCCGAGGCATTGTCGGAACCCGTGCAACAGATCTGCGAGGCGGTGATGACCGCGCTGGAGGCAACCCCGCCCGACCTGGCCGCCGACATCGTGGACCGCGGCGTAATGCTGACCGGCGGCGGCGCGCTTCTGGGCGATCTGGATCTTGCCCTGCGCGAGCAGACCGGCCTGTCCGTCTCCATCGCCAACGAAAGTTTGAACTGCGTGGCCCTTGGCACGGGCAAGGCGCTGGAATACGAAAAACAGCTGCGTCACGCGATTGACTACGACAGCTGACCCCGCCACCCTTTAAGCAAGGGGAACCATGGCCAGAGACCGAAGAGAGGACGAGGACTATCTTGGCCCTTTGAAGCGCTTGCTTCTGGGGGTTCTGTTGTTGTGTCTTCTGGCCATTTTCATTGTCTGGCGCATCGACAGCCCCCGCGTAGAGCGGCTGCGCGCGCGGGTGGTGGACGTGGTCGTGCCCTCGTTCGACTGGGCCATGGCGCCGGTCACGGGCACCGTGAACGTGCTGCGCGATTTCCAATCCTATCAGCGCATCCACAAGCAAAACCAGGAATTGCGCCGCGAGCTGCAAGAGATGAAGGCCTGGAAAGAGGCCGCCCTGCAGCTGGATCAGGAAAACGCCCGCCTGCTGGATCTGAACAAGGTCCGGCTGGACCCGCGCCTGACCTATGTGACGGGCGTGGTGCTGGCGGACAGCGGGTCGCCCTATCGGCAATCGGTTCTGCTGAATGTCGGCGCGCGGGATGGCATCGTCGATGGCTGGGCCACCATGGACGGGATCGGCCTTGTGGGGCGCATTTCCGGCGTGGGGCAGCGCACCGCGCGGGTGGTTTTGCTGACTGACAGTTCCAGCCGCGTGCCGGTGCGCATCCAGCCGGTCAGCGAACAGCTGGGCGTCACCCAGGCCGCCCCCGGACAGGCCGGGCTGATCATGGGCGACAACACCGTGGCCCCGCACCTGTCTTTCCTTGAAAACCCTGATCAGGTGCGCCCCGGCGACCGGGTCGTGACCTCGGGCGATGCGGGGATTTTCCCGCCCGGCCTGCTGGTCGGGCAGGTGGTCAAAGACAGCGGCGGGCGCTGGCGCGTGCGCCTGTCTGCCGATTACGACCGTCTGGAATTCCTGCGCGTATTGCGCAACCCCAAGGCCGAGGTGATCGGCGATCCGGGCCTTCTGATCCTGCCCGCGCCCGTGGAAATCCCGGAAGGCGTGGCAGAGGCGCAAGCGGCGGAGGGCAACGATGGCTGAAAAGGCTGCCTCTCGCATCTGGATAATGCGGGCGCTGTACCTGGGCCTGTCGCTGGGGATCGTGTTCTTCCAGCTGATGCCGCTGGACATCCGCCCGCATGACTGGGCCGGGCCCGACTTGCTGTTGGCGCTGCCCATGGCATGGGCCTTGCGCCGCCCCGAATACGTGCCCGCCCTGCTGGTGGCGGCGGTGATGCTGCTGACCGACCTGCTGTTCCAGCGCCCGCCCGGATTGCTGGCCTTTCTGGTGGTCGTCGCGGTTGAATTCCTGAAGGCGCGGTCGGTGCAGATGCGCGAGCAGACCATGTTCGCGGAATGGTTCAGCGTGGCGTTGGTGATGCTGGCGGTGATGCTGGCGAACCGCATGGTGCTGGCCCTTCTGATGGTGCCGCAGCCACCGCTTGGCCTTACGCTGATCCAGCTGGCAGCGACGGTTCTGGCCTATCCGCTGGTCATGGCGCTGACCCATTTCGCATTCGGCGTGCGTAAGGCGCAGCCCGGCGAAGTGGACGCGCTGGGCCACCGGCTATGAGGGGAGTACAGAAATGAGGCGCCACCAGAAGGACAACGCGGGCAGCGCGCGCGGTATCACCCGGCGGGGGCTTTTGCTGGGCGGCGCGCAGGTCGCCATTGCCGCCGTGCTGGCGGGGCGGATGCGCTATATGCAGGTGGAACAGGCCGATCAGTATCGCACCCTGGCCGAGGAAAACCGCATTGACCTGGAACTGATCGCCCCCGCGCGCGGCCAGATATTCGACCGCAACGGCGTGATCGTCGCCCAGAACGAGCCATCATACCGCATCGTCATGGTCCGCGAGGAAGCGGGCGATCTGGAACTGGTGCTGCGCCGCCTGTCCGCGCTGGTCACGCTGAACCCCGAGGAACTGGCCGAGGCCCGCGAGGAAATGGAGAAGCGCCGCGGCGACACCCGCGTCACCATCGCGGACCGCGTCAGCTGGAAAGATATCGCCAAGGTCGCCGCCAATGCCCCCGCCCTGCCCGGCGTCTTCCCCGAGGTCGGCCTGTCGCGGCACTATCCCATGGGGCCGGATTTCGCGCATACGGTCGGCTATGTCGGGCCGGTGTCCGACTATGACCTGTCCAGGATGGAAGATCCCGACCCGCTGATGATGCTGCCGCGGTTCCAGATCGGCAAGGTCGGCCTTGAGGCGAAATACGAGGATCCGCTGCGCGGCAAGGCCGGTGTGCGCCGCGTCGAAAAGAACGCCGCCAACCGCGTGGTGCGCGAACTGGGCCGGCAAGAAGGCGTTCCCGGCGTCGACGTGCAAATTACCGTGGATGCGGAATTGCAGAACTACATGCATGCGCGGCTGACCGGCGAAAGCGCGGCGGCGGTGGTGATCGACTGCGACAGCGGCGATCTGCTGGGCATCGCAAGCGCGCCGACCTATGACCCCAACCTTTTCGTGCGGGGCATTTCCGTGGCCGATTACAAGGCGCTGACGGATAACGAATACCGCCCGCTGGCGTCCAAAACCGTGCAAGGCCTGTATCCGCCGGGATCGACATTCAAGATGGTCACGGCCATGGCCGCACTGGAGGCCGGCATCGTCGGGGCCGAGGATACCGTCTATTGCCCCGGCCATCTTGAGATCTCGGGCCGCCGCTTTCACTGCTGGAAACGCGCGGGCCATGGCCATGTGAACCTTGAAACAAGCCTGCGCGAAAGCTGCGATGTTTATTACTACGACCTGGCCCTGAAAGTCGGGATCGAGAATATCAGCGCCATGGCCGAACGGCTGGGCGTCGGCGTGCGCCACGATGTGCCCATGTCCGCCGTCGCCCGCGGCCGCGCGCCCACCAAGGCCTATAAGCAAGAGGTATTCGGCAGCGAATGGGTGATCGGGGATACGGTCAACGCTTCTATCGGGCAGGGGCTGGTGCAAGCCTCGCCACTGCATCTGGCGGTGATGACGGCGCGGCTGGCGACGGGGCGCGCGATCGAGCCACGCCTGGTGAAAAACGTGGACGCGGTCGAGGCCCCTTCGGGTGCGGGGGCACCGCTGGGCGTGAACGAAAACCACCTGCGCATGGTGCGCAAAGCCATGTATGCGGTGTCGAATTCCGGCCGCGGCACGGGGTTCCGGTCGCGCATCGTGGCTGAAGGCATGCGCATGGCGGGCAAGACCGGCACCAGCCAGGTGCGCAACATCACCGCCGCCGAACGCGCGCGCGGCGTGACCCGCAACGCCGATCTACCATGGAACCGGCGCGACCACGCCTTGTTCGTGAACTTCGCCCCCTATGACAACCCCAAGGTCGCCGTGGCCGTGGTGGTGGAACATGGCGGCGGCGGGTCCACCGCAGCGGCCCCCATCGCGCGCGACATCACGCTTCAGGCACTATACGGCGAAGACCCGCCCCTGACCGCCTATCCCGAACGCGACCGTGGCCGCATCCGCGCGCAACAGGCCCGGCTGAAGAAGCTGCGGCAGGACATCCGCATCGGAAGCAAGGGGCGCGCATGAGCTATCTTGAGTATTCCGTCAAACATGTCCCCATCGGTCTGCGCAAGGTGCTGCACCTGAACTGGGCGCTGGCGCTGCTGCTGACGGCGGTGGCCAGTTTCGGTTTTTTGATGCTGTATTCCGTGGCGGGCGGCGATTTCAACCCATGGGCCGGGGCGCAGATGAAACGCTTTGCCGTGGGGCTGGCGCTGATGTTCATCATAGGACTGGTGCCGATCTACCTATGGCGCAACCTGTCGGGCGTGGCCTATGTCGGCGCGCTTGGCCTGCTGCTGGTGGTCGAGTTTTTCGGGTCGGTCAACATGGGCGCGCAGCGTTGGATCGACCTGGGTTTCGTGCGGCTGCAACCGTCCGAGCTGTCCAAGGTGGCGCTGGTGATGTTCCTGGCCGCCTATTACGACTGGCTGCCGCTGAAACGCAAATCGCACCCGCTTTGGGTTCTGATCCCCGTGGTGCTGATCCTGATCCCCACGGCAATGGTGCTGAAACAGCCCGATCTGGGCACCGCGCTGCTCCTGCTGTTCGTGGGCGGCGGGATGATGTTTTTCGCCGGTGTCCACTGGGCCTATTTCGCCGCCGTGATTGCCGCGGGGGTTGGGCTGGTCACGGCTGTGTTCAATTCGCGCGGCACCGATTGGCAGTTGCTGAAGGACTACCAGTTCAGACGGATCGACACGTTCCTTGATCCGTCCCAAGACCCGCTTGGCGCGGGCTATAACATCATCCAGTCAAAAATCGCGCTGGGGTCCGGTGGCTGGACCGGGCGAGGGTTCATGCAAGGCACGCAAAGCCGGCTGAACTTTCTACCCGAAAAGCACACCGATTTCATCTTTGTGACCTTGGGCGAGGAGTTCGGGTTTATCGGGGCAATCTCGCTGCTTGCACTCTATATGTTGATCATCGCGTTCTGCATCTGGGCGGCGCTGGCGAACCGCGACAGGTTCTCGTCGCTGCTGACGCTGGGGATCGCGCTGAACTTTTTCCTCTATTTCGCGCTGAACATGGCGATGGTGATGGGGCTTGCGCCGGTGGTCGGCGTGCCGCTGCCGCTGGTCAGCTATGGCGGGTCGGCCATGCTGGTGCTGCTGGCCGCCTTCGGACTGGTGCAAAGCGCGCATGTCCACAAACCCCGCTAGGAAAGGCCCGATCCGATGGTGAATATCCTGTTTTCCGCCAGTCCCGACATGTGGCCCGCATACGAGGGCCACCTGCGCGCCGCCCTGCCCAAGGCGGGCATCAAGGCCAACCTGTCCACTGACATCCCCGCGGACCAGGTTGATTACATCGTCTATGCCCCCAGCGGTGGCCTGCGCGATTTCACCCCCTTCACCCGCGCCAAGGCGGTGCTGAGCCTTTGGGCCGGGGTGGAATCCATCGTGACGAATGACACCCTGACCCAGCCGCTGGCCCGGATGGTCGATCACGGGCTGACGCAAGGCATGGTGGAATGGGTGACGGGCCATGTGCTGCGCCATCACCTGGGGATGGATGCGCATATCCGCGGGCTGAACGGTGAATGGCGTCAGGACGTGCCGCCGCTGGCCAGCGACCGCCCGGTGACTATTCTGGGAACAGGGGCATTGGGTGCGGCCTGCGGGCAGGCACTGGCCGGGCTGGGCTTTCCGGTTACGGGATGGAGCCGGTCCGCCAAGGACATCAAGGGCCTGCGCTGCCTTAGCGGGGCCGATGGGCTGGCACAGGCGCTGACGGATGCGCAGGTTGTGGTGCTGCTGCTGCCCCTCACAGCCGAAACGGAAAACGTGATCAACGCAGAAACGCTGTCTCTTATGGCAAAAGGCGCATTCCTCCTGAACCCCGGACGCGGACCGCTGATCGACGACGACGCGCTGACCGCGGCGCTGGACAGCGGCCAGATAGCCCATGCCACGCTGGACGTGTTCCGCACCGAACCGCTGCCGAAGGATCATCCTTTCTGGCAACACCCAAGCGTGACCGTCACACCGCATATCGCCTCGGAAACGCGACCCGCGACCGCCGCGCTGACCATCGTGGAAAACATTCGCCGCGGCGAGGCCGGAGAGGGTTTCCTTTACCTCGTGGACCGCGCCAGCGGCTACTGATCCAGCGGCGCAGCCCCTTCGGGCCTGCACTCTTTCACCATTTGCGCTGCGCGCGGCAGGGGGCGCTGCCCCCGGTTCATTTGCAAGCAAATGAACGCTCCCCCGGAGTATTTCAGGCAAAATGAAAAAATGGACACACACTGTTTTCATTTTGCTCAAAATACTCCCGCCGGAGGCGGACTTGCTATCCGGATGGCCATCACCCTGACATCAGCCCCCGAGTTTTCCGCTTATTTCAGAATCGGTGGCTTGTCGGGATCAGAGCCCGGCGCGGGGCGCTGTGCCGGGGCTTCGGGTTTACGCAGGTCATAACGCAGCCCGTTGCGCGCCAGGGCCGCCGCCATCGGGTCATCGGCGTTGAAGAATCCCACGTCCAGCGTTCCCGCCTCGACCCCCGAGAAGGTCAGCGCCTCGGACACGGCTTTGGCCAATGTGCCTTCGGCACCCGGTTTCGGATCGATGAAGCCCAGAAGGTGCCCGCGCCCGCCGCCCGCGTATGTCACGGCGACAAGGCAGGCGTGGCCAGCCAGCCCAAGGGCCGTGGCAAGTTTCGCGTCCAACCCTGTCAGCAGTGCCTCTGGCAGGCCCTTGGGCGGGTGCACTTCCTCGATTCTTGCCTGTGCTTCTTCGGGCGCATGGGTCAGGGTATCGGCCAACCATTCCAAGGCTTGCGGCGGGATCAGGATCGACGAGGGTGCCACGTCAAGGTTCACCCCCAGCCCGATCCCCTGCCCTGCGCACAGGCCCGCGATCACGCGGCCCGACAGCGCCGCATAGGCTGAGGCGCGACCGGTGAAGGCGGCCAGACGTTCCTCGCGGTCGAAGGCCAGCACGAAAGTGGCATCGGACAGCTCAAACACCTCTGGGCTCAGGTTCTCGTCCTTTGCCTCTTCGGTCAGGAGCAGGAACAATTCCGCATCGGCCAGACGTTCAAAGAACCGCAGGCGGGCGGCATCGTCATCGGGCGCGGCCTCCATCGCGGCATGGGCGTGATCTAGCGGGGTCAGGGCATTAGAACTCATCGCGTCTGGCATCCTTGTGGCGGTTTGCGCAACGGGGGTAGAGCGCGACCCGCCACAACGCAAGGGCAAGATCCCGCGCCCTGCCTGCGGCCTAGCCCAAGGCCCCCCGCAAGGCGGCAAAGAAATGCGCGCAATCGGTATCGTAGGGCAGGCTGTCACGATAGGTGATGTGTATCTGCGGGGCCGCGCCCGGTCCTGCGGGCGGCACGCGCGTCAACTCGACCGCGATCCAGTGATAGCCCTGATGTTCGGCCCCCGGATGGCCGGCTGTGTTCACCACGAGGCGCGGCACATTCGTGGCACCCGTCATGAAGGCATCCAGCGTCATCAATCCGGCCTGGTGCGTCGGACCCTGCCCGAAATTGGCCAGAACCTGCGCATCGCCCGCCCGCAGATGCCCGATCAGCATCTGCATCTCGGCTAGGTTGCCTAGGACCGGAATGCCGGGATGGCCCGCCTGTGCCAGCATGGCGCGGATGTCTTCTTCGTGGATGTCATTGTTCATCGGGCCCAGCGCGAACAGCGCCGCATCGGTATCGGCATGGCCTGCGCCCGGCGTCATCGCCAAGGCGTTATGCACCGCCATCTGGCCGCATTCGGTCATGAATTGCTGGATCGACGGGGCGCGCAGGCCGTTGGCCCCTGCCGGGTGCGTCGCGACCGCACCTGAGTCGGTGACCCGTCTGCGCAGCATTCCATTTGCGGCAATAGCAGCGAATATCGCCTCTGCCTCGGCGCTCAGGGCCTCGATCTCGGTCCAATCCAGGCTGTCCGCTTTCGTCGTTTCGGCCTTTTTCTGCACAGCGACGATCGGATCGCCGGGCTTGGCGGTCTTGGTCGCCGCTGTTGTGGCTTCGACCAGCAGTCGCCGTCGCTTCTTGTATCGCTGTTTTTCCGCCTTCGCATGGCCGCGCGAGGGCGAGGCAGGTGTCTTGCGGCTTCGCATCCGGTCTGCAGGCGGCTGCGGCGCAAGGGTGATCGGCACGCCCGGAATGCGCGCCACGAGGTTCGCCATGGCCTTGACCCGCTCGCGCTCTTGCCGCTTCTGTTCAACGAAAGATGGCAGCCAGTCGGGCACGTTTTCCGCACCAAGCGGCCACATCATGTGACAGAGCGTGCCAACCAGATGCGCCAGTAATTCCGTCAGGTAGAGGATCACCGGAGAGACGTTTTGTTCCTGGCTGAAACTTTCATAGGTGTGCAAGCTCGCCTCGGCCCGCCTTGTGTCGTTGAGCCCGTGGGCCGAACTGCCCCCAGGCATCTTTGGCATGGACTTCTCGGTCGGGTGCTGTTGGCCCTGCACCTTGCCGCCAACGGTCGTGGGCGCGACCACGCCATGGGTGGGTTGTGCGCATCGCGCTGGCAAGGCGCATCAGCTGGATGCCCAATTCGTCAATCGTGGCTTTCTTCTTGGCGCTCAGGCTTTTGGCCTTTGCCGCCTGCGCCTTGTATTGAATGAACAATCCCCCCGTGGTCGAGGTGCGCGACATCTCGTCCTGACCGGGGATCACCTTACGGTAATCATCGGGCTTGAACCCTGGCTTGTCATAGGCGGCCCTGACCCTCGCTTCGTGTTTCAGAGAAAGCGCCTCGGCCCCGATCCGCTCCAGCATGGCCGAGACCGAGGCGGCAAATTTCGCATCCTGTTCCAACTGCTTTTTGGACCGGCCCTGCGCGCGCGCGAACAGGTCGGTGCCCACGGCCTTGGCACGTTTTTCAAGCGCCTTGGTGCCGGGTGCCTTGTCGCTTTTCGCGACCTTCGGGGTTGAAACCGTGGTCGCGCCGGTGTCGTCATAGCTGGTCTTGCCCGCGCCTTTCGGGTGCAGGATAGACGGGTTTTGCTGATGCGCGACGAACACCTCGCGCAGGGCACCGGGGGGGTGGTGCCTGGTCCGGTTCGACCCATATCCGCTTGCCCTTGTGCAGATACCAGGCCGGCTGCATCACATGGGCGACACTGCCCAGAAAGACGCTTTTCAATGCGCGGCGTTGCACCGGCCCGGGGTGCGCGACAGGCGTTCGGCAGCGGCGCCCATGTGGTCCGCCTCTGCCTCCAGCGCAGGGCTGTCATTGACCGCGACCCCGCCGGGCAAAACCCGTTCGGGGCGCACGCGGCCCTGTTTTTGCCGCACGACGTGCCACACTTCGTGCGCTAGGTGTCGCCCCTGACCCGGCCCGATATGGATGTCGCCGCCACGGGCAAAGGCATGGGCCTGCAACTGTGCCGCTGCACCCGAACCATGGTGGACCCGCACATCATCCATCGCACGGCCCGACAAATGCTCGACCGCCGCTTTCAAGCCGTCCGGCATTCCAGTGCGGTTGGGGGCGGGTGCGGCACTGGCGTCAGCCTGCGCCTGAAGCGCGGCAGGCCCGCTGGCCCCTGCGCCCTGCTGGGCCATAGCATTCAGCCGCGACAGCCGCGTGTCCGGCGCGGCAGAACGCGCCGCCAAGGCTTGGGAACTGGATTTACCCGGAGCAGAATATTGGCGCAAAACGGTGTCCCCTACATGGGAATGTCAGGCTGAAAATCGCGGGCCATATGGGTGAAAGGATGCCGCCCAATCGCCCCCGAGGCAAGCGCGTCACACGCAAAGATTGCCACCAATACACGCAAGACACCGGAATGATTGCGTTAAATTCGACGCGAAACCTTGGGTTTCATGCTATTGTGAAAGGGTGGCGGCGCAGGGCCATGTGCCCCCACCCGCCGCGATACAGGAGCCGACAACATGCGCCGATCCACCGCCAAAAAGCCGCAGACACAGCCGTTCCACAATACGACAGGCGGTGTCGCGCCTGCACGGCTGACCCGCCTGCAAGCTTTGGCCAACGCGGCCCCGCAAGTGGCGCGTCTGGCGCAGGTGGCGGGCGCGGGCGTGGTACCGCGGATGCCGGCGGACGCCCCAATCGCGCAGGCGGAGGGTTCAACCAAGCGCAGGTGCAGGCCCGGATTGCAGACGCGACAGTCGATCTCCATGAACGCCGTGCCTTGGCGATTCTTTGGAATCGCGGACTTGCTGCACAGGTGGCAGTTCCCGCCCTGCCCGCCGCCGCCGTGCAGCCCAATTGGGCGGCCGGCACACATACCGAACAACGGCTGAGCGGAATGGCCCCAGCCGCGCGGATGGCAGAGGCGGACGCCCGCCACCCGCAACGGGCCGTGATCGGCACGGACAGTCAGTATGGCAACAACGTGGTGCCGCAGTTGGGGGCCGACCCTGCCGGTATGGTCCCGCAGCATTTTACCGGCTACCTGCATGAGCGCGGGCTGGCTTACGGTCAGAACCACAACCGCGATTTTATCGACCTTTTGGCGGCGCGGCGCACTATTGTACGCGTAGCGCACGATGGTATTCACAACAGAATTCAAGGGCAAACGCCCGCAGTCGCGCAGCAGCGTTTGACCCAAAGAGTAAATCAACGGGGCGGAGGCGCCGGGTCCGCGCCCTTTGGAACCTGGGAAGAAGCGCACCGCCTGATGACACAACACGGAATACCTACGACGCGGCCCATCGCATGCTCCGCCCTTGACGCGAATCGTGGGCCGGAAACCGGGCAATTCCCCCCCGATCCGCATGATCAGACCAACAGATTCCCGACCCGGCTCCCGAGTTATCCACAGGCAAACCTCCTTCGTCGCACAAAAAAATTCTCCCACAAGGCGAAAGTCGTGCAAAATCTAAAGCCGCTGTAATCGCGTTACTTTCTTAGATTGTGCTGACGTTGCGGCAACTGCGAATCGGGTAGCGATCAAGGCAACAAGCGACAAATTGCCGGATTTTTCTCGCAATGTTTCCTGTTCTGTGGAACCGTTTAGAGGCCCCGGCGATTTTCCGACACGGGCGGTCGCATGCACGGGCGGTCGCATGGGTTTTTAACGCGACTTGGACGCAGCGAACAGTTTCATCTGTAGGGATGGGTTTTATTTAGCGATCGCAATCATTTGCGACGGAACAGGAGAGATTTGCCCAATGGCCAGAAGCCCCTCTTCCGACACACCAGAAAATGCCGGTTCCGATCAGGACACCACCACGAAGACAAACGGTGGCGGCAAGAAACCCGGCCCGGTCGAAGAGGCGCACAAAGCCGCGAAGAAAGCCGCCCGAGAGGCCGCAGACGACCAATCCGCCGCCGATCTGGCCGCCGCCAAGCTGACCTACATGCAGGCGCAGGCCGCCGAGGCGCTGGCGATTGTCAAAGCCGGTGCCGAGTATGACCAGACAATCGCTAAGGCCAAGGCCGACAAGGATGTCAAAGACGCGACAGAGGCTGTGAAAACCGCCAAGGAAACCTTGCAGACGGCCAAACAGGACAAGGCCAAGGCGCAGCACGCGCTGGACGAGGCGCAGAAAAAGCTGACCGCCAAGACCACCGAATTCGATGACGCCACCACCGCCTTGGACACCGCCCAAACCACCGAGGAAACCGCCGCCGGGGCAAAGGCCACGGCGCAGACGGCGCTGCTCGATGCCGAGCAGGCGTCGAAAGAGGGCGAGGTGACGCCGGAATCGGCGACCGACACCGCAGAGGCGCAAAAGGCGCTGGATGTGGATCAGGCCAAGCTGGCGCTGGCCAATGCCAAAGCCACCTACACCTAGGCCGTCGCCAATATTCTGGCCAAGGCCGCATGCAAGGCCACAACCGAGCAATCGTAACGGTCGCAGCACCAACGCGCCGCCCTTTCTTGCCCGACGATCAGGAAAACCGCCATGTCGCAATATAAAACACCCGGCGTCTATATCGTTGAAAAGGATGCCTTTCCCAATTCCGTGGTCGAGGTTCCGACAGCGGTTCCTGCCTTCATCGGCTATACCCAAAAGGCGATGCGGGGCACGTCCTCTCTGACCAATGTGCCGGTGCGGATCACCTCTTTTGCCGAGTTCGAAATACTGTTCGGCATTGCCGCGCCCCTGTCTGCCAAGTCCAGCAAGAGCGACCCGAACAAGATCGAACGGGATGGCGGTTTCATCCTGCACCAGGCGATGAAGTTCTTTTACGACAATGGCGGCGGGCCTTGCTACATCGTGTCGATCGGCGGGTATGAAACCGGCGGCAAGCCCACGGTGCCATCGGCGGATGATTTCAACAACGGGATCGACACGCTGAAGGCCGAACAAGAGCCGACCATGGTGGTGACGCCCGAAACCTGCCTTCTGGATCTGACAATCTGGACCAACGTGGCCAAGCACGCCCTGCTGCATTGTGAAACCATGCAAAGCCGCGTGGCCATTCTGGACCTGTGGAACGGCAATGTGGGGCTTGGCCCCAATGTCGCCCCCGCCGACGCGCCGATCACGAATTTCCGCAGCAATGTGGGCACCGACGGGCTTAGCTATGGGGCGGCGTATTACCCCTGGCTCAACACCTCGATCCTGGAGCCGCGCGCGATCACCCATCCGGCGGAATTCATCGTGCTGACCTTCCAGCAGCAAATGCAGAAATCGTGAAACAGGCCAGCAAAGGAGTTTTGATCCATGGCAGGTGAAAAGGAAGGCAATGTCTGGCCGCTTCCCAAGTTCTATTTCAGCGTCGACATTGGCGATATGGGCACCGATCTGCCCTTTCAGGAAGTCACCGGACTGGACACCGAAACGCAGGTGATCGAATACCGCGCCGGCAATTCCAAGGTGTTCAGCACGATCAAGATGCCGGGCATCGCCAAATTCGGCAACGTGACCCTGAAAAAAGGCGTTTTCGTCAAGGATAACAAGTTCTTCGACTGGTATGCCAATATCCAGATGAACACGATCAAGCGCGAAAGCATCTCCATCAAGCTGCTGGACGAGACCGGCAAGCCGACCATGGTGTGGAAGCTGGCGAACGCATGGCCGACCAAGATCACCAGCACCGATTTGAAATCGGATGGCAACGAGGTCGCCATGGAAACGCTGGAATTTTCCTATGCGGCCATGACGCGCAAGCTGTATCGCACCAAGCCCGCGACAGGGATGTTCAAGGCCTGATTGACAGGCCGCAGATGAAAGGGGGACCGGACCATGCCGGTTGAGATCCGAGAACTGGTTTTGCGCGCCGAGGTCACGGCCCCGCACCCCGCCGACACAGACGCGCGCGAGGCCGACCTGGAGGCCCTGCGCAGCGAGATGCGCGCCATGATCGAACGCCAGCTGCGCCTTGCCCTCAACCACCGCACGGACAGGTGAACCGATGCTGAGCAAACTGATAATCCTTGCCTTTTCCGATGATGAATTGCGCAGCCAGATCGGCCAGTACCAGGTGCAGATCAACCCCGAGACATACGAGCACAAGCACAGCACCGAATTTTCCACCGACCACGGCATCGACGCGGCGGGGGCCATTGCCCAGTTCAAGGCCCGCGCCCCCGAGGAGCTGAGCTGTGACATCACCATCGACGCCACCGGCGTGGTGGCCGGCGTCACCTCGGTCGAGGACGAGATGGGCAATATCCGCAAGCTGGCCTACGGGTTCAAAGGCGCGATCCACAGCCCCAATTACCTGCGCGTGGTCTGGGGCAAGCTGTCCTTTGACTGCATGCTCGCGCGGATGGATGTGTCCTACCTGCTGTTCAGCCCCACGGGGGTGCCCCTGCGCGCGCGTTTGGGGCTACATTTCCGCCAGCACCAGACCCCGGCCGACCTGGCCCGCAGCGCCGGAAAGGAAAGCGCGGACCTGACCCATCTGCGCGTCGCCCGCGAGGGAGAGACCCTGCCGCTGATGTGCTACAATATCTATGACGGTCCGGCGCTTTATCCGCGCGTGGCGCGGGTCAACGACCTGAACGACCTGATGCACCTGCCCTATGGTGACGGGCTTGGCTTTCCGCCGGTGGACGTGTGATGGCGACCTCGGTCCGCGAAGGCGAGGGCAGCGTCGTCACCATGGAAATCCAGACGGATGGGACCACCATTCCGGACAGCTATATCGTGTCCGATGTCACCGTCACCCGCGCACTTGGCCGCCTGCCAATGGCGGAAATTACCCTGGCCGATGGCGACCCGGCCGAGGAAGATTTCACCATTTCCGCCGGATCAACCTTTGTGCCGGGCAAGGCGATCACCATCAAATTGGGGTACGAGGCGAAGAACACCGAGGTGTTCAAAGGCATCATCCTGCGCCAGAACCTTGTGGTCGGCCCGACCGGCGAAACCGCCTTGGTCGTGGGCTGCGGCGACAAGGCCGCGGGCCTGACCGTGGCCCGCCGCAGCCGGATTTTCACTGAAACCAGCCCCAGTGCGGCGATCAGCAAACTGATTGGTGATGCCGGGCTTTCCGCCGATGTGTCCGGCATATCGGGCACGCAGGAACATCTGGTCCAGACCGATTGCAGCGACTGGGATTTCATCCTGTCCCTGGCCGAGGCGAACGGCCGCGTGGACGATGTGACGGGCGGCAAGGTCACCATCGCCGCGCCCGATTTCGGCAGCCCCGCGCTGTCGGTGAGTTTCGGCGAAAGCCTGATCGAAATGGACATCGAGATGGACGCGGCCAGCCAGATCGCATCGGCCAAGGCCGAAAGCTGGAACCCGAAAGAGCAAAAGCTGCTGGATGGCACCGGCTCTGCACCCTCGGTCAACGCACAGGGCAACCTTAGCGGCGCGAAACTGGCCGAGGTGCTGAATGTGTCGGGCTTTGCCCTGCGCACCCCTGAACCGCTGGAGCAAGAGGCGCTAAGCGGTTGGGCCGATGCGCAGCTGCTGAAATCGCGCATGGCGCGGATCAAGGGGATGGTGTCCTTTCCGGGCAATGCAGCGGTTCAACCCGGCCGGATGCTGGAACTGAACGGTCTTGGCGCGCGGTTCAACGGCACCGCCTATGTCACCGGCATCCGCCATCAGGCCGGCGGCGGACGCTGGGTGACAGAGGCGCATTTCGGGCTGGACCGAAAATGGTTTGGCGACACCCACCGCGACGCCAGCCAGCCCCCCGCCGCCGCCCGCCAGCCGGGCACGGGCGGCTTGCAAATCGCTAAGGTGTTGCAAGTCTATGACGATCCGGCGGGGGGCGGGCGCATCAAGGTTTCGATCCCCCTGCAAGGGTCCGATGACGGCATCTGGGTCCGTCTTGTCAGCCCCTATGCGGGCAATGCCATGGGCATCACGTTCCTGCCCGAGGTCGGGGACGAGGTGGTGATCGGCTATCTGGGCGACGATCCCAATGCGCCCATCGTTCTGGGGTCGCTGCACAGCGCCGCGCGCCCCATGCCCTTTACCCCGGCAGAGGGCAACAACGCCAAATCCATCGTTACGCGGTCCGAACTGACCATGGGGTCTGACGACGAAAACAAGGTGATCACCGTCACCACCCCCGGCGGCCATTCCATCACGCTCAGCGACGAGGCCAAACAGATCGAGATGAAGGACAGCAACGGCAACAGCATCACCACGGGCGAAAGCGGCATTTCCATTTCGACCCCCAAGGACCTGAGCCTGAGCGCAACGGGGAAAGTTTCGATCAGCGGCGATATGGGGATCAGCGCGGAAAGTCCGGCCGAGGTAACGGCAAGCGGTGCCTCGATCAGCCTGACCGCCGAGGCAGATCTGAGCGCCGAGGGCGGTGCCTCGGCCTCTGTCACCAGCGGGGGGGAACTGTCCCTGACCGCCACCATGATCATGATCAACTAGAGAGGAAAAGCCCGCCATGCCCCCCGCCGCACGCCTGACCGATATGCACGAATGCCCCATGCAACCCCCCGCCGTGCCCGCGCCCATCCCGCATGTGGGCGGGCCGATTATCGGGCCGGGGGTGCCCAATGTGCTGATTGGGGGGTTGCCCGCCTCGGTCATGGGGAACCAGTTGGTCTGCGTCGGCCCGCCCGACACGGTAGCAACGGGGTCGGCCACGGTGCTGATCGGCGGACGCCCCGCCGCGCGCATGGGCGACGAAACGATCCACAGCGGCACCATCCTGACCAGTTTTCCCACGGTCGAGATCGGGGGCTGACCATGACCCGCGACGCCCCAGCATTTCTTGGCCGCGGCTGGCGTTTCCCGCCCCGCTTCGACCTGGCGACAGCGCCGGGCACGGGGCATGTGGGCACGGTGGCCATGGTCGCGGGCGAGGAAGACATCTGGCAAAGTCTCGAAATCCTGATGCTGACCCCGATGGGAGAGCGGGTGATGCGCCCGACCTATGGGCTGGGCATCCAGCTGGACGTGTTCGACGGCACCGACCCGGTGACCCTGACCGCCCTGCGTGCGCGCATCGCCAAGGCGGTGCTGTTTTTCGAACCGCGCATAAAGCTGACCGCGATCGAATTCGGGCTGGATGGCATTGCCGACGGGCGTCTGGACATCGCGCTGGATTATGACATCCCCACCACGAATTCGCGCGGCAACCGCGTTTTCCCATTTATTTAAAAGAGGCAACCCATGCCCCGGGATAGCAAATCCACCGGTCTGCCCGGGCCCGCACTGTCGCCGCTGGTCTACGGGCGGCTGACCCACCTGTGGCAGGCCGCGCGCTGGAACCCGGCGCTGGACGCGGGTTATTTAGGTCTGGACGAGCGCAGCGCGGCAGACACCTTGCGGCAGGCGCTTCTGGTGGCCGAACTGCTGACCTATTACGACAGCGACGGCACGCCCAACAGCGCTGGCAAAGACCCCGGCTGGCCGGATTTCCTGCGCGACGATCCCAGTTTTCTTCTGGCCCGCATCTCGGCCTATCGTCCACAGGAAACGGACAAGCCAGAAACCGTGCTGTATGACTGGTACAGCGAGGCGACGCGCCTGCGCGTTCTGCTGCCGGACGGGCTGGTGACCCAAGGGCTGATCGCGGTGATCGAAGCGGCGGTCGATACGGTGAACGCTTGAACGGCGCTGCATCGGCGCAACCGGCCCCGCCGCAGGACATGCGCGGCGTCGGGCGCATGGCCGACCAGTCCGGTTTCAATCTGCCCCCCACGGCGCAGGCACGGGCCGAGTTGCGCGCCGCGATTGGGCGCATTTCCGATTTGGCGCGCGCCGCGCTTGAAACCTCGCTGGCAAATGACGACCGGCACCCGCCGCAGACCGGGCTGTTTCTGGCTTTTGCACAGGTGTTGCAAATCACCCGCGCGCGGCTGAACGATTTGACGGGCGAGCACCTGGCCTTTTTCTACCGGCAAGTGCTGGGCATGGCGCCGCGCGGTGCACAGCCCGACAGCACTTGGCTGTTGCTGGGTCTTGCGCCCCGCCAGCCCCCGCTGACCTTGCCGAAAGGCACCGCTTTTCTGGGCCCGCAGGGGCCGGATGGGCAATCGCCGCGCTACCTTTCAACCCGCAGCACAACGCTGACCGGCGCAAAACTTGTCTGCACCCGCGCCCTGCGCCTGCCGCTGGATCGGGCGGGGCAGATCGCAGGGGTTCTTGCCTTTGAAAACGCCGCTTTACCCAATACCCCATGGCCTGCATTCGGGCCGGAGGACCCAGATGCCACGACGCGCGCGGCGGCACTTGAAGCGGGCGCAGCGGTCTGGTGTTTGAATGCGCGGCGCTGACCATGGCGCGCAGCGGGATGCGCCAGATCACCCTCACCCTCGGCTTTGCCAAAGATGGTGCATACTGCCTGGTCCGTGCATTGCGGCATTTTGCAAAGCAGGCCGAACAGCAGCAGGCGCGCCATGTGATGCGCGACGCGCTGGCTGGATATGTGGCTGGTTCCTTCACCTTCTTGCTCAGCGCTGCCAAAGGGCCTGCCCCGCTGCCCGCCAATGCCATCAGGGCCATTTTGCCGAACAGCGCGGGCGGGCAATCTGATAGCCTGCGCTTTGTCCTGACCCTGCCGCCCGATTTCCCCGCTGTTGGGGGGAAAACCGATCAAGGGGCAGCGCACGCCGCCCCCAGCGCTGTCGATGACGCTGAACCCCGATGCGCCGGTCTTTGGCCTGGCCGCGCTGGGCCAGCTTGAAATCGCATCGGCACAGATCGGTGTCGCGGCGACGGGCGTGACCGGCCTGCGCAGCGGCCCCGCACCGGGCAAGCCCCTGCCCGCAACGCCCTTTGCCCCATTCGGCCCGGCCCCCGCCCCCGGCGCAGCGCTGGACATCACCCATCCCGATCTGGCGATGAAACGGCTGACCGCGCTGACGTTGGAGTGGGACTGGCACAGGCTGCCCGCCGCGCCCGCCGATCTGGCCAGCCATTACGCGCCCTATGATCTGGGCACTAAAAACAGCGATTTTCGCGGGCGCTTTGCCCTGTGGCAGTCGGAAAATTGGTCCGACCTGATCCCCGTTGACCGGCCGGAAGCCGCAAAGGCCGATGGTGTCGCGCTGTTCACCACGGTGGAAAGCGAGGCGCTGCAATGCAGCGCCCGCTGGCAATTCGCCCCGCTTGATATCGCGCCGCAACCCGATGCCCTGCCGCCCCGCCTGCGGCTGACCTTCACCGCGCCGGGCTACGGTTTCGCCAATGCCGTCTACCCCGACATCCTTGGCGCCGCGGTGCTGCGCAAAGCCCGCCAGCAACGCAGCCTTTGGGCCAAGCTGACAGGGGAAAAACCCGCCCCCCTGCCGCCCCCGCCAGTCAAGCCGCAGATCGCCGGGCTAAGCCTGTCCTACACCGCCGAAGCGCGGCTGGATCGGGGCGAGGTCACGATCCTTGCGCAAAATCCCTTTGGCGCGCTCACCATGGCAGAGCATCCGGTGCTGGTTCCGATGCCGATGACCCGGAAAAACATGCTGTTTTCAGGCTTTAGCGGGCTTGCCCCCGGCGAAACGGTCGATCTTTTCATCGAGCTGGCCGAAACCAGCGAGGCACAGCAACATCCCGTGACGGCCTCGCCCAAGGCGCGGCTGCACTGGGCCTGCCGAGACGCGCGGGGCTGGCGCGCGCTGCCGCCCGACGCGCTTGGCCGCGATGGCACAAGGGCGCTGACGACGACGGGTATCGTGACAATCAAACTGCCCGTGGATCTGGCCGCAGACAGCAGCGGGCTGGCATGGCTGGCCCTGACCGCGCCACCCGGCACGCAGGCGCTGTGCCAATTCCGGCAGATTGCGCCCGATGCGGTACAGGTGCGCCGCCAGATCGCGGTGGGCACGGCACCGGAAACGGCAACCGCACAGGCCCCGGCCATTCCCGCAAAGGCAATCACACGCCTTGAGAATCGGATGCCCACGTTCGGTTCCGTTTCACAACCCCTGCCATCGGATGGAGGAGAGGCGGTGCAAGACACCCGCGCCTTTTACACATGGCTCAGCGAACGTCTGGCCAATCGGGACCGCGCCATACCCCCCGCGATTACGAGACGCTGACCCTTGCCGCCTTCCCCGAGGTGGCCGAGGCAAAGTGCATCCTGCGCGCCCCCGGCGTGCTGGATCTGGTCGCCGCCCCCACGGATGGCCGCATCGGCACCGATACCCTGCCCTGCCTGCCCATGGGCCTGCGCGAACGCATAGCCGTCCATCCGTGCGACCGCGCCGCCGCCTGGGGCTATCGCATCGCGGTCGGCAATCCGGTGTATGAGCCGGTGCAGATGCGTGCCAGCGTGGTGTTGAACGGCGATGTGCCAGCCGACGTGGTGGCGAACGCGATCACCGCCCGTTTCGCCGCGTTGCTTTGCCCATGGCGGCAGGACCCCACGCTGCCAATGGCGATTGGCTGCAGTCGGCTGCGGTTTGCTGATCTGGAGGCAGATTTGTCCGCGATCGAAGGGGTCGGCCTGCTGACCGGCCTGTCGCTGGTTCAGCTCTATATGGCGGGCGGCGCGCACGGATTGCGCGACACCGCGCGCGATCCGGAACCGACTGCCGGTCACCGCGGCCACCACAGGCAAAAGGAACGGCGGCACCATGACCGTCGCGCGCGACCTTTAGGCCGCAAGCCCGGCGCAGACGCAGGCATGGGCCGCCGACACCCCCGTCACTCGCGCGCCACAGCCCTTTGGCATTGGCCAGATGCAGGTCGGACAAAGCCTGATCCCCAGCCTTGCGGCAGATGTCGCCACGATACCCGCCGCCCGCGACATCCGGCGAGGTCTGCGACTGCCCGTCACCATGGCCCCGCCCGCCGCGCCCTGAAAGGAAACCCCATGCAAGCCACCCGAAAAGAGCTGAAAAAGGCCTTTGGCAACGGCATGTTGCCAAGCGGAGAAGACTTTGCCGACCTGATCGATACAATGCTGCCCGAGGCCGAGCTCGATGCCTACCGACAAGCGTTCGAAGCGTGGAAAGCGCGGCCCGAAATCAGCTTTGGCACAGGGCCGGACGCATGGGTGATCAAGGCCGATGGCAAGAACCGTCTGGGCCTGTCACCGGGCAACCGGCCCCTGCCCGAAGGCGCAGACGATCTGCGGCTTGGCGGGGTCGTGCAGATGGGCGCACGCACCGGCGCGGTTCTGGATGCAGCCGCCTTCAAGGCACCCGAACCGGCGATGGACAGCAGCGCGATGCAGGCGGTGAAGGCCGACGGAAAATGGCACAAGGTCATCGTCCCGCCCGGCCGCGCCGCCGCCTTTGAACTGACCGCCTATGCCCCTGCCCCGCCAGCGAAAGTCGAAGGCACAATACGCCGGTTCCTGCGCAAGCTGACGGGCCTGTTCCCCCTTGCGGATGGCACCTGTCATGCCGTGGCCACCGTCGCCCCCGGCGAGCATGACGTGTCGCTGCATGTCACGCAAAGCCCCGATCCGCGCAAGGGTTGGACACGCCAGTGGCGCACGCTGGCATGGGTCGCGGGCCTGACCCTTCTGCCGGAGGTCCTGCTGCGCTCGCCGCTTGGCGATATGATCCGCAGCATTCTTGGCAAGGCCGAAACCGACGCCGAAAAATTGATCACCGAAGGCGAGACTGCACTGAACGGCCTTCTGGCCAAGGCATTCGCGGCCCTTGGCATGAAAGACTCGTCCATCACCGTCAGCAGCGCCACGGTGCTGCAATGGGTGATGATGGCCGCCTTGGCGCTGCTGGCGCTTTGGGTGCTGCGGCTGCTGGTCATGGCATGGCGCGGCGGCGCGCAAGGTCTGCACGTCGAATGGCGCAAGGACAAGGGCGGCGGGCTGACCTGGCGCGCCAGCCACGGGCTCTATATCAAACATGCGGGTGCCGGGTCGCGCAAGCTGCGCTATGCCATCACCCGCCTGTGGAACTAGCTGTTTGATCCCAAGGTTTGATGGTGCGATCTGTTCTTTGGAATGGAAGGAAAGACTATGGGACAGATACGTCACGGCTGCGCCACGTACTGTTACCCGGCAGGCGATTTGCATGGCAAATCTGCCGAGAGGGCACGCACGCTATCAGAGCAACAATACAGCGATCGCAAGCTACGAACGCGGCGTTGAGCCGGGACCTCGGCATCAACGTCAAGACGG
>DFBX01000046.1 GCA_002366795.1 Rhodobacteraceae bacterium UBA3069 | reverse complement strand
CCGCGAACGCCGCGCGCTCAACGCTCTCGATGAAATCAGGGGAAACAGGTAACATGTTTCAGACTTGGAGCACTAGATTGCGGCCCAGGTTCAGCGCGGCGGCTTTCGAAGCGCGGTAGATATAGCTGCCCCCCGGCGCGTAGGTCTGACTGGCCATCTGGCTGGAAATAATGGCGATTTTCGCACCGTCGGTCATTTGCAG
The DNA here is from genome assembly GCA_002366795.1 of Rhodobacteraceae bacterium UBA3069. GTDB lineage: Bacteria > Pseudomonadota > Alphaproteobacteria > Rhodobacterales > Rhodobacteraceae > UBA3069. Next base: position 23,387 of record DFBX01000046.1, on the reverse strand, counting down.
GTTCGGCAGCAGCGATTGCACGGTCAGGAAGACGCCGGTCACATTGGTGGCAAAACTGTCGGCCCACATCTGCGGCGGATAGCCCCCGGCAAGGTTCTGGCCCTTGTCCAGATAGACGCCCGCGTTGCAGACCAGCAGATCGACAGGCCTGCCTTCCAGTTCTTGTGCAAGGGTGGCCTGCTGGTCGGGGTCGGTCACGTCCAGCGGAAAGAACCCCTTGCCGTCGCGGGCGCAGGCGGTCACATCATGGCCCGCGTCGCGGTAACGGGCGGCAATGGCCTGGCCGATGCCGCGATTGGCCCCTTTGATGACGATATGCATGGCGGGGCCTTTCGTGGCTTAATTGGTTTTTGGTTTGGGCATGAAGGGCAGGGGGGTGACGGGCACGCCTTCCTCGATCAGCTTGGCGGCCTCCTCGGGGCGGGCCTCTCCGTAGATGCTGCGTTCGGGGGCGGTGCCGTCGTGCATTGCGCGTGCCTCGGACACGAAATTCATGCCGACATAGTCAGAACTAGATTCGACCTGTTTGCGCATTTCGGCAAGGGCCTTTTCGGTGTCGCTGGCGGGGGACAGGGCGGGTTTGCCGGGCTTGTCCTTGCCTGTCTTGGCCACTGCGGGCGCCATCAGCGCCTTTTCCACGGTGGGGGATCCGCAGACCTCGCACGTGATCATGCCCGCCGCCTTCAGCTTGTCGAAGGCGGCAGAGGAGTGGAACCAACTGTCAAAGCGGTGGTTCTGGTCGCATTTCAAGGTGAACTGGATCATACCTGTTCCTGCTGCGCGGCCCTGTGCCGGTCGTCTATGAGATAACGATGCCGGTGCCGAAATCAAGCGCTTCGGCGCGGCTGGTCATAGCTGGCGCGGGTCGAAATCGCGGATCAGCGCGCCAAGCGCCGGGTCGGCGACCTTGGCAGCGGCCTTCTTGCGGCCAAGCCATTTCAACCGCCGCTGGCCGCGTTCCGGGAACTTGGATTTCAGGCTTTTCACCTTGACCGCGAAGACCGTGGCCGTGCAGGGCGACAGCCGCCCCGGCCCTTCGGATTTTATGTAATTGAACTGGCCAAGCGTATCGCCCTTGGCCCGGCCGATCACGCCCGCTTCTTCCCATGCTTCGATCACGGCGCTTTGCGCCATGCTGCGGCCCTTGACCTGCCAGCCCTTCGGGATGATCCAGCGTTTTGTCCCGCGCGAGGTGATCAACAGCACCTGAACCTTGCCGTTCTTCATGCGATAGCACAGCGCCGCGCATTGCTGTTTCGCCCCCTTGGGGCGCAGCATGGGCAGGTCGGGGCGTGCCATCATCATTCCCATGGGGCGTCTCCTTGGTTGCTGGGCATGGCCATCGTGGAAAGCCTAAAAGCAATCCGCATAACGATCCAGCATTTTGGTCATGGCCTTGTGGTTTTGTGGGCGCTTCGTGCGGGATGCGGTAGGAATGACCCGAACTTGACTTGGCCGCGCACACTATCGCGCTAGACTGAATGCAAAGGCGGGATAAGCTGCGCCGCTTTCTGATTGGATATGCCATATGCGCCCGTTGCGACAATTTCTTGCCTCTGCCCTTGTTTTGCTGGTCGTTCTGGGGATCTGGGCGCGTTACGTGCCGCAGTCCCAGCCCTTGCTGGAACGTGTCGGCCTGTGGCCGGTGCTGGCCGACTGGGGCGTGGTTTCGCCCGATATGGCCGCGCAGGCCGATGGTGGCGCGCCGCCCGCGCGGTCGGTGCGCGTTTTGGGCGCAGTCGTGGCCAAGGGGCGGCTGAATGACGCGATCACTGCGATCGGTGACGGGCGTGCGCTGCGATCCGTCACCCTGCGCGCCGAGGCGACGGGCCGCATCACCGCCGTCAACGCCGAGGCAGGCAGCTTTGTGAGCGAGGGCACCGACCTGGTGCAACTGGACGACAGCGCCGAGAGGATCGCGGTCGAACGCGCCCGTCTTGTGCTGGCCAATGCCGGTGATGACCTGACCCGCGCCAAGCAGTTGAAAGGGACGGGCGCTGTCACCGCCCTGCGCGTGCAAGAGGCAGAGCTGGTCTTGCGCACCGCTGAACTGGCGTTGGAGCAGGCGCAGTTCGATTTGTCGCGGCGCGTGGTCAAGGCGCCTTTCGATGGCTGGATCGGCCTGCTGGATGTCGAAGTGGGCGACCGCGTCAATGCGCAGGATCAGCTGGCGGTGCTGACCGACCGCTCGCATATCCTGATCGAATTTCGCGTGTCGGAACGGCTGGTGGGGCGCGTGGTGCAGGGCACGGGCCTGACCGCAACGCCGCTGGCCATGCCGGACATGGCCCTGCCCGGTGAAATCAGCGCCGTGGACAACGTGGTGGATCGCACCAGCCGCACCCTGCGCGTGCTGGGCCGCCTGACGAACGAGGGCGACCGCCTGCGCGCGGGCATGGCCTTTTCCGTGCGCATGACCTTTACGGGCGATCCCTATCCGGCGGTGGACCCGCTGGCGGTGCAATGGTCGTCCGAAGGGGCATATGTCTGGGCGGTGCGCGACGACAAGGCGGTGCGGGTGCCGGTGCTCATTCGCCAACGCAACGCCGATACCGTGCTGGTCGAGGCCGATCTGACTCCCGGCGAGGTGGTCGTGCGCGAAGGGGTGCAATCGTTGCGTCCCGGTGCCGATGTCACCCTTGCCGAAGAGCCGCGCGCCGCGCTTGCCGTGCAGATGGAGCGCCAACTGTGAGCCTGTGGATGCGGATTTTCGGGCAGCAGCGCCGCGCCCCTGCGGAACCGACCGACATCGTGGGCGATATGCCCTTTCCGGTCGCACGAGGAGAAGAGCCAGCCCCTGCAAGAAGCGGGGCGCAGGCTGCACCAAAGGCAGACGCAAGGGCCGGCGCCGCACCCGCTGCCGTATCGGAACCTGCTGACAAGGCACAGGAAATCACGCCCGACCCCATGCCCGTCACCGCGCCGGACACTGGCGGCGGAACGGCCCTTTTCGTGCGCCGCCCGATTCTGGCGCTGGTCCTGAATGCGCTGATCGTCATTGCCGGGCTGGCCGCGTTGCTGGGGGTCGAGGTGCGCGAATTGCCCGATGTGGACCGCCCCGTGATCACCGTCACCACGCGCTTTTCCGGCGCGGCATCGGAAACCGTGGACCAGGAATTGACGGGCCGGATCGAAGGTGCAGTGGGGCGGGTTTCGGGCATCCGCTCGATCAGTTCCAACAGCCGTTACGGGCGATCCCGCGTCACGCTGGAATTCGAGGAAACCGTCGATCTGGACGTGGCCGCCACCGATACACGCGACGCCATCGGGCGCATCGTCAACGACCTGCCGGACGGCGCCGACGAGCCCGAGATCGTCAAGGCCGATGCCAATGCCCAGCCGGTGATCCGCATCGCCGTTACCTCGGCCACGCGCAGCCCGCAGGAATTGACCCGCATCGTCGAAGAACAGGTCGAGGACCGCCTTATCAGCCTGCCCGGTGTGGCGGATTTGCGCATTTACGGCGACCGCGCGCCGATTTTCCGGGTGGATATCGACCAGATGGCGCTGGCCGCGCGCGGGCTGACCCTTGCCGGTATCCGCACCGCGCTGGCGGATGTGGCCTATGACGCGCCGGCGGGCGACTTGGCGGCGGATGCACAGTCGATCAACGTGCGCACCACTGCCACCGTCGCCACCCCCGAAGCCTTCGAGGCGCTGGAAATCGCGCCCGATGTCAAGCTGGGCGACGTGGCCGAAGTGTCGCTTGGTCCAGCGCCGAATGAAACCGTGCTGCGTGCCAATGGGCAATATGGGCTGGGCATGGGGGTGATCCGGCAGGCGACCTCGAACACACTGGAAATCTCCGAGGCGGTGCATCGCACGGTCACGGAATTGCAGCGCACGCTGCCCGAGGGGATCAATATATTCACCACTTCGGATGACGCGGTGTTCATCAACGGATCCATCAAAGAGGTGGTCAAGACGCTGGCGCTGGCCGTGGCCATTGTGGTGCTGGTGATCTTTGTCTTCCTTCGCGATGTGCGCGCCACGCTGATCCCGACGTTGACCCTGCCCGTGGCCCTGACCGGCACGCTGGCGGCGATCTGGTTGGTGGGGTTCTCGGTCAATATTCTGACCCTGCTGGCGCTGGTGCTGGCCACCGGCATGGTGGTGGATGACGCCATCGTGGTGCTGGAAAACATCGTGCGGATGCGCGGGCAGGGTATCGGGCCAAGGGCGGCGGCGGTGCTGGGCACGCGGCAGGTGTTCTTTGCGGTGGTGACGACAACGGCGACGCTGGCGGCGGTGTTCGTGCCGCTGTCGTTCTTGCCCGGTCAGGCGGGCGGGCTGTTCCGCGAATTCGGCTTTACCCTCGCGATGGCGGTCATGTTGTCCTCGATCGTGGCGCTGACGCTGGCACCGATGATGGCCAGCCGTTTCCTGACGCGCGAGGCAAAACCAGACCCGCGCGGGCCGATGATCTGGCTGGGCAATCGCCTGGCCGCGATCTATGCCGCGACCCTGCGCGGGGCGCTGGCGATGCCTATGGTCGTGGTGCTGATTTCCGCGCTGGTTGCGGCGACGGCGGTCATGATGGCGGGCGGCATCAAGCAGGAACTGACCCCGCGCGAAGACCGCGCCGTGATCCTGATGTCGGTGACCGCGCCGCAGGGCGTGTCGCTGCAATATACCAGCGCCAAGATGGCCGAGATAGAGGCCGCGATGGAGCCGCTGAAAACCTCGGGCGAGGTCGAGGACGTGTTCTCTATCACCGGGTTCGGGGCGGACAACCGCGGTTTCATGGTGATGCGGCTGGCCGGATGGGAGCAGCGCAGCCGCCTGCAATCTGAAATCGCCGGGGACATGCAGCGCCGCATCGGCGGGGTGATCGGCGTGCGGGCGTTTGTCATTCAACCCAACAGCCTGGGCATTCGCGGGGCCGGGCGCGGGCTGTCCTTTGCCATCACGGGGGACAACTACGCGCAGCTGGCCAGCGTGGCCGAACAGATGGTGGCGCGGATGCAGGACGATCCGCGCTTTGGCCGGGTCCGGCTGGAGTACGAGACCACCCAGCCGCAACTGTTTGTCGAGATCGACCGGGCGCGGGCATCCGACCTGGGCATCGACATCACCGGGCTGGGCGCGGCGCTGCAATCGGTGCTGGATGGTCGGTCGATCGGGTCGGTGTTCATCGACGATACCAGCTATGATGTTCAGATGTTGTCCACCACCGATCCGGTGAACGATCTGCGCGACTTGGAAAACGTGTTCGTGCGCGCGGGTGACGGGCAGATGGTGCCCATGGCCTCTTTTGTCAGGCTTGAGGAGCGCGCCGTTGCGCCGGAACTGAACCGCGAAGGCAAGAACCGCTCGGTCGAGATTTCGGCCAGCCTGACGCCGCAGATGGCGCTGGGGACCGCCATGGAAGAGGTGCAGCGCCTTGGCGGCGAGGTGCTGGCAGAAAAGAACCGCATCCTCCCGCTGGCAGAGGCGGCGACGCTGGACCAGACCTCGGACGGGTTGCTACTGACCTTCGGGTTCGCGATTGTCGTGGTTTTGCTGGTGCTTGCGGCGCAATTCGAAAGCTTCATCTCGGCCGTGGTGGTGATGGCGACGGTGCCAATGGGGCTGGCCTGCGCGGTGTTCGCGTTGGTGGCGACGGGGCAAAGCCTGAACGTCTATTCGCAGATCGGTCTGGTGATGCTGATCGGGATCATGGCCAAGAATGGCATCCTGATCGTCGAGTTCGCCAACCAGCTGCGCGATGACGGGCAGGCGGTGCGCGATGCGATTTTCAATGCCTCGACCATCCGGCTGCGGCCCGTGATGATGACGATGATTTCCACGGTTCTGGGCGGCGTGCCGCTGATCCTGTCGGCTGGTGCCGGGGCCGAGGCGCGCGAGGCGCTGGGCTGGGTCATCGTTGGCGGGTTGGGGCTGGCCACCCTGTCAACGCTATTCCTGACGCCGGTGGCCTACCTGATTCTGGCAGGGTTTTCCAAACCGCGGGCCGAGGCCGAGGCGCAGCTGGAACGGGAACTGGCGGCGGCAGGGTGAACCGGGCGGTCGGGGGCGGTGGGTTGTAAACCCACCCTACCTGACGCGGGTTACAAACCCACCCCGCGGGCGTTTGTGTAGGGTGGGTTTGTAACCCACCTTCCATTTTCCGCCGCAGGCCAGCCTGCCTGCTGCTAATAATCCTTTTCGAAATAGACGCCGATGCCGGTGTCCCCGTCCGATCCCGCGCGGCCCCGGATCTTGAGCCGAGGGTTGATCTTGAGGTTCAGGTTGATCTGGCTTTCGCCCGCGCTGTTCACGGTCACATCGGTGTAGATATTGTCGGAAATGTACTTGCCTACGCGCGCCTCTGTCGTGCCATCCTCGGCGGTGGTCACATCCAGATCGTCCAGCGCAAGCGACGAACGCAGGTTGCCCACCAGTCCCGCGCCGCCTTTGCCCGACAAGGTGTGGATGGCCGATGCCAGGCGGATCGCTTGCAGGGGCGAAATTTCGGTCGCGTCCCGTTCGAACAGGATCAGCGAAAGCACTTCGTCCTGCGGCAGGGTGGGCGAGCTTTCGAAGGTCAGCTCCGGTTCCGATGCCTGGCCTTCCAAGATGATGCGCACGATGGTGCCAGATGCCTCTGTCTCGGCCGCGAACCTGACCCAGGGGTCCAGCGCGCCTTGCAGTTGCGCGCGCCCCTCAATCAGGTCGAACCGTTTGCCCAGCACATCCAGCCGCCCGTGGATCAGGTCGAACCGGCCCACGGGGACGACATCGGCGGTGCTGCCCGTGACGCGCAGCCGTCCGCCCAGTTCGGCATCCAGCCCGCGACCGCGCACGAAAATGCGACTGTCGGCCACGATGAGTACGTCGATCGGATAGGCGCCCGAAGGGCCGCTTGCCGCGCTTGCGCTGCCATCATCCAGCAGCCCCGCCCAATCGCGGGTGCGGCGGGATTCGTAGGGCTCGTTCCGGTGCTTCAGCCCCGGCAGTCCCGCGTAGCCTGATCCGCCCCCCGACGGAATGCGCAGGTCGGTTTCCCCAAGTTTCAGCGTGCCCTTGATGGTTGCCCCGCCGGCGAGCGGCCCGTCGATGTTGATCGCCCCCGCGACCGAGGTTTGGTATAGTTCGGGGTCGGTCAACACGACGTCATTCATCTGCGCCTTGATATTGGCGTTGTACGGGGCCGACAGGGTGACCGGCCCTGTGATGGCAATACTGCCGCCCGAGGATACGCCCGAGGTCACGCTCAACTGTGCCCGCCCCGCAGCAAGGTTCACCCGCGCGGCAAGGTCTTGCAACGACACGCGCAGCCCCGGCGCGGCCAGCCGGGCCTGACGTGTGACCACCTGGCCCGAAACGGAATTCAGCGCCAGCGGCCCGTTTACCCGCAGATCGAAATCCGCGAAACCGTCAAGGGTGCGCGGGGCGACCGCGTTATTGACCAAGGCCAGCGGCACGGTGCCGTTTAGCGCGATATTGGCCGATCCGGCGTCCTGCGCAACAGCGCCGTTGGCCGCAAGCTGGATGCCCGCGGGGCCGGTGCCAGACAGGTCGACCTGCCATGGCCCGCCGGAATTGTGTGCGGTGCCGGTCAGGGTGGCGGGGCCGGAAATCTCGGGGATGATACGGCCGATGTCGCCCATGCGCACGTCTAGCGTCAGGGCTGTCGTGGTGTCATCCATGCTGCCGGTGACATCCGCGAACAGGCCATCGCTGCGCAGTTCAGCCATTTCCACCAGCAGCTTGCCATCGGCGTTGCGTTTGGCGCGCAGTTTCAAGGAGGACCCGCCGCGCAGCAGCGGATCGACGGTGCTGTTGCCCATGCCCAGATCGGTGCCGCGCAGGCTGGCATCCAGCGTGCCGGACAGGTCGGACAGTTGCGCATCCAGCGCCGCATCAAGATCGGCGCTGCCAGACAGGTTTTGCCCAGCCAGCGCGGACCAGGGGCCAAGCTGGCCGATGCTGGCGCTCAGCGTGGCCGAAATGGGCTGGGTGTCGGTGCCGTTGGTTACCGTCGCCTTGAGGGTCACACTGGTCTGGCCGGGGGCGGCAAGGGTGCCGTTTACATCCCAGCTTTGCCCCGATTGCGCGGCGTTCAGGTCCAGTTGGGCGGGACCGTTCAGGCGCGGTTCGACAGGGGCCAGATCGGTGACGGTGGCGGTCAAACTGGCGCTGCTGGCATCCGTGCGCAGGTTGGCATTGGCGGTGATTTGCGCCAGGTCGGTCTTGATCGACAGCCCCTCGATGCGGGTGCCGGCGGCGTCGCGGATCAGGTCCAGCGAAAGCGCGCCCGTGCCTGCCAGCAGTGGGTCCAGCCGGGGCTGTGCCAGCGCCAGATCGCGGGTCGATCCGGTGATGGCGGTGTCGATCAGGCCGGTCAGCGGTTCGGCCTTGCCCGCGATGCGCAGATCGGCACCGCCTTGCAGGTCGGTGCTCGCCAGCGGCGCAAAGCGCGACAGGTCTTGCGCATCCACCGTCACGTCATGCTGCACGAACAGATTTAACGGATCGGGCTGCACGCTGACGGTCAGCCCGCCGGTCAGGCCGTAATCCGCGCCGCGCAGGGCGATGTCGGTCAGGCGCAGAGGCTGGCCCTGTTGCCATGCCAGGTCCAGCCTGCCGGTCAGGTCGTTACCGATGGCGGCGGTCAGGGCCGCATCGGCCAGTGCCAGACCCGTTGCGGACAGGTCCAGCCGCGATTGCAGCCCGCCGGCCAGGCTGTCGTCGCCCCTTGTCAGGGTGCCGCGTCCGGTCACGGTGGCGCGGGTCAGGCTGACTTGCGGATGCACCAGCCCGGCCACCAGAAGGTCCAGCACCAGCGCATCGCCCCGTTTCGCGTCATAGGTCAGTTCCAGATCGGCCGAGGCCACGCGGGTTTCATCGGTTCCAACCGGAAGCAGCACATTGTCCGTCCCGTCCACGGGTGCGATCCGTCCGCGCAGGTCCAGACGGGCCGGCCAGCCATCGGCGCTGATCGCGCCAGAGCCGCGCAGTTCCATCGCGTCGGCGGTCAGGTCCAGGTTGGACAGCAGAAGCGTGCCGTCGGGCAGGCTGGCGGCATCCAGTTTCAAGCGGATGTCAGGGCCGAAGAATGGGCGGTATTGCGGGGCAAATACGGGGGCCAGGTCGCCGCCCAGTTCGGCGCTCAGTTCGCGCGTGACTGGGGCGGGGGTGCCTTCGGGGGCATCATCGGGCAATGCGGCATGGATTTCGGTCAGTGTCAGGGTGCCGGCCAGCCGCTGTTGCCCTTCGGTCGCCAGCGTCATCGTGGCGGTGAAATCGGACAGCGGGTCGTTCCCTGCAAGCGACAGCGACAGGGCGGGTTTGCCCGGAAGGTCGATCAGGTTGGCGACGATCCCGTTGGCAGGTTCCTGTAATTTCAGGGCAATTTCCAGGTTTCGGGTGGCATTGGCATAGGCCCCCTTCAGGTTGAACGTGCCACCATTGTCAGTGCGGGTGATGTCAAGCATGGCCTGGCCTTCACCCCCTGCAAGGCTGGCCGAGCCAGTCACGGATGCCTCGGTCGCGGTGCCGAACAATGCCGCGCCCAGCATCAGTTTGCGCACCTCCAGCTTGTCCACGCGGACCGAGACGGGCAATTCGGGCAGGGCGAAGCCGGTGCCTGCGGCCTCGGACGCTTCGGCATCGGGCAGATCGCCCGTGTCCGGCGCGCGGGGGATCAGGACCTCCTCGGCGGTGAGGGCGTTCACCTCGATCCGGCCCGACAGCAGGGCGGCGCGGGACCAGTCCAGCGTCACGCCCCGCAGGGTCAGCCACACGCCCGATCCGTCGGCGATGGTCATCTCCTGCATCGTCGCCCGAGAGGAGAGCGCGCCCGTGAAACCGGTGATCGTGACCTGCCGGCCCGCGTCGGACAAAGTGTCCTCCAGAAAGCCCTGGATATATCCGCGGTCTTCCTCGGGCGTCTGCGCGATGCCGAAAAGGGGAAGGAAAATCAGCCAGATGGCAAGAAAAATACGTTTCATCAGAATGCCTGCCCGATGCCGATATAGACCTGCAAGCCGCTGCCGGTGTCGCCGCCGACGGGGCCGGCCACGTCCAGCCGGATTGGCCCGACAACAGTGTCGTAACGCACGCCAAGACCGGCACCGGAATGCCATTTGCCAGTCCCGTCATACAGGCTTTCGGCCCCGATATAGCCCGCGTCGGCAAAGCCCACGAGGGAGAATTTGCTTTCCCCCAGACGCGCGCGCAATTCGCCCGACACCCCCACGAAAGACCGCCCGCCAGACGAAAGCCCGCCGCCAAGATCCACGTTCAGGGACTGGTACGGCTGGCCGCGCACTGTGCCGCCCCCGCCCGAGTAGAACAGGTAATCCGGGGGGGTATCGGCGATGCTAGAACCTGCCACCGCGCCCAGTTGCGCCCGCCCGGCCAGCACGAAACGGCCCTCGCTGCCGAAATCGCGATATGCACGCGCATCCAGCAACAAACGCCCGCCAGTGCCCGCGCCGCGAATGCTGACATAGGGGGTCAGTTCGGCCTTGATATAGCTGCCTGCGGTCGGGTTCAGCTTGTCGTTGCGCTTGTCGCTTTCCAAGTAGCCCGGAAAGGTCAACAGCGTGAAATCGCGCCGCCCGAAGGCATCGGTGATCTGGCTGAAGCGCAGCGCCACGGCCAGTTCGCCGGTCAGTGTATCGCTGAAATATCGGCTGGCACCGATGCCGATGGTGCCCTTGTCCTGCCGGTAATCCGGCTCGTCCTCGCGCGCGACCTCGGCAAAGGCGAAGCCTTTGGTGTCGGGTCCGTAAACGGCGGGGCGTTCGAACCGGGCCGACAGTTTATAGTCAACCCCGCCGGTGTTGCCGCCCAGCCCCGCGATCTTGCCTTCGATCCGCAGACGGTCGGCGCGGCCCGTGATGTTGCGGTGCAGCCAGAACCCTTCCAGCGTGACCCCCTCGAAGGAGGACAGCTCGATCCCCGCGCCGATGCGGCGGGGTTTTTCGTCGATAAGCGTGGCAGTGATGTCCATGCTGCCATCGGGGCCAAGGGTTTCCGCCTCGGTCAGGAGGACAGACCGGAAGGTGCCGGTGCGGCGCAGGCGGTTGGCGGATTTTTCCAGGTCCTCGGGGTCAAAGATCTCTCCCTCGGGCAGGGAGGCGATGGTGCGGATGCGGCCCGAACTGACACGGGTGCCTTCGGCGTTCACCTGCATCCGGCCAAAACGGACCAGCGGGCCAGGGGCAAGGGTGATGTCGGCGTTCAGTTTCGATGTGGCGTGGTCGGCGGTGATGTCCTGCCCCGCCACATCGGCCTTGGCGTGGCCCGCGCCGCGCCAATCAATGACGCCTTGCAGGGCAGCTGACCGCACGACGGTCGATCGGGCGATCTTGCCGGTGGCGAAATCGGGCGCCAGTGCCGCGCCGGGGGGCAGGGGCGCAATGCGGGCGGTGCCGAACCGGAACGCGGGGCCAGGATCGACTGTTACGGTGATACTGGAAATCCGCGCGGGCGGGTTCAGCGGCGGGATCAGCGCCGCCTCGCGCCCGTCGATCACGATACGCACCACCGGCCCGTAATGGCCGACCGCATAAAGGGTTTCCACGATGCGCTGGTAATCGGCCTGGGCGGCGGCGAACAGATCCTGCGGTTCGGTCCGACCGTCGGTTTCTGCCAGCCGCAAAAGAGAATTGCCGCGAATTTCGTCAAGCAAATTGCCATCGTCACCTTGTCCTGCGGCCAGCTGAAATCGCAGGCTTTCCAAAGCCTTGGCGGGAGAGGAAGGCATTGCCGCGATCAGGATCGCAAGAGCCGAGGCAAAAGCGGTTCGGCGCAGTGTGAAATCAGTGGTCAAACCGTGGCCCTTTCGGGGTCAAATGGGTCGTCATGCGGCAATGCGCCATGGTCGAACGCGAAAGCGTGCGCTTTTGTTTGCAAGATAGCGACAAGAGCGGCTGGCTTCCATCGGATTTGGCGGCGGTCGCGGAAAGTTGCGCGGTTCCGGCCCGTGCATGGGCATGCCCGGGTCAATAGGCCGTGCGCTGCGCGACCCTTTGCCCGGCTTCCAGCCCCGAAGGCGGATAAAGCACGATCTGCTGATCCGGCTCCACCCCTTTGGATATGGCCGCTTGTAACCCGTTATTGGCCGCGATTTCAACAGGTTGAAGGACGGTCTTGTCGTCCTCGACGGTGAACACGATCCAGCCGTTTCCCTGCCGGACCAAGGCACCCGCAGGCACGATTGTGGCGGCGTCATCGGCCCATGTGATGATGCGCACCTCGACCCGGTAGCCATGGCCAAGACCCGCGCGCTGTTCGGGCGGGACGGTGAAGTCGATGGTGCCGGCGATGCGCTGTTCCTCGACCCCGAGGGCGGACACCTTGGTAAAGCCCCAAGGGGTGATGTGGCTGACGGTGCCGGTCAACATATGCGGGCCGCCCCAGTTGTCGATCAGCACCTCGTCGCCCAGCCGGATCTGCACCGCGTCGGTGGATAACAGCTCTGCGCGCACTTCCAGCCCCTCGTCTATATTGCCGACCTCAAGGATGGGCGTGCCGGCGGGCAGGGTGGTTTCGGATTGCTGCATTACGCGCAAAATGGTGCCGGTGGCGGGGGCGTAAAGCGGCGTTGCCTGACCGTTGGTTCCGGCGGCATTGGCCAGCCCCGGATCGTCAAAGCCCAGCAGCAGTGCTTCGGCGTTGGTTTTCTCGGCCACGCGCATGGAGACGGCGGCGCGGGCGGTGTCCAGTGTGGCATCGGCCAGCCGCGCCGACCGTTGCGCCGATTCAAGCGCGGCCTCGGACACGATGCCGGATTCGAACAGGCGCTGCGTGCGGGTCAGGGCGGCCTGTGCCAGATCGCGGTCGGCAAGCGCCTTTTTCACATCGGCCTCGGCCACGCGCAGGGCTGCCCCGGCCGCATCGACCGATGCGCGGGCCTGTTCGCGGGTGCGCACATCCAGCACGGCAGGCGAGGTGGGACGCATCTGCGCCACGACGGACACGCCCTTTTCGACGGCATCGCCCGGCTCTACCTCGACCCGCATCAGCCGTCCGGTGACGGGGGTGGACAGCACATAGGCGTCGTGGAGGCGGGTGTATCCTTCCTCGTCTATGGTGACGCGCATCGGGCCTGTCGTCACGGTGCCGATGTCGACCAGCGTCGGGCGCGGCCAGAAGGCATAGGCCAGCATGGCGGCGACGATGACCAGCCCCAGCAGCCCCAGAACCTTGCGGGAGTTGCGGCGCGGCGCGCCATTGGATTGGTCGACTGGCATGTATGTATTACTCTCTCGTTTTCAGGGCCGCGATCATGTCGATCCGGTTCAGGTCGCGCCGCACCAGCAGCGCCGATACGGCCGAGGTCCCCAGCACCGCCAGTATAGCCCCTCCATAGCTGCGCGGGGAAAACACCACCGGTATCTGATAGATATCGGTGCTGAACCCCTTCACAATGAGACAGGTCAAACCGAAGCCCATGGCGATGCCAAGCGGGATCGCAATCAGCGTCACCACGGCCAGTTCGCCCAGCAGGACAAAGGCCACTTCGCCGCGCGTGAACCCCATGACCCGCAGCGAGGCCAGGTCGCGAATACGTTCCGCCAGCGCGATGCGCGCGGCGTTATAGACGATGCCGAAGGTGATGATCGCGGCAATGCCCAGCATGATGTAACGGACCGATCCCGGCCCCTCGTTCATCAATCGTATCAAGGCGTTGCGCGCATCCTCCTTGAGCGAGACACCGGCAACCTTGGGCATGTCCTTGATCGCGGCGCGGATGTTTTCGGTCTCTGCCTCGTCCATGGTCAGCAGGGCGCCGGAAATGCGCCCCGGTTCCTTCAGCGCGCGGGATAGCGACCCGATCTCCATGAAGGCAGGCGCGCCCAGCAGGGTTTCGGCAATGCCTGTGACGGGGATCAGCAGGGTGGGGCGGCGGCCCTCGCGGACCTCGACGGTCAGTATTTCGCCGGGTTCAAGATGCAGGATGTCGGCCAGCGGGCGGGCCAGCACCACGCCCTGGGGCGGCATCGCCACGGGCCGTTGCACACCGTCGATCACGCGGTTCAGATAGGGGCGTTCGGGTCGCCCTTCGATGTTGCCGCGATAGGAAAAGGTGCCGTTGCGCAGCACCGCGGGCACGGAGCGGAAGGGTTCGGCATGTTCCACGCCGGACAGGCGCTGCAATTCCAGCAGGGTCTTGGACGACAGGGCCGAGGTAAAGGCCACGGTCATGTCCGAACGGTCCATCACGTTGAAGGTCAGGTCCACCGTCTTGTCGAACCCGGCCACGGTCGTCAGGGTCGAAACCGACAGGCCCAGCCCCGTGGCGATGCCCACCACTGCCCCCGCGATACGCCCCGGGTAACGGGTCAGGCGGCGCACCACCATGCGCGCGGGCTGGTCCAGCCAGCGGTGCAGGTAGCGCGCCAGGTCGAAGGCGCGCGAATAGTCCGGCGGGGTGGGCGGGCGCATGGCCACGGCGGGCGTCAGGCGGAACACCCGCATCAGAACGAACAGCGAGCCAGCGGATGCAGTCAGGATTGACACGGCAAAGCCGATGACAAAGCTGCGCGGGTCGATCGAAAAGACAAGGAAGGGGAATTTGAAATAGCCTTGGTAATACACCGCCAGCCCGCTGCCCGACATGATCCCTGCCACCGACCCGACAACTGCCCCTGCAACGGCGATGACCAGCACCAGTTTCAGGTAATGCAGGCTGACCTCGGTCCCGGAATATCCGAACGCCTTGAGCAGCCCGATCTGTTCGCGTTCGGCCTGCACCATGCGGCTGATCACGATGTAAAGCAGGAAGGCGGCGACCCCCAGAAAGATCGGCGGCACCGAGGCAGAGGTGGCGCGCAGCCCCCTGATTTCTTCGGACACGAACCGGTTGGAGGGCAGATCCTCAAGCCCGTAGGCCCCCGCTGCGCCGTAATCGGCCAGTAACAGGTCGGCGGCAAGGATCACCGCCTGCGCATTGGTGTCGCGCGACAGGGACATCAGCGCCTCGTTGAGCGCGCCTTTCATGTCATAGGCGGCGGACAGGGCGGTGCGGCGCATCCAGAACACGGCGAAACGGGCGTCATCTGGCACCAGCTCTCCCGGTGCGGTCGTGTACAAAAATTCGGGCGATTGGGCCAATCCGGTGATGCGAAAGCTGTGTTTCGCGCCGTTCATGGTGGCGGTCAGCGTGTCCTCCAGCGCCAGGCCGCGGGCGCGGGCGAACCCTTCCAGCAGCACCACCTCGTCGCTGCGGCCGATGCGTGGCAACCGGCCCGCGGTCAGGTAGATGTCGTTCAGCCGCGACGCGTGGGCATCGGGGATCGACAGGGCGCGGGCGCGCACCGGCATGGCATCCGCGCCCACGTCGATCAGCGCCGCCCCGGCCACGCGGGATTCGGCGGCGGCCACGCCGGGGATGGCGGCCAGACGGTCCAGCATCCGTTCCGGTGCGCGGGTCACAGGCACATAGATTTCGGCAATGCGGTAGCGGTCGTAATAGGTGCGTCGGGTTTCATCCAGCGTGTTGACCAGCCCCGACATCATCACCAGCATCATCACACCCACGGCGATGACCAGCCCGATGGCCCTGGCCTGCCCCTTGATCCGCCACAGATCGCGCAGCAGTTTCCGGTCGAGGGGGGAAGGCACCGCTACCACTCGATTTCCTCGGCTTTCAGCTTTGTTTCGTTGCGGACGATTTCGCGGATTGCGCCATCGGCGAAATGGATAACGCGGTCGGCCATGGCGGCGGTGGCGGCGGCATGGGTGACGATCATCACCGTGGTGCCAAGCCGCTGGTTCACATCCGCCAGCACGCCCAGAACCGCGCGGCCCGTGGTGCTGTCCAGCGCGCCGGTTGGCTCGTCGCAGAACAGCACCGTGGGGTTCTTGGCCACGGCGCGGGCGATGGCGACGCGCTGCTGCTCGCCGCCCGACATTTCCGCCGGAAAGTGGCGCGACCGGCGGTCCAACCCGACCAGGGCCAGCGCTTCGGCCGGGTCCATTGGGTTTTCCGCGATCTCTGTCACCAGTTCGACGTTTTCATACGCGGTGAGCGAGGGCATGAGGTTATAGAACTGGAATAAGAAGCCCACGTGGTCACGCCGGTAACGGGTCAGGTCGGCGTCGGACATGCCCGTCAATTCGGTATCCTTGAAATGCGCGGTGCCCGATGTGGGCCGGTCCAGCCCGCCAAGGATATTCAAAAGCGTGGATTTGCCGCTACCCGATGGGCCAAGCAGCACGGTGAATTCGCCTTGCCGCACGTCAAGATCCACCCCGCGCAGGGCATGGACGGTGGCCGCGCCTGTTCCGTAGGTTTTGGTCAGACCACGGGCGGTGAAGGCAGGTGTCTGCTGCGTTGTGTCCGGCATCGGTGCCTTCGGTCAGTTGGGGCAAGTTTACCCAATGGCGACGCAGGGGCCAGAGGCAATTTTGCCGCGTTCGCCTAGGGCAGCGCGCCCAGCCACAGCCAGATTGTCAGCACCGACAGTGCCGTGGCGATCAGCACGCTGGAGGCCGCGACCCGCCGCCCCACGCCATACATATTGGCAAAGACATAGCTGTTGACGCCCGGCGCCATGGCCGATGTGAGCACAGCCGAGCGCATGGCGGCGGTGGGCAGATTGTTCCAGTGCGACAGCGTCCATGTGATCGTCGGATGCAGGACAAGCGAAACGGCGACCATCATGGCGATCACCTTGGCGTCGCCTTCGGGCCGGTATTGCACCAGCACCCCGCCAAGCGCGAACAGCGCGGCGGGCAGGGCGGCACGGCGCATCAATTCAACCGCGCCTTCGATCGGGCCGGGCAAGGGCAGGGCGGTCAGGTTGACGATGAACCCCAGCGTGATGCCGATCACCAGTGCATTGCGGAACATGGCTCGCAACACGGTCGGCAACAGCCGCCCCGCGCTGGTGCCGTTCTTGCGGGCGCGGGCAATTTCCATCGCGGTGATGCCAAGGCCATAGCAAAACGGCGAGTGGATCGAGATGATAGCGTAATTCGCGGTCAGCGCATCCGCGCCATAGGCGCGTTCGGTGATCGGCAGGCCCAGCATCAGCGAGTTGGAAAAAAGGCCGACAAAGCCGATGGCCACGGCTTCCTCCCAGTCGCGTTTGAAGATGAAGCGCGCACCCAAAAGGCCGGTCAGAAAGCCCGCCGTGGCCCCCGAATAGAAAGACACCAGCAGCCGCCAGTCGAAACTTTGCCCAAGGTCCAGTTGCGAGATGGCAGAGAACAGCAGGCAGGGGATGGCGAAATTCTGGGTGAATTTCATCAACCCGTCTACGCCTTGGGTCGAAAAGAGGTTGCGCCAGACCGCGACATAGCCCGCGCCGATCACCACGAAAACGGGAAGGATCACATCAAGAAGGGCTTGCATCAGCTGCGGCCTTTACGTGTGTGGATGGCAACGTAGCCTCCGGCGGAGGTATTTGCGGAACAGTGAAGACCGGAGTGCTCTGCATCTTCACTGTTCTGCAAATACCCTCTTCGCTGGCCTGAAGACCAGCACAAGCTGCCACGAGGCGCATGGAACTGGCCACACACGGGGTCAGACCTGATAGGAGATCACCATGCCGTCGAAGGCGGGGGTGATATGGCCGGGGGTTTCCGCTTCGACAGTGTCGTAATCCATGTCGATATGCATATTGGTCAGCACGGCGCGGCGCGGGGCCACGCGTGCGATCCATTCAAGGCTTTGTTCCAGGTGGCTGTGGGTCGGATGGGGCGCGCGGCGCAGCGCATCGAGGATCCAGCAGTCGAGCCCTTGCAGCGCGCCCCATGCCTCGTCATGGATATGGGCCACGTCGGGCAGGTAGGCAAGGTTTTCGATGCGAAAGCCGAGGGCGTCGATAGAGCCGTGATTGACCCGGAAAGGCGTCAGGATAATGTCGCCACCCTTACCGGAAACGGTGAAATCGTCCTTGATCGTGTGCATGTCGAGGATCGGCGGATAGGGGCTGTCATCGGGTTGGATGAAAGCATAGCCGAAACGCGAATACAGGTCGTTCTGCGTGTTGCCATCCGCCCAGACGGGCAGGCGGCGGCGCTGGTTGAAGACGATCATCCGCAGGTCATCGATGCCATGCACATGGTCGGCGTGGGAATGGGTATAGGCGACCGCGTCCAGGTGGCCGACGCCCGCATCCAGCAATTGCTGGCGCATGTCGGGGGTCGTATCGATCAGCACGCGGGTGGTGCCTTCGGTGTCTATACGCTCGACCAGCATCGCGCAGCGGCGGCGCGTGTTTTTCGGGTTGGTCGGGTCGCAGTCGCCCCAGATGTCGCCAAGGCGTGGCACGCCGCCGGACGATCCGCAGCCAAGGATGGTAAAGCGCAGTTCCGCCATTATGCCGCCGCCTTCCACTGGGCCGCTTTCCAGAACAGGCGGTCGAAATTTTCCTGCGTTCGGGCGGCGAAATCGGCGTATTCCATGCCAAACACCTCGGCCCCTTTGCGGGCGGTGTGGGCGGTATAGGCCGGCTCGTTCCGTTTGCCGCGATGGGGCGGCGGGGCCAGGTAGGGGCTGTCGGTTTCCACCAAGATGCGGTCGATCGGCGCGGCGGCAAAGATATCGCGCACCTCCTGACTTTTGGGGAAGGTGGCGATGCCGGACATTGACAGGTAAAAGCCAAGATCAATCGCGGCGCGGGCCAGGTCCGGCCCCGAGGAGAAACAGTGCATAATGCAGCTATACGCCCCCGCGGCGTGTTCTTCGGACAGGATGCGGGCCATGTCCTCGTCCGCGGCGCGGGCATGGATGATCAGCGGCAGGCGGGTCTGGCGCGCGGCCTCGATATGGATGCGCAGGCTTTCCTGTTGGATATCTTTCGATTCTGCCGTGTAGTGGTAATCCAGCCCGGTCTCGCCGATGCCGACGAATTTTGGATGCGCGGCAAGGGCGGTCAGGTCATCAACGCTGACCAGCGGTTCCTCGGCGGCGCTCATCGGGTGGGTGCCGGCGGCAAAGAACACAGGATCGAATTCATCGGCAATCGCCTGCACCTTGGGCAGTTGGCGCAGCTTGGTGCAGATGGTGACCATGCGGGTCACTCCCGCATCAAGTGCGCGTTGGATCACCGCGGCGCGTTCCTCGTCGAAATCTGGAAAATCGAGGTGGCAGTGGCTGTCGGTGATTTCGATCATGTCTTGCAAGGCTTTTCCGAATTGTCCGCGTGGCCCCGGCGGGGCGGGGCGATCAGCCCGACGCGGTCTTTTGCAGTTTGAAAACGGTATCTAGGACAAGCGCGGCGGGGTCAAGGTTGACCGCCCGTGCATGGCCCACGCGGGCGCTGATGGCCTGCGCGGTATCTGCCCAGGCGCGGGCCCTTTGCGGATTGGGTGACAGGCGTGACAGCATCGCGGCCTCGCCGTGGGCGGCCTCGGTCCTGGGGGGATGGCCAAGCGCGCCGGTGCGGGCCAGGCGGGCCAGCAGCAGATCGTTCAGCGCCAGCAGCAGGTCCAGCTTTGCCTCGGCCCCGCGGGTGGCGGCGGCCTGGGCCAGCGCCTGCGCGCGGGCGCGGTCCAGATCGGGCAGGCTGTCGTAAAGACGGACCAGTTCGGCGTAAATCTTCATCCCGTCCAGGTTGGTCAGGCGGAACGCGTTGCCGACCGACCCGCCGGACAATTCGGCCAGCGCGGCGGGGTTTTCGACACCGTGCCCGCCCGCCTGTTCTAGCGCGCGGGTCATGTCATCGGCGGCCAGCGGGTGCAGGCGCAATTCGCGGCAGCGCGAGCGGATCGTCGGCAGCAACCGCGAGGGCTGGTGCGCGATCATCAAAAGCGTGGTGCGGGCGGGGGGCTCTTCGAGCATTTTTAAAATGGCGTTGGCGGCCTGCACGTTCATCTCGTCGGCGGCGTCGATGATGACCACGCGGCGGCCCCCGTCGGCGGCAGAGAGCGAGAAGAAGCCTGTCAGCTTGCGCACCTCGCCGACAAGGATTTCGGCGGCGAACTTGCCCTCGGCATAGTTCTTTTCACGCAAGGATTCCGTGCTGCCCGACCCGCCGCGGCGCAGCAGGAACAGTCCCGGTTCCGACAGGGCGCGGGTGCGGTGCATCACGGGGTGATCTTCCGCGATATCAAGGGTTTGGGGCGGCGGTGGCGCGCCAAAAATGCCACCGTCATCCTCGGGCGTGGCCAGCAAAAAACGGGCAATGCGCCATGCCAGCGTGGCCTTGCCCACGCCGCGCGGGCCGGTGATCAGCCAGCCGTGGTGCAGCCGCCCGGAATTGTAGGCATCCAGAAAATCGGCTTGCGCGGCTTCGTGCCCGTAAAGGTGCGGCGTCATCCGCGGATGCGGGGCGCCTTCGATGCGGTCGGGTTCGGGCTGGTCTGAATGCTCGCTCATTCTGTGGCTTTTGCCAGATGGGCGCGGGCGGTGGCAAGCACATCGGCGGCCACGTCATCCAGCCCGCGCGCGCCGTTGATCACGGTGAAGCGTGCGGGGGTTTTGGCGGCCAAGGCTAGGAACCCGTCGCGCATCTTTTCCTGCATTTGTTGGCCCATATCCTCGAACCGTTCTTCGGTGCCGTTTCGGCCTTTGGCGCGGGCAAGTCCGGTGGCGGGGTCCATGTCGATCAGCACGGTCAGGTCAGGCTCGCGCCCGATCATCAGGTCATGAAGCTGGTTGACCAGCGCCATCAGGTCGCCGCGCGATGCGCCCTGATACATGCGGGTGCTGTCGGCGAACCGGTCGCAGATCACGACCTTTCCGGCGGCCAGTGCGGGCAGGATCGTGCGTTCCATGTGGTCGCGGCGTGCGGCGGTGAACAGCAATATCTCGGTTTCCGGCGACCAGCGGTCGGGATCGCCTTGCAGCACCAATGCGCGAATTTCCTCGGCCCCCGGTGATCCGCCCGGCTCTCGCGTCAGGACAACGTCGTGCCCTTCGGCGCGCAGCGCGTCGGCCAGCATCCGGGCCTGGGTGGATTTGCCCGACCCATCGATGCCTTCGAAGGAGATGAACCGCCCCATGGATCAGCCAGCAGGCGCGGGCGGCTGGTTCAGGCGATCCAGCAGATGCAGCGCGGCGGTTTTGACCCGCACCACGAACCCGCCATAGGCCACGTCGGCGGCTGCCACCAGCGGCACGCGGGTTTCGGGAAGACCTTCGGGGGTAAAGACCAGCTCGCCCACCGGTTGACCGGCCTTGACCGGTGCCTGGATCGGGCCGTGATAGATCACCTCGGCATCGACCTTGTCACCGGCCAGAACCGGCAGCAGGGTGGATACATCTTCGGCCACGGTAAGCCCGACCTTGTCGGCCGCACCCATCCAGACATCGGCCTGTGCCACCACGGTGCCGGCTTCGATCACCCTTTTCTGCGCAAACTGGCGAAAGGCCCAGTTGGCGATCGCCTCTGACTCCTCGGCGCGGGATTGTGTCGTGGGCAAGCCCGAGATCACAAAGACCACGCGACGGTCGCCCTGCTTGGCGCTGCCGACAAGGCCATACCCGGCCTCTTCGGTGTGGCCGGTTTTCAACCCGTCCGCGCCGATCCCCAAGCCCAGCAGGGGGTTGCGGTTGCGCACGTTCTGCGGCGCACGCCCGTCGAACTGGAACTCGCGTTCAGCGAACAGCGGATAGAACTGGGGGAAATCCTGGATGATATGGGTGGCCAGCAGGGCCAGATCGCGCATTGACATGCGGTGGCCGACAGCGGGCCAGCCGTTGGAATTGGTGAAGTTGGAATTGGTCATGCCAAGTTTCTGCGCGCGCTGCGTCATGTAGCGGGCGAACCCTGCCTCTGTCCCGTCGGGGGACAGCGCCTCGGCGATCACGGCGCAGGCGTCATTGCCCGACAGCACGATGATGCCGCGCAGCAAATCCTCGACCCGGACGCGGTCGGTGGTGTCCAGGAACATGGTCGAGCCGCCATAGGACATGGCGTGCTGGCTGACCGGCAGGCGGTCCTCGGCGGACAGGCGGCCATCGCGGATCGCCTCGAAAGCGATATAAAGCGTCATCAGCTTGGACATGGATGCGGGCGGCAGCGGCTGATCGGCATTCTTGTTCAGCAAGACGGTGCCGGTGCCCAGATCGACCACGTAAGCGGCGCGGGCGCGGGTGTCGAAAGCATGGGCGGGTAGGGCCATCGCCACGGCAAGGGCCGCAGCGAACAGGCGAGTCATGAGGCGTGTCATGTGATCCTCCTTGTCGGGCGGGTCAGTTGGTGACGGCGTATGCGTCACCGAAGCCTTGCGCCTTGATCTGTTTCAGCAGCGCGCTGCGTTCCGATTTGTTGCTGGCCGGGCCGACAACCACGCGCCAGAAGGTCTTGCCCTGGCTGGATTGCTTGTGGACGGTCGGCACCATGCCCGCCTTGCGCATCTTGTCGGCGGTGCGCTTGGCATTTGCCTCGACCGAGAAGATGCCGATTTGCAGCCAAGGCTTGGTCAGGGACGAGGCGCGCGGCTTGGGCGCGGGTTTCGGTTTTGGCGGCGTTGCCGGGGCGGCAACCGGCGCGGTGGCCTTCGCCTCTGCCGCGTCGATCGCGGCGGCGGCCGCGCTGACCGGGTCCAGCTTGCTGGCGGTTACCTCTGCCGGGGCAGGGGGCGCTTCGGCGGTGGGGGCGATCGCGGGCTGTTCGGCCACTTCCTCGCGGCGCAGGGCGGTCACGTTCACCTTGGCAGGCTGGCCCGCCAGCATCCCAAGCGCCGTTGCCGCATCCGAAGACACCTGCACGCGCGGGCCGGGATTGTCCCGCTCGCGTCGGAACAGCGCGCCGATGACAAACTTGTTGTTGGCAGTGTTGCGAATGATGACACGCTCGGGTTCGGTCACATCCTGATGCGCCACCCAGACCCCGCCAAGCGAGGGGCGGCCATCCCACAAACCGGCTTCTGTCACCTGAAATACGTCGGGTGCTTCGACATCGCGTTCGACAAGGCGGGTAGAGCTGGGCGTGGCATCCTTCGCACCCTCTGCCGTGACCGCAGCATCGGCCGAGGGCTGCAACAGGGAAAACTGCCCGCTTTCGTCACAGGCGGTCAGCGCAAAGGCCAGTCCCGTGGCCAGCATGAACTGGCCCGCCGTCTTGCCCGCAGACCTGCGCGGCCGGATCGCTTGCGCGGAATTCCGATTGATCATGTTTTGCCCCTTGCTCTCGCCCACTGCCTGTCGCCGCGATCCGCGGGCGGGCCAAGTTTCTGGCCTTCTGCCCGCTGTCGCTGTTTCTGCGTCTGGCCGCATCCTAGCGACAAGAAAGGCGCAAGAAAAGCCGCGCGTGGGGGCATCGGCAAGAAATCCCCGCACAGGGGGCTTTGCAGAATCGCAAAAGGTGTCCTATCCCCGCCAAACGACCCGCGAAAAGCCGGAGGAGTGGCAGAGTGGTCGAATGCACCGGTCTTGAAAACCGGCGTGCGTGAAAGCGTACCGTGGGTTCGAATCCCACCTCCTCCGCAACGTAATAAATTGCTTTGCAATTTAAACGTTGCTGGGACGTAAAAATCTGAAAAGATTTTGTACG
>DFBX01000032.1 GCA_002366795.1 Rhodobacteraceae bacterium UBA3069 | reverse complement strand
GGTAGTGCCCCGGGACGTGGTGTAATTCCGACGGTAGCGCGGGCTGAGCGGAGCCGCGCGTAGCTCAGGCGAAGCCCGCGCGGGTTGCTGGGCGGCCACGGATGTTCTCCGGTAGGGTTTGGGTTGCAACCTGACCTACCGATCAAGGAGATCACCCATGACCAAGGACACGATAACAGAAACCGCCGCATTGAAAGCGCTTCTTTCCGAGACTGCCGATCACCAGATTCTGGCCGAGATGCTGGGTTTTGTCGCCGACCGGCTGATGGCATTGGATGTGGACCAGCTTTGCGGTGCCGGGGCACATGAACGCTCTACCGGGCGGGTGAACCGCCGAAACGGGTATCGTGAGCGCCGGTGGGAAACCCGCGCCGGGGCCGTCGATGTTCAGATCCCAAAACTGCGCAAGGGGACGTATTTCCCGGAGTTTCTGGAACCCCGCCGCGCCTCAGAGAAGGCGATGACGGTAGTGATCCAGGAGGCCTATATCCAGGGCGTCTCAACACGCTCGGTCGACGATCTGGTCAAGGCCATGGGCATGACCGGCGTCTCCAAAAGCCAGGTCTCCCGCCTCTGCGCCGAGATTGACGAACGCGTCGACGCCTTCCTTGACCGGCCACTGGAGGGCGAATGGCCCTCCTCTGGCTGGATGCCACCTACATCAAGGTGCGACGCGCCGGGCGGATCGTCAGCGTGGCTGCCATAGTGGCTGTTGCGGTCAATCTGGATGGGCGGCGCGAGGTTCTGGGCATCGCCATCCAGCCCAGCGAGGCAGAAGTGTTCTGGGACGAATTCCTGCGTTCGCTGGCCGATCGCGGCCTGCGTGGCGTCAAACTGATCATCGCGGACGAACATAAGGGTCTGAAAGGGGCCGCCGCCAAAGTGCTGGGTGCTGCCATCCAGCGCTGCCGTGTGCACTTCATGCGCAACGCGCTGGCCTGCGTCGGCAAGAAGGACCGCCCGATCGTCACGGCAGATCTCAGGACGGCCTTTGATCAGGACACGCTGGCGGCCTCGAAGGAACACTGGGCCAAGCTGATCGAGGCCTTCCAGCCGCGTCACCCCAAGCTCGCCGAACTGATGCTCCGCGCCGAAGACGACGTGTTGGCCTACAAGACTTTCCCGAAAGCTCACTGGCAACAAATCCACTCGACCAACCCCCTGGAACGGTTGAACAAAGAGATCAAGCGCCGCACGAATGTGGTAGGGATTTTTCCGAACGAGGCAGCAATCAGACGTCTCGTCGGTGCGCTTATGCTGGAGCAGAACGACGAGTGGGCAGTCACACGCCGTTACATGACGCTGGAAACCGTCGCCGCCATCTGCGAGGATGCCACCATGGATCCGGCAAAAATCGCCGCCCTGTAAACCGGCTCAATACCCGGCCGGCGAACAAATTACACCACGCTCTGGGACACTACCTGCCCCCGCGGCAGGGGGGGATACGGGCGGTCAGCTATAGGTGCGCTCGTCCAGGCTGACGGCTTCAAGCATGGTGTTGAATTCCTTCAGGAACGCGGCCTCGGTATCGGACCTGCGGCGGCGCGGGTTGGTCAGCAGGTAGATATTCACCAGCGGCAGATCCTCGAACGGGGGCAGCTGGCGCAAAAGGCCAAGCGCCACATCGCGGCGCGCGACGTGCAGGGGCAGGGCGCCGATGCCGATATTGGCACCGATCATGCGGCGGACCTCCAGCAGGTTCGAGGAAACGCCGCTCCATTGTGCGGCGATCTTGGCGCGCAGACGCAAGCGCGTGACCTGTTCCAGCGCGCTGCCCTCAACCTCGGTCTGGAAGGACACGGCACGTTCGCCCGCCAGGTCGGCCACGTCGATTGTCTTGCGGTCGAACAGCGGGTGCTTGTTGCCACAAAACAGGCCGAAATATTCCCGATACAGAATCTTTGCCTGCAAATCTGCCGGAATCGTGTGCAGCAGGCACATGCCCAGCGACATGCGGTTCTGGCTGATGCGGCTGACGACCTCGTCGCTTTCGGCCACCGCGAACGAGAATGTCACCTTGGGCTGGCGTTCGGAAAAGCGGCGCAGGGCCTCGTCGAAATGTTCGGAAATGACATGGGACGCGGTCGCGATAGAGATGTGGCCGCGCAATTCGTCCGTGCCTTCCTCCAGCAGCGCGGGAAGCTGCGACACCGTTCCGAAAATTGACGAGCATTCCGAATAGAGCCGCTGGCCGGCGGTTGTGACCCTGAATTCATTGGATTTTCTGACAAATAGCTGATGGCCCATCGTGTCCTCCAGCCGCTTGATCGCCGAAGAAATCGTCGGCTGTTTCAGGCCCAGAAAATCGGCGGCGCGGGATATGCCGCGCTGTTCGACCACCACCATGAACGTGCGCAGCAGATTCCAGTCCAGATGCCAGGGGAAGCGCTGCTCACAGGGTTTCACTATAGAAATCCTCAATATTTGGAATTTCTTATATTTATTTGCATGATGAAGGGGGTCCGTTCAAGCCTTTTGGCAAGGTGGCTTGAACCGCCAGCAATCCGGGCCGCGCTGATTGCCCATGTGATCCAAGCAGGAGAGAAAAATGACGAACCGCAGAACTCTATTGAAATCCGTTTTGGCCGCTGGCGCACTGAGCTTGCCGGGCCTTGTCGCCGCCGTGCCTGCCGCCGCGGACGAGCTGGCGACGCTGAAGGAAAAGGGCGTCATGCGCATTGCCATGTCCGGCGCCTATCCGCCGTTCAACTTCGTGAATGACAAGAACGAGGTGGTCGGGTTCGACCCCGCCATCGGCACCGAGATCGGCAAGCGCATGGGGATCGAGGTCGAGATCGTAACCACCGCGTGGGACGGGATCATCGGCGGGCTTCTGGCCAATAAATACGATGCCATCGTCGGATCCATGTCGATCACCGACGAGCGCAAGGAAGTCGTGGATTTCGTCGGCCCTTACTATCGCATGAGCCGCGGGATTTTCGTGGCCGAGGGCAGCAATATCAAGTCGCTGGACGATCTGGCCGACGCCACCGTGGGCGCCACCCTGGGTGAAACGCACGAGGCATGGGCCAAGGACCAGGGCTATAAGGTGCGCACCTACAAAGGTCTGCCCGAACTGCTGCTGGAACTGGAAAACGGCCGCATCGATGCCATCGTGACCGATGACATCCCGGTTCTGCTGGCCGTGCGCGAAGGCGACCGCAAGATCGCGCAGCGGGACACGTCCTCGCTGCCGGGCGTCGCCGACGAGGCCGGGATTGCGATCCGCAAGGGCAACCCCGAACTGCTGGCCGCGATGCAAGCGGCGCTGGACGAGATGCAAGAAGACGGTACCTACTTGGAAATCGCGAAAGAATGGGTTGGCGGCGACATCCGCTAAGCTGATGCACATCCCGGCCCGCGCCCTTTTAAAAGGGGGGCCGGTTTTTTCCCCTCGATCACGAAAGCGGTCCCCATGGACATAGAGCTTATCCTGAAGGTCTATCCCTATTTCCTGAAAGCGGCCTGGGTCACGATCCAGCTGTCCGTGTTGACGGTTCTTCTGGGGCTGGTCTGCGGGGCGTTGGGAGCGGCGGCGCGGCTGTCGCGCTTTTGGTGGCTGCGCTTTGCCGGGGCGGCCTATGTCAGCGTCATTCGCGGGACTCCGGCCCTGATCCAGCTTTTCATCCTGTATTTCGGCGGCCCCCAGATCGGCATCCAGCTGGATGCGTTTGAGGCGGGCGTGATCGGCCTTGGCATCAATATCGGTGCCTACATGACCGAAACCATGCGCGGGGCGATCATTTCCGTGGATGGTGGTCAGCGCGAGGCAGCGCGCACGCTGGGCATGAGCTAGGCATAGTCGTTCCGCAAGGTGATCCTGCCGCAGGCGATGCGGCTGATGATCCGCCCTCTGGGCGTCAACATCAACGCGCAGATCAAGGCGACGGCTCTGGTCGCTGCCATTTCGGTGGTCGAGCTGACCTACACCGCGCAGCGCTATATCGGATCGACCTACAAACCGTTCGAAATGTTCCTGCTTGCTGGCGTTCTTTACATCATCATCATCATCATCATCACGATCATTGGGCAGGGTGTGACTTATCTTGATCGCAAGGCGCGGATGCCGTGATGATCTGTTTTCCCTTCCAAACCGTCATGAAAGGCCTGCGTCATGGGACTTGATTTCAGTGTCGTTCCCGGGTTTCTGGACACGATCCTGCTGGGCGGGTTGTGGACCATCGCCGTCACCGTGGCCTCTGCGCTGCTCAGCTTTTTCGGCGGCATCCTGTTGGCGGTGATCGCACTTTACGCGCCGCTTGTCATCCGCCTGCCGTTCCGGTTTTTCGCGTGGCTGTTCATGGGCACGCCGCTGCTGTTGCAGCTGTTCCTGATCTATTTCGGGCTTGTTGAACTGGGCATCGACCTGCCCGCATTCGTCGCCGGTGTGATCGGGTTGGGTCTGCATTTCGCAGTCTATAGTTCCGAACTGATCCAGACCGCCATCGTCGCCGTGGACAAAGGCCAGATGGAGGCGGCGCGCACCCTTGGCCTGTCGCGCGGACAATCGCTGCGCCGGATCGTCATTCCGCAGGCTGTGCGCGACGTGATCCCGCCGATCGGCAACAACATGATCGCGTTGCTCAAGGATTCGGCGCTGGTGTCGGTGATCGGGGTCAGCGAGCTGACGCTGTCGTCGCAACTGGCCATCGGGCGCACCTACAGGCCGTTCGAATTCTACGCCACCGCCGCCGTGCGCTACTACTTCATCAATCTCGGGATGGAAGCCGTTCTGCGCCGCATCGAGCGCAAGACCGCGCTCTCTCGCTGATCCAAGAAAGGGACGACATCATGTCCGATCCGCACAAGTTTCTGGAAATCCGCCACGCGCAAAAGGCCTATGGGCAGCTGGAGGTTCTGAAAGATATTTCCATGACCGTGGACCGCGGCGAGATTGTCGCCATCATCGGCCCGTCCGGGTCGGGCAAATCCACGTTGCTGCGGGCGATCAACGACCTTGATCCGCTGACCTCGGGAGAGGTGATTTTGGACGGGGTGCAGGTCAACAAGGACTTGCCGCATCGCCAGTATGAAAAGCACATCAACCAGATGCGCCAGCAGGTCGGTATGGTGTTCCAGCATTTCAACCTGTTCCCGCATCTCAGCGTGCGCGACAACGTCACGCTGGCCCCGAAGATGCTGAAGGGCATTTCCGACGCCGAGGCCGACAAGTTGGCCGAGCAGCAGCTGGCCCATGTCGGCATGTCCGAGCGGATCGACTATTACCCCTCGCAATTGTCGGGGGGACAGAAACAGCGCGTCGCCATTGCCCGCGCGCTGGCGATGAATCCCAAGTTGATGCTGTTCGACGAGGCGACCTCGGCCCTAGACCCGGAGTTGGTCGAAGATGTCAATCTGGTGATGAAACGCCTGGCCGAGGAAGACATGACCATGGTCATCGTCACCCATGAAATGGATTTCGCCGCCTCGGTCTGTGACCGCGTGTTGTTCATGGATGGCGGCGTGGTGGTCGAAGAGGGCCCGCCCGACGTGATTTTCAAGAACCCCACCCAAGAGCGCACCCGCGCCTTCCTGAGCAAACATCTAAGTAACGTGCAGAAATGACCGAAACATCGCATCTGTTCTACCAATCCCGCCAGCCGCGTCCGTTTCTGGATCATGGCGCGGGAATTTACCTGTTCGACCAATCCGGCAAGCGGTATATCGACGGATCGTCCGGCGCGATGGTGTCGAATATCGGCCATTCCAACCCGCGCGTTCTGGACAAGATGAAGACGCAGATGGACAAGGCCACCTTTGGTTACCGTTTGCATTTTCGCACCCACCCGTCCGAGGATCTGGCCGCGAAATTGGCCAGTCGCATGCCTGGCGGGCTGGACCGTATCTTTTTCGTGTCGGGCGGGTCCGAGGCGGTGGGAACCGCCACCAAGCTGGCGCGCCAATATGCCCTGACACAGGGGCAGGACAGCCGGTGGAAGGTGATCACCCGCCTGCCTGCCTATCACGGGTCGACCCTTGGGGTGCTGGCGCTGACGGGGGGCAAGCTGTTTGCCGGTCCCTTCGCGCCGATGTTCCAGGCCATGCCCAGCATCAAGGCGCCGACCTGCTACATGGATCGCGACAACCTGAGCGACGAGGACCGCGGCATCAAATATGCCGAACTGCTGCGCGCGCAGATCGAGGCAGAGGGGCCGGAAACGGTTCTGGCTTTTATCATGGAACCCGTTGGCGGAGCATCGACCGGGGCATTGGTCGCGCCGGACAGCTATTACACCCGCATCCGCGAGATTTGCGACGAGTACGGCGTGCTGCTGATCTATGACGAGGTGATGACCGGCGCGGGGCGTACCGGCACCTTCCTTGCCTGTGAGCACTGGGATGCAAAGCCCGATATCATCGCCATGTCCAAGGGGCTGGGCGCGGGCTATGCCCCGCTGGGCGCGGTCGCCGCGCGCGGTGACATGGTCGAGGCGCTGCTGGACGCGGGCGGTTTCCTGCACGGGTTCACCTATGCGGGCAACCCGCTGGCCTGCGCGGCCGGCCTTGCCGTGATCGAGGAGATGGAGCAGCACGACATCATCGAGAACGCGGCCGCGATGGGCGATCTGCTCAAAGCGCGGCTTGAAGGGCTGATGGACCGCTACCCGTTCATCGGCGACGTGCGCGGCAAGGGGCTTTTGCTGGCATTCGAACTGGTCGCGGACCGCGAGACAATGGAGCCGCTGCCAAAAGACTGGAACGCTCATAGCGAATTGGTCGAACTGGCCTACGAACGCGGGCTTATCATCTATTCGCGCCGCACGCGCGGCGGGATCGAGGGAGAGCATTTTCTTGTCTGCCCGCCGCTGATCATCACCCCCGAACAGATCGACGAGCTGATGACGATCCTGACGGACAGCCTGGATGCTTTTGCCACCACTCACGACCTTCCGGTGCTGCCGTCATGAAACTGCCTGACAAGTCCACATCCATGGCCGAGGCCGTATCGCGTATTCCAGACGGTGCGGTCATTCTTGTCGGCGGTTTCGGCATGCCCGGCACGCCTTTCTCGCTGATCCATGAAATCGTGCGGCAGGGGCAAAAGAACCTGACCCTGATCAAGAACGACGCCAATGAAACTGGCATGGGCGTCGATCATCTGGTGACATCAGGGCAGGTCAAACGCCTGATCACCAGCCATATCGGCCTGAACGCCAATGTCATCGCAAAGATGAACGCGGGCGAGATCGAGGTCGAGTTTTGCGCGCAGGGCATTCTGGCCGAACGCATCCGCGCGGGGGGCGCGGGGCTGGGCGCGATCCTGACCGATGTCGGGCTGGGGACCGAACTGGCCGAGGGCAAGCAGCAGGTCGAGATGGATGGGCAATCCTATCTGGTCGAACGTGCGATCCGCGCCGATGTGGCGCTGATCCGCGCGGACCTCGGCGATCTGTTCGGCAATCTGGCCTATGTCGCCACGGCGCGCAATTTCAACCCCGCCATGGCCATGGCCGCCGATCTGGTCATCGCAGAGGCCGAAACCCTGCTGCCACTGGGCGGGCTGCCCCCCGACGAGGCACAGACCACTGGCGCCTTTGTCGATTGCGTCGTGGCCCTGCCGAAAATCAAAAAGGAGTATGGCGTTGTCAGACGGTAACATGATCGACGCACGCACCCGCATGGTGCGCCGTGCCGCACGTGAAATCACCGCCGGTACGGTGGTCAACCTTGGCATCGGCCTGCCCACCAAGGTGCTGGATTACTTGCCCGCCGACCTGCCGGTTTGCCTGCACACGGAAAACGGCATGACGGGGATCGGCCCGACGCTTCCCTATGACAGGGCCGACCGCAACCTGATCGACGCGGGCGGTGCCTATGTCTCGCCCGTGGCGGGGTCGACCTATTTCGACAGTGTTGCCAGCTTTGCGCTGGTGCGTTCGGGGCGGCTGGACCTGACCATGCTGGGCGCGATCGAACTGGGCCAAAAGGCGCGGCGGGTTGTCGTGATGACCACCCATACCGACCGCAAGGGCAACCCGAAACTGCTGTCGCGTTGCACCCTGCCGCTGACGGCGCGGGGCTGCGTGGCGCGTATCTTTACCGATATGGCCGTGGTCGGTGTGACCGGCGACGGCTTTCCCCTTGTCGAGCGGGCAGAGGGCGTAACCTTGCCGGAACTGCAAGAGGCCACCGGCGCGCCGTTGCACATGCCCGCCGGCGATGTGCCCGTATTTTAAGGGAGAAGACCCATGGACCCAGAGCTTCAAACCCGCATCCTGTCGGCCGTGAATACGCTGTTTGATCGGCAGGTGGATTTCCTGACCGAACTGACCGCGCATCCGTCGACCCGCGGCAACGAGCAAAGCGCGCAGGCCTTCATGGCTGGCGAACTGACCGAGCGCGGCATGGAGGTGGACGAATGGCAGATCGACGTGGCCGAGATCAGCCACATGCCCGGATTCTCGCCCGTGATCGGCAATTGCGAGGATGCGCGCAACGTCGTCGGCACCCATCGCAGCAGCCGCCAGTCGGGGCGCTCGCTGATCCTGAACGGGCATATCGACGTGGTCCCCGAAGGGCCGCTGGACATGTGGGACCGCCCGCCGTTCGACCCGCATGTGTCCGACGGCTGGCTGTACGGCCGCGGCGCGGGGGATATGAAGGCGGGGCTTGCCTCGAACCTTTTTGCGCTGGATGCGCTGCGCCATATCGGCATGGCCCCTGCGGCGGATGTGTTTTTCCAATCCGTGGTCGAGGAAGAATGCACCGGCAATGGCGCGCTGGCCTGTCTTGCCCGCGGATACAAGGCCGATGCCGCGCTGATCCCCGAACCGTTCGAGGAAAAGCTTGTGACAGCGCAGCTCGGCGTGATCTGGTTCCAAGTCCACCTGAAGGGGCTGCCGACCCATGTCGCCTATGCCAGCAACGGCGCCAACGCGATTGAGGCGGCGATCCCCCTTATCAATGCGCTGCACGCGATGGAGGACCGCTGGAACGCGCCGTCCTGCCGCCATGCCGAATACGCGGGCCATTCCCACGCGCTGAACCTGAACATCGGCAAGATACAGGGCGGCGACTGGACCAGTTCGGTGCCCGCGTGGTGCGTGATGGATGTGCGCATGGCGATCTTTCCGGGGCAGGATATCGCGACCGCCAAGGCCGGGATAGAGGCCGTCATCAAGGATGCCGCACGCAAAAATGCGTTTCTAGGCAACGGCTTGCCAGAGGTCGTCCATCACGGGTTCAACGCCGAAGGTTACGCGCTGTCCGACGACCGGTCCCACGCCGCCAAGCAGGCCATCGACGCGCTTGAGGGCGCGCATCTGGCCACCACGGGGCAGGCGCTGGACCGTTTGGCGATCACCGCCACGACCGATGCGCGTTTCTTTGGCCTTTATGCCGATACCCCCGCGCTGGTTTACGGCCCGCGCGCCGAGGCGATCCACGGGTTTAACGAGCGGGTGGAGTTGGAAAGCATCCGGCGCATCACCCAGTCCACGGCCCTGTTCATAGCCAACTGGTGCGGCATCGAAGAGGCGTGAGCGCCCCGGCGTGCGTTAGGTGCGCGCTGGACGGGTACTAGTCGGGCGGGCCGCTTTGCGCGCAACCGTCCGCCACGGGCGGGCGCAGGGCCAGCAATTCGTTCAAGCCGCAATTGCCCCGCACCAGGTCGTCCAGCGTGATCATGTCCAGCTCGTGATAGAATGCATCCAGCGCACGGGTCAGATAGCCGCGCAGCCGGCATGTGTCGCTTAGGGGGCAGGTGTTATGTTCGGCGTCAAAGCATTCGGCAAAGGGGATATCCGCCTCGAACAGGCGAAACACCGCGCCAATCGAAATCCGGTTCACCGGAAGCGCCAGGCGCAGGCCGCCGGTTCGGCCGCGCAAGGTCTGGATATATCCGCTGCTTTGCAATTGCTGTACCACCCGTGCCACATGGTTGAGCGATCCGTTGCAGGCCTCTGCGATCTCGGAACTGCGCACCAGCCTGTCGTTGTTGACGGCGCAGAACGTCAGCACCCGTGTCGCCAGATTGGTTTTTGTCGTTAGCCGCATGACCGCTCCTTACCGCCTGTCGCTTTATTCGGTATTATAAATGTAGATTTTCTTTGATCCAGATCAGTTATTGGCGGGATTAATTGTTCTAATGACGAATTTGAAATGCAGGATTGCGTGAAAATGCCCAGCCCCCCGTCGTCGCTTCAGTTTTTGTCGGCTGCATCAGGCCGTATCGGCCCCCGGCTGTCGCTTGCCGCGTCGCTGATCTGGCCGGCGCAGGCGGCCTTGATCGCACTGATGCTGGCGGATCTTCTGGCGGGCCGTGCGGCCCTGTCCCCTGTTCTGGCGGCGCTGGGCTTTTTCGTCTTGGCCATCTTGCGTGCAATGATCGATGCGGCAGCGCAAAAGCAGCTTTCGGACCGGGCCGATTCCGTGTTGGCAAAGCTAAGGGAAGAGGTGCTCCAAACCGAGGCCGAGGCCGCCGCGCCCTCGCAAATGGGCGGGGCAGGGGCGCTGGCCGCACTGGCCGCCGAAAAGCTGGAGGCCGCCCGCCCCTATATCATGCGCTACCAGCCCGCCCGGATGCGCGCGGCTGTCATGCCGCTGCTGATCCTTGGATTTGCCGCATGGCACAGCTGGGCCGTGGCGCTGGTGCTGATTATGGCCGGGCCGCTGATCCCGCTGTTCATGGCGCTGGTCGGATGGGCCGCGAAAGAGGCAAGCGCCCGCCAGATGGTCGAGATCGGGCAGTTGAGCGATCTGCTGGTGGACCGCCTTGCCGCGCTGTCGGACCTGCGCCTGATCGGGGCGGGCGGGCCGGTCGTGGCCGGGTTTGCCAAAACCTCTGACGATCTGCGGCAGCGCACGATGGCGGTGCTGCGTATCGCTTTTCTGTCCTCTACCGTGTTGGAACTGTTCGCGGCCCTCGGGGTGGCGATGGTTGCGGTCTGGGTCGGTTTCGCGCTGCTGGGCGCGATCGAATGGGGCACTTGGGGCACCCCGCTTAGCCCCTTCGCGGGGATTTTCCTGCTGCTTCTCGTGCCCGAGTTTTTCCAACCCCTGCGCGATCTGTCCGCCGCATGGCATGACAAGGCCGCGGCCGAGGCTGTCGCCGCAGAGCTGGACACATGGCGGGCCGATACCCGGCCCCGTCTGTTTGGTGCCGGGGGGCAGGGCGGGGCTATGGCCAAGCCGCACAGCATCCGCCTTCAGGGGGCCATGTTGCAACGTGCCGGGCGGCCGCTGTTCTTTCCCGATTTCGAAATCTCGGCGGGGCAAAGCATTGCCATCACCGGGCCAAGCGGGGTGGGCAAGACCACGCTTTTGCGGCTGCTGGCCGGGCTGGAGCAACCCGAACGCGGCGGCGTCTTTCTGGACGATACGCTGCTGTCGGATGACAATGCCGACTCATGGCGCGCAAGGGTGGGTTGGATGCCGCAGGCACCGCATTTCCTGAATCGGTCCTTGCGCTACAACATCGGTTTCGGCGCGCCTTTGCAGCCCGAATTGCTGTCGCAGGCGCGGCTAGAGGGGGTGATCGCGGCCCTGCCCAAGCAAGAGTTGACCCCGCTGGGCGAGCGTGGCGCGGGCCTGTCGGGCGGCGAGGCGCGGCGGGTCATGCTGGCGCGGGCGCTGCATGCGGGTGGCGATGTCCTGCTGGCGGACGAGCCGACCGCCGATCTGGACAGCGCAACCGCGGATGCGGTGATCGCCGGGCTGATGGGCTTTGCCAAGGCGGGCAGCACGCTGATCGTGGCCACCCACGATCAGCGCGTGATGGCCCGCATGGACCATGTGCTGACGCTGGAACCGGCCCCGGAGGCGCAGCCATGAAACAGCTTTTCCGCATTGTGCTGATCCTGCTGCGTGGCGAAAAACGCGCTTTTTATCAGGGCATTGCCCTGTCTGTTGTCGTGCTGGCCATGGGCGCGGGCCTGCTGGGCCTGTCGGGTTGGTTCATCACCGCCGCCGCCGCCGCCGGATTGGCCGGAACCGGCGCGGTGTTCAATGTGTTCGCCCCTTCGGCCATGGTGCGGTTCCTGGCGCTGGGCCGCACCGCCGCGCGCTATGGCGAGCGGCTGACAACCCATGACGCCACGCTGCGCGCCCTGTCCCGTCTGCGTGTCCAGCTGTTGGAAGGGTTGCTGCAAAGCCCCTACCGCCAGTTGGAAAAACTGCGTGCGAATGCTTTTCTCAATCGTGTGACGGCCGATGTCGATGCGCTGGATGGGGTGGCGCTGCGGCTGGTGCTGCCGGGGCTGGCGGGGGGCGCAGTCATCGTCATGGCGACCGCCGCGCTGTGGCTGCTGGTGCATCCTTGGGTCGCGCTGGTGGTCGGGCCGGGCTATCTTTTCGGGCCGACGCTGGTGTTCTTCTTGGGCAAGCACCTGGCACGTCGCCCGTCGCGCCAAAGCGAGGCGGCGATGCAGGCCAGCCGCAGCCGCTTGATCGACCTGATCGCCACGCGCGAGGATCTGGCCGTTTATGGTCAGCTGGGCGTGGCGCGCGACCATACCCGCGACGCGCTGGACAGGCACGGTGCCGCGCGCGCGGCGCTGGACCGGATCGAGCGTCGCACAGGCGTCGCCCTGGACGTGATCGGTGCTGGGGTGACCGCGCTGGCCTTGGGAATTGGCGCGCATCTGGCGCAATCGGGCGCGATCAGCCCCGCGCAGGCGGCCATTGGCGTTTTTGTCGCGCTGGCCCTGTCCGAGGCTGTCGCCCCGATCCGCCGCGCGCTGGCGGAAACCGGGCGCATGGTGCAGGCGGCCCGTCGCGTGCTGCCGTCCTTGCGTGTGGCCACGCCCGCCGCTGTGCCCGCTGTCGGGCTTGATGACGGCGGGGCGGGCGGCATGCTGCAATTCGACCGCGTGCAATACCGGCACGGCCCGCAGGCGCTGGACCTGTTCGCGCCGCTTTCGTTTTCCATCGCGCCGGGTCAGACGGTGGCCCTGACCGGTCCCAGCGGCAGCGGCAAATCCACGGCCCTGCTGATGGCGGCGGGGGCGCTGCCCCACTCTGGCGGGGCGGTGCGGATCGGCGGGGCAACCCCCGCGATGCACCTGTCCGAACGCATCGGCGGGGTTGCCATGGTATCGCAGCGCCACGCGCTGATCGCCGGAACCATTGCCGAAAACCTGCGCCTTGCCGCGCCGGATGCCGATGACCGCGCGCTTTGGCGGGCGCTGCGCGCCACCTTCCTTGCCCGCACGGTCGAGGATAAGGGCGGGCTGCAAGCGCGGCTGGGGTTCCGCGGTGCGGGTCTTTCAGGCGGCGAGGCGCGACGGCTGGTGCTGGCGCGGGCGCTGCTCAGGCAGCCCGCGCTGCTGCTGCTGGACGAGCCGACAGAGGGGCTGGACGCGCCCACCGCCGCCATGGTGATGGCGGGGATTCGCGCCGCGCTTCCCGATGCGATGATCCTGATGGCAGCACACCGCGATGCCGAAATCGCCTGCGCGGACCATGTCGTTCCGGTCTTGCCCGCCTAGCCTGGCCCCTGATTGCATCAAATAATTCGCATTACAGATGCGTAATTTGATCCAAATCAAATTCGCACCCCAAAATCGGAATACAAGAGGAGCAATAACCCACATTCTTGATGTGGAATTATTTATCCAAGGAGACGACCATGGAGATCGGTTTGGTGGAGTTGTCGCGCCTTCAGTTCGCGATGACGGCCATGTATCACTTTCTCTTCGTGCCGCTCACGCTGGGTCTGTCGATCCTCGTGGCGATCATGGAGACCGTTTATGTCATGACAGGCCGCCCGATCTGGCGGCAGATGACCAAATTCTGGGGCACCCTGTTCGGGATCAACTTCGTTCTGGGCGTCGCGACCGGCATCACGATGGAATTCCAGTTCGGCATGAACTGGAGTTACTACAGCCATTACGTCGGCGACATCTTCGGCGCGCCGCTGGCCATCGAAGCCTTGATGGCCTTTTTCATGGAGGCGACATTCGTCGGCCTTTTCTTCTTTGGCTGGGACAAGTTGAGCCGGGTCAAGCACATGGTCGTCACATGGCTGGTCGCCATCGGGTCGAATTTTTCGGCGCTGTGGATCCTGATCGCCAATGGCTGGATGCAAAACCCCGTGGGGGCTGAGTTCAATCCCGAAACCATGCGGATGGAAATGACATCCTTCTTCGACGTGGTGTTCAACGAGGTGGCGCAGGCCAAATTCGTGCACACGGCATCGGCGGGCTATGTCACCGCGTCGGTCTTTGTTCTGGGGGTTTCGGCGCTGTATCTGCTTCAGAACCGGCACAAGGATCTGGCGCGGCGGTCTATCGCTGTTGCTTCGGCCTTTGGTCTGGCGGCCGCGCTTTCGGTCGTGGTGCTGGGGGACGAGTCTGGCTATTCGGCCAGCCACACCCAGAAAATGAAGCTGGCCGCGATCGAGGCGATGTGGGAAACCCACGATGCCCCGGCGCCTTTCACCGCCATCGGTTTTCCCGATCAGGAAGCGCGTGAAACCCATTACGCCTTGGAAATTCCATGGGCGATGGGCCTGATCGGCACACGTTCGCTGACCAAGGAAATTCCCGGCATCAATGACTTGGTGGCCGAGTCCGAGGACCGTATCCGTGATGGTCTGATCGCCTATGACGCGCTGATGACCATCCGCGCCGAACGCGAGGCCGCGCCGCAAGCGCTGCGCGACACGTTCGAGGCGCATTCCGAAAACCTAGGCTATGCGCTGCTGCTGAAACGCTACGTGGACGATCCGCGTGACGCGACCGAGGCGCAGATCAAGCAGGCCGCCGATGACACAGTCCCGGGTGTGGCCCCGCTGTTCTGGGCATTCCGCCTGATGGTGGCGCTTGGGTTCAGCTTCATCGGGGTGATGATCTTCTTCTTCGTCCGGGCGTCCTTTTACCAGATGCAATTTCCGCGCTGGTCGCTTTACGCTGCCGTGGCGATCATCCCAACGCCATGGATCGCGGCAGAGCTGGGCTGGTTCGTGGCTGAATTCGGCCGCCAACCCTGGACGGTGGACGGGGTTCTGCCCACGGCGCTGTCGGCCTCGCACCTGTCGATTGCCGATCTGGCGATCACCCTTGCCGGTTTCCTCACCTTCTATTCGGTCCTCTTCGTGATCGAGATGAGCCTGATGGTGAAATACATCCGCAAGGGCCCGTTCCAGGACGTTGCCGAAACCGAAGACTGGAACCGCCAACACGAGGCGCGCCTGCGGTCCTCTGACGTTATCACTCCCTTCGAAACCCCTGCGGAGTAACAGACATGATCCTTTATGAACTGATCGAATTCGACATTCTTCGCGTGATCTGGTGGGCGCTTCTGGGCGTGTTGCTGATCGGGTTTGCCCTGACCGACGGGTTTGACATGGGGGTGGGCGCGCTGCTGCCCTTCGTCGGCAAGACCGATGTGGAACGGCGCGTGACCATCAACACGGTCGGCCCTGTCTGGGAGGGCAACCAGGTTTGGTTCATCCTTGGGGGCGGCGCGATCTTTGCCGCCTGGCCGCCGCTTTATGCGGTCAGCTTCTCGGGGTTCTACCTGGCGATGTTCGTGGTGCTGGCCGCCTTCATCGTGCGGCCGGTGGCCTTCAAATACCGTTCGAAACGCGAAAGCGCCACTTGGCGCGCCGCGTGGGACTGGGCGCTTTTCGCCGGTGGTGCAGTGCCCGCGCTGCTGTTCGGCGTGGCGGTGGGCAATGTCCTGCTGGGCGTGCCGTTCCACCTGACCCAAGATCTGATGCCCATGTATGACGGAAATTTCGCGATGAAGTTCCTTGGCCTTTTGCGCCCCTTCGCGCTGTTGGCGGGGGTGGTGTCGCTGTCGATGCTGCTGATGCATGGCGCGGCCTGGCTTGGCCTCAAGACCGAGGGCGTGATCGCGGAACGCGCGCGCCGCATCGGCACCATCGCCGGCCTTGTGGCCATGGCAGGCTATGCGCTGGCCGGTCTGTGGTTGGCCGTGGGGATCGACGGGTTTGCCATGGCCGGCCCGGTGCCCGCGAACGGCCCGTCGAACCCGCTGTATCTAGAGGTCACGCATGGCGGCAGCTGGCTGTCGGCCTATGCCGCGCGGCCTTGGATCACCGTTGCGCCGCTGATGGGGTTCATCGGCATTGCCATGGCCGTGCGCGGCCTGCGTTCCGGGCGCGAGGTATCGACCCTGCTGTGGTCCAAGCTGGGCATCACGGGGATCATCGCCTCGGTCGGGCTGACCATGTTCCCGTTCATCCTGCCCTCGACCGTGGACCCGAACAGCTCGCTCAGCGTATGGGATGCGTCCAGTTCGCATCAGACGCTGTTCATCATGCTGGTCGTGACCGCGATCTTCATGCCGCTGATCATCGCCTACACGTCGTGGGTCTACAAAGTGCTGTGGGGCAAGGTCACCGAGGCCGATGTCACCGGCAATCCCGACTCCGTCTACTGACCGATACCGAAAGGAGAAACGATATGTGGTATTTTGCCTGGTTCCTTGGCCTGCCGCTGGCCGCGCTTTTCGCGGTGCTGAACGCCATGTGGCTGGAATTGCGCAGCGATGCCTGTTTCGCCGAAGAGGGCGACTGCCCGGTCGGCGAGCATCATCACTAAGCCGGCCAAGGCCCGCACAGACATCGGGGGAGGATGGCGTCCCTTCCTTCCCCCCCCATTCGCCGGAGAGCGTGTTTCGTCACGCGCGCCCCGGCTCTTTCATCCTGACTGCCGAACCTACCCTGACCCGAAAGAATTTAACGATGAAGAAACTTGCCTTGGCCGCGCTGACCGCCCTTGGCCTTGCCGCCCCCGTGATGGCGCAGGATGCGCCCGACACGCTTGTCACCATCCTGACCGCCCCCGAGGCGCAGACCCAGATGATGGCGATGGTGCTGGCCATGCAGGCCGCGCAACAGGGCGCCGCGCCGCATGTCCTGCTGTGTGGTCCCGCGGGCGATCTTGCGTTGAAAGACGCACCCGAAACCGCCACCGCGCCGCAGCCGCCCATGGGGATGAACCCGCAGGGGCTGATGACCAAGATCATGGGCCTGCCCGGCGCCAAGGTCGAGGTTTGCGCGCTGTACCTGCCCGCCAAGGGTGCGGATGCCAGCGTGCTGATGGATGGCGTCACCGTCGCCAAGCCCCCCGCCATGGCCGGTGCGATGATTGCGCCCAATGCGCGCATCGCGAGCTACTGATCCCAGCCTGACAAGCCTGTGCGCCGCGGATGTGGCGCACGGGCCGCCGCTTTACCCCGATAGATGAATGCGATTTGGCCGACCCAATGCGCAGCCCACGGCCCTGACACTGGTCAAGCCGTTTGGCCGCGACCCCGAAAGCACACCCGACATGAAACCCAAAACCGGAATGACCGCAACACGTCGGCAGTTCCTGACCCTTGCCGCGGCGGGGGCCACCCTTGCCGCTGGCGGGGCAGGGCGGGCGGCGCAAGCCCCGATCCCCACCAAGGCCCGTATCGTCATCATCGGCGCGGGGGCCGGCGGCACCGCGCTGGCCAACCGGCTGGTGCGGCGGCTGGACGGGGCGCAGATCACCCTGCTGGACCCAAGCAAGAACCATCTTTATCAGCCCGGGCTGTCGCTGGTGGCCGCAGGGCTGAAACCGCAGGACTATGTGGTATCCAAAACCACCGACTGGCTGCCCCGCGATGTCACCCTGATCGCCGAGGCCGCCGCCGCCATCGACCCCGAGGCGCAGACCGTCGCAACCACGGGCGGGCAGGTGTTGGACTATGACTTTCTCGTCGTCGCGCCCGGCCTTGTGCTGGACCATGACGCGATCGAGGGGTTCTCGCTCGACCTGGTCGGCACGAACGGGATCGGCGCGCTGTATGCCGGGCCGCAATACGCGGCGAATACGTGGAAGGCCGCGCAGGCTTTTACCGAAACCGGCGGCGTTGGCCTGTTCACCCGCCCCGCGACCGAGATGAAATGCGCCGGTGCGCCGCTGAAACACACCTTCCTGATCGAGGATATCGCCCGCAACAACGGCACGCGCGGCAAGCTGGACATCGCCTATATGGCCAATAATGACAGCCTGTTCGGCGTGCCCATCGTGTCGGAAAAGGTGCGGATGCTGTTCGGTGACCGGGGCATCGCCCCTGCCTATTCTCATGTGCTGTCCGCGATCGAGCCGGGCAAGCGCCTTGCCACCTTTGACACGCCGGACGGCAAGGTCGAACGCGCCTATGACTATATCCACGTCATCCCGCCGCAGCGCGCGCCCGAGGTGGTCCGCCAGTCCGGTCTAAGCTGGGCCGACAAATGGACCGATCAGGGCTGGGTCGAATGTGACAAGGCCACCCTGCGCCATCTGCGCTATGACCGGATCTGGGCACTGGGCGACGTGGCGGGTGTGCCCAAGGGCAAGACCGCGGCCAGCGTCAAGTGGCAGGTGCCCGTGGTCGAGGATGGCATCGTCGCCAGCATCGCCGGAACGCAGCCAACCCAAATCTACAACGGCTATACCTCTTGCCCGCTGATCACGCGGGTGGGGCGCGCCATGCTGGTCGAATTCGATTACAACAACGATCTGACCCCGTCCTTCCCTGGCATCATCGCCCCGCTGGAAGAATTGTGGATCAGCTGGCTGATGAAAGAAGTCGCCCTGAAAGCCACCTATAACGCCATGCTGCGCGGCCGCGCCTGAACAGGAGAGCAAGATATGAAAGACCTGACATTCGGCACCCTGATCGCCGTATTCGAGGAAATCTTTGGCCGTGGCCTGTTCTGGGGCATGGTGATCGCCGCAGGGCTGGTCACGCTGGCCTATTTCTATGTTCTGATCCGTGACCGCAACATCAGTTGGCGCAAGTTCCTGCTGGCGCAGCTTTCCATGCCCGTGGGGGCTTTTGCGGCGGTCTGGTTCGTGCTGCTGATGACCCATTCGCACTTGCGCAACATCGGTGGGCCGGTGGATGTGATCGTGCTGCTTGGGGTTGCCGCGGGCGGTGCCGTCGGCATCGCGGTGCTTGTCTACACGGTGCAGTCGCTGATCGCGCCGCGTGGCAAGGACAAGGCAGACGGCGCATCGCGTACGCCCTGAAAACACTGGTCGTCAAGCATGATCGGGCCGGTCGCTTTCGCACGGAACATTGCGTTCCGCGCGAAGGCATTTCCGGTGGTGGCTAGATATCTACCTCGACCGTGCCCACGGGGTTCGAACAGCAGGCCAAGATATAACCGTCCTCGATATCCTCGTCCGAGATGCCACCGTTGTGGATCATGTGGACCTGGCCGGACTTTTTCTTGACCTTGCAGGTGCCGCAGACGCCGAAGGTGCAGCCCGACGGGATCACGATCCCGTTGGACTTGGCCACGTTCAGCACGGTATCGGTTTCGGTGCAATCCACGGTCTTGTCCGAAGCGGCAAAGACCAGCTTGGCCGATTTCAGATCGTCAAGGATGACGTCATCCGAAATTGGCACTTCCTCGGCTGTTTCGGCAGGGGCCTGGAAACTTTCCTAGTGGTAGTTGTCCATGTCATAGCCAAGCGCGATCAGCATCTCGCGCACCGCGTTCATGAAGGGTTCAGGCCCGCAGCAATAGACCTCGCGCTCCAGGTAGTCATTGGCGATCAGGCCGATCATGATCTGGTTCAACTGTCCGCGCAGGCCGGTCCAGACGCGGTAGGGGTCGTCCTCTTCCACGATGAAATGCAGCTTGATCGACGGCACGCGCGACGCCATGTGTTCAAGGTTCTGGCGGCCGATGATCTCGTTCGGGCGGCGGGCGCGATTGACCACGACCGCGTCGATATCGGTGCCCCGGTCGAACAGGTAGGTGGTCATCGACAGGGTAGGCGTGACCCCGGACCGGGCCGAAATGAACAGGTATTTGCGGCTTCGCTTGGTAGGCAGGGTAAACATGCCCGCCGGGCCCGACGCCTTGATTTTCATCCCCGGCTTCAGGTGGTCCAGCATCCAGCGCGTGCCCATGCTGTCCGGCTGCGCCTTGACCGTCACCGAAATATTCAGCGGCCGTGACGGCGAGGAGGAGATCGTGTAGGTGCGCCACAGCGTGCCGCCCGGCACCGGCAATTCCAGCGTCAGAAACTGCCCCGGTTCGTAGCGGAACATCGCGCCGCTGGGCGCAACAAAGCTGAAGGTGGCGACATTTGGGGCTTCGGGCACGACCGCGCAGCACAGCAACTGTTCGGAATCGTCCCAGATATGCCCGTCCTGATCAGCGTTGAGCGGGGTGAACGGTTGCACGGTCATTCCGCCGCCACCAGACGTTGGCCGGTGATTGCCTGCGTCAGCGTGCGCGCATACCAGTCGCCGAACTGGATCACGCCGCCTTCGTGTTTTTCCGACAGCGGGCCGGGTTCATAGGCGGGGGACATGATGCCGCGCTGGTTGTTTTCAACCACTTCCTTGTCCTCGGCATTGGTTGCGATCCACACCTCGGTCAAGCGTTTCAGATCGTAATCCACGCCTTCCTCGGCATCCTTGTGGACCAGCCACTTGGTCGAAACCTCGGTTTCGGTGGGGCTGATCGGGGTGATGCGGAAAACGATGGAATGATCCGACAGGAAGTGGTTCCAGCTGGCCGGATACAGCATCTTCAGCAGTGATCCGGCA
The DNA here is from genome assembly GCA_002366795.1 of Rhodobacteraceae bacterium UBA3069. Taxonomy (GTDB): domain Bacteria; phylum Pseudomonadota; class Alphaproteobacteria; order Rhodobacterales; family Rhodobacteraceae; genus UBA3069. The sequence continues at coordinate 61,133 of DFBX01000032.1, read as the reverse complement.
TCCTTGAACGGGATGGAGGAGTTCGGCTTGGTGACCGCAGCCTTACCATCCAGCGTATAGCTTTCCGAGGTGCCGACCAGCGGCGTGCGGACAAAGCGCCAGTGGCCCTGCTCGCTCATGTGATAGGCCGAGGGCGCGCCAACCGCTTCGCAGCGCGCGACGTGCTGATCCAGCACAGAGGCAAGGGAGTCATCGCCCGAATTTCCGATATAGCTGGGATCCTCGGGGAAGGTCAGGCACAGCGACGGATGGTTGCCCGCGCAGTGACAGCATTCGCGGTTGTTGTCCCAGACCAGTTTCCAGTTGCCGTTCTCGACGATGGTGCTTTCGAATGCGACCTTGGAGTTTTCCAGATCATGCCGTGCCAGGTAACGCTGCGCCTCGGCGGCGAAATCTTCGAATTCGGGGGCCTCGTCGGCCAGGCAGATGTAGACAAGGCCGGAAAAGGTGCGGCAGTGAACCACTTTCAGCCCGTTCGCCTTGGCGTCGAAATCGGGGCCCATTTCGCGCGCCCAGATCAGGCCGCCGTCCAGTTCGTAGGTCCACTGGTGGTAGGGGCACACGATCTTGGGGTTGCGGCCATTTTTTGATTTGCACAGAACCGAACCGCGGTGCCGGCAGGAGTTGTGGAAGGCGCGGATTTCACCATCGTTGCCGCGCACCAGGATGACCGAGTAGGCGCCGACCTCGTAGACGACATAATCGCTGGATTTCGGGATCTCGCAGGCGGGAATGGCGAACAGCCAGCTTTTATACCAGATCTGGTTCATGTCCACGTCGAACACCCCGGGGTCGGTATAAAGCGCTTGGGCCAGAGAATGGTTCGCCTTGCGGCGCATGAGCAGTGCCAGAACCTCGGATTCGCGCAGCATATGCTGTAACTCCATGAAATAACGCGGGTCCGCCAAACGGACCGGATCATTGTTAGGGTGAGAACGAGAGGCCCCGGTTTGCCCGAAGGCCGCCTTTCACGGGCAAACTGCCCCGAGGATCAAATCCGGTCAGAGCCGTGAACGACCCGGCATCGAAGAATTACGACCTGCACGGATCCGGCATGTTCGGGGCGCTTCGGACATGCCTGAACCCCGTGGCCACGATCGGCCTTGATAGCTTGGCGCAAAGCGTTTGAAGGGGGGCTTGGGGCCGCGGCCTTGGCGGGCAGGCCTTTTTTGCCAGTTATCAATCCGCTTGGCTTCGCTGCGCAAAATTTGCGCAATCATGTCGCTACCCGGCCTCGGTTCTGACCGGCTGGCATATCTGACCGGCCATTGCGGCCGGTCAGCGGTATCATGCGTCGGTCCGCAATGCCGCAGCGACGCCGCGCGCGATGTCTTGCGCTTGCTCACGCAGCACGAACTTCTGGATCTTGCCGGTGGATGTGCGCGGAATGGCCGTGAAAACAAACCTGCCCGGCACCTTGTAGGGCGCAAGATGATCGCGGCACCATGTTTGAAGCATGGCCGCATCCGCCTGCTGGTCCTCGGCCAGTTCGATAAAGGCACAGGGCGTTTCGCCCCATTTTTCATGCGGCATGGCAACGATGGCGGCCACGGCGACGGCCGGATGCCGGTAAAGGGCTTCCTCGACCTCGATCGAAGATATGTTTTCCCCGCCTGAAATGATGACGTCCTTCGACCTGTCTTTCAGCTGGATATAGCCATCGGGATGCATGACACCCAGATCGCCGGAATGGAACCAGCCCCCGGCAAATGCCTCTTGCGTTGCCTTGAGGTTGCGGAAATAGCCCTTCATCACGACGTTGCCGCGAAACATCACCTTGCCCATGGTCGTGCAGTCGCGCGGCACCGGGGTCATGGTTTCGGGGTCCATGACATCCAACTGTTCCAGCGGCAGATAGCGCACGCCCTGCCGGAATTTCAGCGTCGCCTGCCGGGCCGCGGGCAGGTCGGACCAGCTGTCATGCCAGTCATTCACGACGGCGGGGCCATAGGTTTCAGTCAGCCCGTATAGGTGGGGCACGTCGAACCCCGCGGTTTTCATATCCGCCAACAGCTTTTCGGGCGGCGGGGCGGCGGCGGTAAAGAATTGCACGTTGCGGTCCAGATTGCGTTTGACCGCATCCGGCGCCGAGATCATCAACGACATCACGATGGGCGCGCCGCACAGATGGGTCACGCCTTCGTCCGCAAGGGCATTCCAGATCGGTTCGGCCCGCACTTGGCGCAGGCAGACATGGGTGCCGATGATCGCGGACATCGTCCAGGGGAAACACCAGCCGTTGCAATGGAACATCGGCAAGGTCCACAGGTAGACCGCGTGTTTCTGCATGGAAGAGGTCAGCGTGTTGCCCTGCGCCAGCAGGTAAGCGCCACGGTGATGCGCCACCACGCCCTTGGGGTCGCCCGTCGTGCCAGAGGTGTAGTTGATCGAAATCGCGTCCCACTCGTCCTCGGGCATCAGCCATGCGAAACCCGGATCGCCTTCGGCCAGGAATGCCTCGTAATCGGTGGCCTCGACGGGGGGGGCGTGGGGGCGGTGAATTCGGGATCGTCATACTGGATCAAAAGGGGGGCACACTGGCAAGGGCCAAGGCCTCTTGCATCAGGGGCATGAACTCCCGATCGACGATCACGATCTTCGACATGGCGTGGTCCAGCTGGAACGCGATGATGGCCGCATCCAGCCGGGTGTTGATCGAATGCAGAACCCGCCGCACATCGGCACGCCATAGTGGCATTCCAGCATGGCGGGGGTGTTCGCCAGCAGGGTCGAAACCGTATCGCCGCGCCCGATGCCGCTGCCGGCCAACGCCGAGGCCAGCCGACGCGACCGGTCGTAGAACGCGGCGTAGCTGCGCCTGAGCGCGCCGTGAACGATTGCCGTGTGGTCGGGAAATACGCTGGCGGCGCGTTCCAGGAAAGTCAGCGGGGTCAGCGGCTGGTAATTCGCGGGGTTGCGGTCCAGCCCGGTGTTATAGGGGCTCATGTGCATCGGTTCAGGCATCCTGCCATTGGGGCGCGCGTTTTTCGATGAAGGCCCTGGTCCCTTCCTTGGCATCGCGGGCAAGCATGTTTTCGACCATCACACCAGAGGCGTAAGCATAGGCCTGCGCAAGGGGCATTTCACGTTGCGCATAATACGCGCGTTTGCCCGTCTCGCCAGCGTCATGCTGGATTTGGACGCTATCTTGCGGGCCATTTCCATGGTCGCGCCTTGCAATGCCTCGGCAGGGACGGACCGGTTCACCAGCCCGATTTCAGCAGCACGATCCGCAAAAGTCATGTCGCCCGCCAGCAGCATTTCCATCGCATGTTTGCCCGACACGTTGCGCGAAAGGGCCACCATCGGGGTCGAGCAGAACAGACCGATATGAACCCCCGGCGTGCTGAACTGCGCGGTCTGCGCCGCAATCGCCAGATCGCAACTGGCCACCAGTTGGCAACCTGCGGCGGTTGCGATGCCAGTGACCTCGGCGATGACGGGTTTCGGGTAATTCACGATCGCTTGCATGACGCCGGAACACTGGCCCAGAACCTTGGCGAAATAGGCTTTGCCGCCATTCGGCCCGGCCCGCGCAAAAGGCCGGCCCGTTCGCGGCCAGAATGATCTCCCGCACGGATGGGTTTGTCCCCGCATCGGCAAAGGCTTTGCCCAGCTCTGTCAGCATCGCTTCGGACAGGGCATTGCGCCGGGCGGCGTCGTTCAGGGGCAGGCGCAAGATGTCGTCATCATCCAGATCGCGCAGCAGGATATCGTTGTGTTGCATCGGGCCGGGTCTTTCTTTGCAGGCTGTGAAATATTGCACGGCAGGCCGCCCCGACCAGGGGGCGGCGCTGCCTTTTTTCGTTGGTGCGCTCAGGCGGCGGCGATCTTTTTCTTGGGGTCGTAGAACGGACGTTCGACCAGGGTGGCGCGGGTCGGGCCGGAATTGGTCACGACCTCGACCTCGGAGCCGATATGGGCGTGATCCGCCTGTACCATGGCCAGGGCGATGTTCTGTTCCAGCCTGGGCGAATAGATGGCCGACGTGACCTTGCCGATGGCCGCGCCATCCTTGTTTCTGGTCCAGAACATGGTGTTCGACCGCTTTCAGCGGGGCGCAATCGATGATCAGCCCGACCTAGGTGCGGCTGACACCTTGTTCGTGGATGCGGCGCAGGGCGGCCTTGCCGATGAAATCGGCCTCCATGTCAAGGTTCACGAGCCGGTCAAACCCAAGCTCGTAAGGGTTTGTGTTGATGTCCGCATCGGCATGATAGGATAGCATCCCGCCCTTGATCCGGCGAATGGAGGACGTGTGCCCCGGCTTCAGGCCAAAGGGCATGCCCGCGGCCATGATCCGTTCCCACAGCGCATCGCCATGCGTGCTGTCGCGCAGGTACAGCTCGTACCCCAGTTCGCTGGACCAGCCGGTGCGGGACACGATGAGCGGAATGCCGTCAAGTTCGACCTCGCGCAGCCTGTAATAGCGCAGGTCCATGATGCTTTCGCCAAACAGCGCCTGCATGATCTCGCCCGATTTGGGGCCCTGCAATTGCAGCGGAGACACGTCCGGTTCCCGGATCGTGACATCCAGCCCCAAGTTGACCGCGACGCCCTGCGCCCACAGCAAAACATCGCTGTCGGCCAGTGAAATCCAGAAATGATTTTCCGCCAGACGCAGCAGGATCGGATCGTTCAGGATGCCGCCATCGGCATTGGTGATCAGAACGTATTTACACTGTCCGACGGCCATCTTGGACAGGTCGCGCGGGGTCAGCATCTGGGTGAATTTCGCGGCATCCGGCCCGGTGATTTCGACCTGGCGTTCGACCGCCACGTTACACAGGATCGCGTCGTGCACAAGGTTCCAGAAGTTCTGTTCGGGGTCGCCGAAGTCGCGCGGAATATACATATGATTATAAACGGAAAACCCCTGCGCGCCCCAGCGGGAGGTGGCGTCGGAAAAGGGGGATTTGCGGATCTGGGTGCCGAACCCGAAGTCGTCTGATTGCATCATGTTTTTCGCCCTTGTCAACCAGCGGCCAACCCGGCCGAGGAGTTCTGTAACTGGCGCTTATTTAGGCGCAGTCCCGGCATGAAATCGGAACAAAAAACATGGGTTTGTCAGACTGAACAGACCGTTTTTCTGGCGCAAGGCGGACCGTTCGGACGCAGCGGGTCATTTTGCCTGCCTGGCCGCCAGTTTCGCAAGGTTGGGCTGACCCGATTTGACGCGCCGAGTCGCGATATATGTCACGTAGCGTTCGATCCCCAACTCGGCCGCCAGCAGCGTGTCCATCAGGCTTTGGAATGCGGCCAAGTTGGGGGTGACGGTTTCCATCACATAATCCATGCCGCCACCCGTGGCGATACCGCAGGTGATTTCGTCCAAGCCCATGATGAAGGCCTCGAACCGGTCGAAATCCGGTTTGCGTTGATGGGTCAGCGCGGGGGTCACGACGACTTTTGTGAAATCACCGACCTGATCCAGCGCGATTTCGGCGCGATACCCGCGGATGAACCCTGCGGCCTTCAACCTGTCCAGTCGGGCCCAACAGGGCGTCGGTGAAAGATTGACCCGTTCGGCCAGCTTGGTCTTGCTCAGTTGTCCGTGTTTTTGAACCGCGCTGAGGATGCGGATGTCGGTCCCATCAAGGCCAAATCTTTTCATGTCTTCGAAACTTTCATTGCGTCGCACCACAATGGTGGACACCGCGATGCGGCGCTGCGCGCCGCTTGGCTGGTTTTAAGGCGCGAATCCCGCGCGGGTCACGAAAGAACCGACCACTTCTGCAACAATCGCGGCGATGGACCTGTCTGGCAAACTGTTGCGATGCCTGTGAAGGGCTGGGCCGCAAACGGTTTGGCCATCGGCGCGATGAAAGGCGGGGCGGTGTTTTTCGCCTTGGGCCGGGCTGAAATCAAGGCCGTTTTCCTGCCGCACCCATTAATCAAATCACGCGGGGTTTTCTTGACTTAGGTCAACGCGCTTACATCCGAATCGATGATATTTAATCGGTATCGTTAACGATGTGGCAAAGTTGTATGCCGCGTTTACTCCCCCTCTTCGTGTCTCTCACGCATGGAGTTTTTGGGAGATAATATTTAAATACAGAAACTTAGGAGGTGCCACATGGCCGTCACAACAGAGATCAACCCAGCCGACGCTCCACTCAATGCAGACCCTGTTTACCAAGTCTCGCATGTTTTCAGCACGGATGACATCACAGGCACCTTCGATGGTCTGACCCAAGGCGATGTGCTGCCTGGCGAGCTTGCCGTGGTCGATTTTACCGCAACTCCGGAAACGACCCGCGACGGCGTTGACCTGTATCCCGTCAACAGCGAATTCGGCTTCCTTGTGACCGACTTCTTCGGCGCGGAAGAGAAAGATTTTTACGACAACCCCGAATACTTGGAAGGGTGGGTTGGTGATCTGAGCGGCGAGGGCGGCGAGCATATAGGTTTGGTTGTTTCCAATGCGCGGACCGACACCTTCCAGACGCCCGCGCTGCTGGGCACATGGTCCGCCGGCCTTGGCGGCAACTCGGTCAAGGCATCGACCGAACATTATGGCGTAATGCAGCAGGTTCTGTCCGACCAGGCGTTCCCCGAAGACCCCGATGCGATTTACCAGCTGGATGACAACCTGATGCTGATCGGTGGCGAATGGGATGGCCAGTACGTGGCCGACGTTCTGCCCACCATCGGCGATCTGAACGGTGACGGCGTGGTGGACATCAAGGATGTTCTGGCGCCCAACGAAAGCACGATTGCCGAATCCATTGCTGTCAGCACCGACTATTCGGTGACCGTAAAAGACGACGGCAAGCTGCTGTATCGCTGGGGCAACATGGTGAAGCGCCCCAATGACGTGCGGATCGAGGTGGAACTGCCCCTGCCCACGGAATGGAGCGAGGAAGACACCGAAACCGGCCTGATCCCGCTGTATCGCGTGACGCAGGCGGAACTGGTGACCAACCACACCATCACCAACAACCCCAACGACCAGATCCGCCCCGAGGATTTCGAAAACGAATCCGCGATCGGTCAGCTGCCGGAATACACGGTGGACGAGGATGGCCGCTGGCTGTCGGTTAACGATGCCTATGCTGGTGACGGCACCTTCTATCCGGCGGGCACCGTGCTGCGCGATCCGGCACTGGCCGAAGCTGCCGAGGGTTCGCTTCTGGACCAGATCGGTGCCATGTCCGAGGATTTGGAACTGGGCTTTACCAATGCTTGGTACACCACGATGGACCGTGAGCCCTTCATGGCCGATCTGGACGAGAACGGCGAATATGTGTCCGGTCCGCGCTGGCGTTTGCAGACTGACAAATACGGGCAAGACCTGCCCAGTGTGGTGATCCCGGCCGATCCCGCGAACGAGCCGCCCACCACCAGTTCCGAAGTGCGCTATGAAGTGGGCGAGGATACCACCACCGTTCTGAACCTGCTGGATTGGGAAAACCCGATTTCGCCGCTGTCGATCAGTGCCGGTTTCCAGAACGACACGGGCGGTGTTTCGGTCAACGGTGTGAACATGACCGAAAACTTCGATGTGGCCTTCTACGTCAAGGGCGACATCAAGCCGGCGACCCTCTACAGCACCGAATTGCTGATGGATTACGAGGAAATCAACATCGCAGGTGTCGGCGAGGCCGTGACCGGCGGTGTGGCGGATGACTATCTTGCAGGACAGGGCGGTAACGCCTTTACCGGCGGGGCGGACAGCGACTTCTTTGTCATGGCCTATGGCATCACTGATAACTGGGTTGATATTGCTGCCAGCACGATCAGCGATTTCGTGGCAGGTGAAGACGTGATCGGTCTGTTCGACATGGGCCTGAACGAATTCAACTGGGATTACATGATCGAACAGGTCGTGGATGCAGGCAACCTTGTGCTGTCGCTGCGCGGCAACGAGCTGGCCACGCTGGAAGGTGTGACCGAAGAGCTGGCGAGCGAGGACTTCTTGTTCACCAACCGCACCGTCGCGGACAACACCATCGGCACCAGCGGTGACGACTTCCTGTTCGGTGACGAACTGGACAACGTGATCTACGGCCTGGAAGGCAACGACACCATCCTTGGCACCGACGGCAACGATACGCTGTATGGCGGCGAAGGCGACGACCAGCTTGAAGGTGGCGTTGGCAACGACGTTCTGGATGGCGGTGCAGGTGCCGACATCCTGATGGGTGGCCTTGGCACCGATACGGCCAGCTATGACAGCGCATCCGCAGGCGTTCAGATCGACCTTGCAGGTGCCCTGACCTGGACCGGCGATGCAGCGGGTGACACCTATGACTCGATCGAAATGATCGAGGGTAGCCGCTACACCGACCGTTTGCTGGGCGACAATGAGGACAACAACTTCAACGGTGGGAACAGCTCTGACCGGGTCTTTGGCCGGATGGGCAATGACGTTCTGAACGGTGGTCGCGGTGTCGATGCGATCTATGGCAACAACGGCGCCGACGTGATGACCGGCGGTTCTGTCGCGGGTCAGATGGACCGCTTCATCTACTTCGGTGCGACCGATACGGGTGTGGGCGCGGGCAACCGTGACATCATCACTGACTTCACCTCGGGTGAGGACCGGATCGAGATCAGCCGGATCGATGCGGATGTGACTGTTGGCTTGGTGCAGGACTTCAACTTCATCGCTGACGCGGCCTTCTCGAACACTGCGGGCGAGCTGCGCTACGAGCAGATCGACGGCAACACCATCGTCATGGCGGATCGTGACGGCGACGGCATGGCCGACTTCGAGATCGAATTGACCGGTCTTGTCGATATGGTTGTCACCGACTTCCTGCTCTGATCGGCACAGACCCGCGCCGCTTATCCGCGGCGCGGCTACGAAAAACATGGCAGGCCCGACGCTGTTTGCGCCGGGCCTGTTTTTTTTGGCGATATGCCCGAATTACGGGCAGGAGGCGGCGAATATCATTGTGCTTTGCTGGCGGGCGGCCAACATGGACCGGTCAGGAGACCCCAATATCGATCACCGCAAGCGTCTATCACCTTACCCATTACAAATACGATCGCCCGGTCACGCTCGGCCCGCAGGTGATCCGCCTGCGCCCCGCGCCGCATTCACGCACAAGAGTGATTTCGCATTCGCTCAAGGTGTCGCCGGCGGGGCATTTCGTGAACCACCAGCAAGACCCCTATGGCAACTGGCTGGCGCGCTTCGTGTTTCCCGAACCCGTCCGCGAATTCAAGATCGAGGTGGACCTGGTCGCGGATATGTCCGTCTACAACCCGTTCGATTTCTTCGTCGAGGATACGGCCAAGAAATTCCCCTTCGAATATGGGCCCGAGATTGCGGATGACCTAACCATCTATCTGCGTGCCGATCCGGTTGGTCCGCTGCTGACAAATTACCTTGCCTCGATCCCGCGCGATCCGATGGTCACGGTGGATTTTCTGGTGGCGCTGAACAGCCGCCTGTCCGCCGACATCAGTTATGAAATCCGAATGGAGCCGGGTGTGCAAACCGCCGAGGAAACGCTTGGCCGCGCTGCGGGGTCGTGCCGTGACAGCGCGTGGCTTTTGGTGCAGATCCTGCGCAACCTTGGTCTGGCCGCGCGGTTCGTGTCGGGCTACCTGATTCAGTTGAAACCGGACCTCAAGGCGCTGGACGGCCCTTCGGGGACCGATGTGGATTTCACCGACCTGCACGCCTGGGTCGAGGTATACCTGCCCGGCGCGGGCTGGGTCGGTCTGACCCGACATCGGGGCTGTTTGCAGGGGAAAGCCATATCCCGCTGGCCGCAACCCCGCATTACAGCAATGCCGCGCCGATTTCCGGCGTTGCCTCGGCGGCCGATGTGGAATTCGCCTTTGACATGCAGGTGCGCCGCACCGCCGAACACCCGCGCATCACCAAACCGTTTTCCGATGCCGACTGGGACCGGCTGAACGCGCTGGGCGACAAGATCGACACCCGGCTGACGGCGGGCGATGTGCGCCTGACCATGGGCGGCGAGCCCACGTTTGTCTCGATCGACGATTTCGAAAGCGAAGAATGGAACACCGATGCCGTCGGCCCCGCCAAACGCGCACTGGCCGACAAGCTGATCCGCCGGCTGGACCAAAGTTTCGCCAAGGGCGGGCTGCTGCATTACGGGCAGGGCAAGTGGTATCTAGGGGAGACCCTGCCGCGCTGGACCTTCTCGCTATACTGGCGCAAGGACGGCAAGCCGATCTGGCACAATCCCGACCTGTTCGCGCATGAGGACACGAACGAGGATGTCGGCCCCGAAGACGCGCAGGCGCTGCTCTCTGCCATCGCGGCCACGCTTTCGGTGCCGTCCGAAAACGTGCTGCCCGCCTTCGAAGGCCCCGCCGAATGGATCATCCGCGAAGGAAACCTGCCCAAAAACGTGACGCCTGAAAACTCCAGGCTGAAAGACCCCGAGGAACGCGCCCGCATCGCCCGCGTGTTCGAACGCGGGCTGACCACGCCGGCGGGATATGTCCTGCCGGTGCAGCGCTGGCAGGCACGCGCCGAAAGCCGCTGGATGTCCGAGGTCTGGAACCTGCGACGCGGCAAGGTGTTTCTGGTCGCGGGTGACAGCCCCGTGGGCTATCGCCTTCCGCTGGGCACGCTGCCGCATATCCCGCAAAGCGATTACCCGTTCATCAACCCGCAAGACCCGACCATCCCGCGCGAACCGCTGCCCGACAGCCCCCCCGCCTGAACCGCAGCAGGCCATCACCAGCCGCACATCCGCCCCCGCCGGGCAGGACCGTGTCGAACAGACACTGGCCGACAAGGCCATGGGCGATCTTGCGGGGCGCGTTCGCACCGCCATCTCGGTCGAGCTGCGCGATGGTCGGCTTTGCGTCTTCCTGCCCCCGGTCGAGACGCTGGAGGATTGTCCGGAGCTGATCGCCGCCACCGAGCGGGCCGCCAAATCCACCCGCTGCCGCGTGCTGATTGAAGGCTACGCGCCGCCATCCGATCCGCGGATCGAGGTGATCCGCGTCGCCCCCGACCCCGGTGTGATCAAGGTGAACATCCACCCCGCCGCCAGCTGGCGTGACTGCGTGAACACCACCGAAACCGTTTACGAACAGGCCCGCCAGTGCCGCCTTGGCGCGGATAAATTCATGATCGACGGGTGCCACACCGGCACCGGTGGCGGCAATCACGTGGTCGTTGGCGGGGCCACCCCGCTGGACAGCCCCTTCCTGCGCCGGCCCGACCTGCTGAAAAGCCTGATCCTGTTCTGGCAGCGCCATCCCAGCCTGTCCTACCTGTTCTCGGGCCTGTTCGTTGGCCCGACCAGCCAAGCCCCGCGCATTGACGAGGCGCGCCACGACAGCCTTTATGAATTGGAAATCGCGCTGGACCAGATCTGGCCCCCCGAACAGGGCGAGGTGCCGCCGCCATGGCTGACCGACCGCCTGCTGCGCAATTCGCTGATCGATGTCACTGGAAACACCCACCGCGCGGAAATCTGCATCGACAAGCTGTTTTCCCCCGACGGGCCGACCGGCCGGCTGGGCCTTGTCGAATTTCGCGGCTTTGAAATGCCCCCCAACCCGCGGATGAGCCTTGCGCAACAGGTGCTATTGCGCGCCATCATCCTGCGCTGCTGGGAAGCGCCCGTTTCGGGGCAACTGACCCGATGGGGCACGGCGCTGCACGACCGTTTCATGCTTCCCGCCTTCATATGGGAAGATTTTCTGGATGTGCTGGACGATCTGTCCCAGCACGACCTGCCGCTGGATCCGAACTGGTTCAAGGCGCAGGCCGAATTCCGCTTTCCTTTCTGCGGAGAGGTCACATACGAGGGCATGACGCTGGAACTGCGCCAGGCGTTGGAGCCGTGGCACGTCATGGGTGAAACCGGTGCGATCGGCGGTACGGTGCGCTATACCGACAGTTCCGTGGAATGGTTGCAGGTGCGGCTGACCGGCCCCAACCCCGATCGCTACCGCGTTACGGCCAACCGCCGCATGGTGCCGCTGACGCGCACGCGCGGGTCCGGCGAACGGGTGGGGGCGGTGCGCTACAAGGCGTGGCAGCCGCCGATATCGCTGCACCCGGTGCTGAAGGTCGATGCGCCGCTGACCTTCGACATATACGACACTTGGACAGGGCGCGCCCTGGGCGGGTGCCGCTACCACGTTGCCCACCCCGGCGGGCGCAGCTTCGATACCTTCCCCGTGAACGGAAACGAGGCCGAAGCCCGCCGTCTGTCGCGGTTCGAGGCCCACGGCCACAGCACGGATGCCTATGAACCCGCGCCCGAATTGCCGCATCCCGAATTCCCGATGACGCTTGATTTGCGGCGCAGATCGGGTCTTTAACATGGTCCAATGGAAGATCGCGCCGCGCCCATAGACCTTGACGGGTTTCTTGCAACCTATCGCAGCCGCGTTGGTGGGCGGGATGAATTGCTGCACCCCGATGGCAGCATCCGCCCGGTCTGGGCCGATTTCATCAACCATCTGGCGGGGTTTGATGCCGAGCAGTTGACCCGCCGGTTCGCGCGGGGCGATGAATACCTGCGCAATGCGGGCGTTCTGTTCCGGCAATATGACGAAAGCGTTTCGTCCGAACGCGACTGGCCGCTGAGCCACATGCCCGTCCTTCTGGACGATGCGGACTGGAGCAAGATTTCAGCAGGGCTGATCCAGCGCGCCGATCTGCTGGAGGACGTGGTGCGCGATATCTACGGCGAAAACCGGCTGGTGGCCTCGGGGCATCTGCCAGCCAGCTTGCTGACGCAGAACCCCGCGTGGCTGCGCCCGCTGATGGGGGTCAGGCCGGCAAGCGGCAACTACCTGAATTTCCTTGCCTTCGACATCGGGCGCGGGCCGGATGGGCGTTGGTGGGTGATCAGCGACCTGATCGAAACCCCCGCCGGTGCCGGTTTCGCAATTGAAAACCGCGTCGCGATGAGCCGCGTTTTCCCGCGCTATTTCGCGCAGGCCAATATCCACCGGCTGGCCGGGTTTTATCAGGATTTCCAGCAATCATTGAAGGATATGCGCGGGCCGAATGGCGGGCAGATCGCGGTTTTGTCCCCCGGCGCGATGAACGAGGGGTATTTCGAGCATGCCTACTTGGCCCGCTATCTTGGCCTGCTGCTGGTCGAAGGCGAAGGCCTGATAATCCAGAACGGGGCCGCGATGGTGCGCACCGTGGCAGGGCCGAGACCGCTGTCGCTGCTGTGGCGGCGGCTGAACAGCACGCGCTGCGATCCGCTGGAACTGGACGGGGCCTCACAACTGGGTACGCCGGGGATGCTGGAGGCCGTGCGCGGCGGCACCTTGAATGTGGTCAATGCGCTGGGGGCAGGGGTGCTGGAAACCCGCGCGCTGATGGCATTCCTGCCCAAGATCGCGCAGGCCCTTCGCGGCGAGGAACTGACCCTGCCCAATATCGCAACATGGTGGTGTGGCCAGCCCGCCGAACAGGCCCATGTGATCGCCAACCGCGCCAAGATGATGGTCGGGTCGACCTTTTCCACCGTGCCGCTGATGTCGGACGGGGGCGGGGTAATGATACCCACCGCCTTCGAGGATCAAAAAGACACCGCTATTTCGCAATTGCTGGCCACGCGGGGGCGCGAATTGGTGGGGCAGGAAACCGTGACGCTGTCCACGTCGCCGGTGTGGGAAAACGGCGCGCTGGTTCCGCGCCCCATGTGCCTGCGCGTATTCCTTGGCCGCACGCGGGACGGATGGCAGGTCATGCCCGGCGGCTACGCGCGGGTCAGCGCGGGCGGCGACGCCGCCGCCATCGCCATGCAGCGTGGCGGGCGCGTGGCCGATGTCTGGGTCCGCAGTGACACGCCGGTTGAACGCGCCAGTCTGCTTGCCGATCACGCCGCATCCGACCCGCTGTCCGATGTTCTGCCCAGCCGTGCGGCGGACAACCTTTACTGGATGGGCCGCTACATCGAACGGGCCGATCTGAACATGCGCCTGTTCCGCGCCTATTACGCGCGGGTGCGTGACGGGGTCAACCATGACAGCCCCTTGCTGGCATATCTGCGCAAGCACTTGATGGCAGGGGCAAAACCCGAGGCCGCGACCATGGCCACCCTGTTTGAACAGCCGCTGGAGGGCGCGCTGCAATCGGCGGGCAAGGTGGGCGACCGGTTTTCGCCCGACGGGATGGTGGCGCTGAAGGATCTGACCCGCAGCTGCCGCCAGATGCAGGGCCGATCCGTGCCCGATGACGAGAAACCCGCGGTGATCAGCGCGATCCTGCGCCAGGTCAGCGGTTTTGCCGGACTGATGCATGAAAATATGTATCGCTCGCTGGGGTGGCGGTTCCTGTCGCTTGGCATTTCCATCGAACGGGCCGCGAATATGTGTGCGGTGCTATCCGCGCTGTCGCGCGAGGGTGCGCCCTACGGGGCGCTGGACCTGGCGCTGGAACTGGGCGACAGCGTGATCTCGCATCGTGGGCGGTTCTCGATCTCGGCCAGCGCGGCCTCGGTCATTGATATTCTGGGGCTGGATGACCGCAACCCGCGTGCCCTTCGCTATCACCTTAGCCGCGCGCGCACCCATATCGCCGAATTGCCCGGTAACGAGGGCACCCATGTGCTGAGCGATCTGGCCCGCAAGGCGCTGGAACTGGAAACCCGGCTTGCCGTCAGCCATGCCGACGGGTTCGATCCGGCCGAATTCGAGGTGATGCGGGCCGAGGTTTGGGACCTGTCCGACCTGTTGTCCGCAGCGCACCTGGTGTGACCCATGATCTATGACATCGATCTGAAAATCGCGCATCGTTATCAACAACCCGCCGGGCCAAGCCGCCACCTGATCCGCGTGACGCCGCGCGGCGACGCGGGCGCGCAACGTCTGACCGCCCACCGGTTAGAGGTCACCCCGCGCCCTGACGAACAGTTCGAGATGGCCGATTTTTTTGGCAATCGCTTTACCTCGGTCGCGCATTTCGGAGCCCATTCGGCCATGGTGATCGGCCTGACCTGCCGGGTCGAAGTGGCCGTGCCGCCGGCCTTTCTGGATGTCTCTTCCAGCGGGATGGCGCTGGCGCGGGAACTGGCCCAGTGCAGCGATCTGGGTCCGGCGTCACCGATGCACTTCATCGGCCCCTCGCCGCGCCTGCGCGACAGCTCCGAGATAGAGGCATTCGCACGCGCGGCGGTTGATCCCAAGGGGTCGGTCGCGCAGCAGGTGATCCGGCTGGGCGAGGCGCTGCACGCGGAAATGACGTTCGACGCGCAGGCGACCACCGTGGAAACCGACCCGCTGGACGCTTTCCGCCTGCGCGGTGGGGTCTGTCAGGATTTCACCCATATCATGATCCTTGGCCTGCGCGCGCTTGGCATTCCGGCGGGCTATGTCAGCGGCTATCTGCGCACCCTGCCACCCAAGGGCGCGCCGCGCCTGGACGGGGCCGATGCGATGCACGCTTGGGTGCGGGCGTGGTGCGGCGCGGCGCAAGGCTGGATCGAATATGACCCGACCAATGCGACGCTGGCCTCGGCGGATCATATCGTGGCGGGATATGGGCGCGACTATGCCGATGTCAGCCCGGTGATCGGCCATCTGCGCGCCTCTGGCGGGCAGGTGAACACGCAATCGGTTGACGTGCGGCCGGTGGAATAGGCGGGGCTACGCCTGTAACGCCACCTGCCGGACCGGTATTGATCGTGGTCAAAACGGCGCGACCCGCCCCATGGTAGCATCTGGTGACATCACAAAACCGGAGGGCAAGCGAGAGCAAGCCATGTCAGCGGACGAAACACAGGTGCTGCATCACATCGTCGGCGGCGGCATTGCCGGCTTGGTCGCTGCGGTGTTCCTGATCCGCGATGCGGGGGTTCAGGGCAAGCATATCACGATCTACGAACAGCTGGGGCAGGCCGGCGGGTCGCTGGACGGATCGGGCGAGGCCGAGGCCGGATACCTGACCCGCAGCGGACGCATGTTCGAAGAGCATTTCGCCTGAACTTTTGATCTGCTGGACAGCATCCCCTCGGCGGACGATCCCGACCTGTCGGTGAAGGGCGATATCATGGCTTTCAACAAGATAGTGCGGGGATCGTCCAATTGCCGCCTCGTGCGCGATGGCGCCCCTGCCGAGGGCCGGTATGACCTGACGCCAAGCGCCCATGACATCGTCGATATCAACCGGTTGATCGTGCATTCCGAACGCAGCCATGGCGATCAAAGCATCGAAAGCTGGTTCAAGCCCTCGTTCTTTGACAGCAATTTCTGGCTGATGTGGTCCACCATGTTCTCGTTCCAGCCATGGCATTCGCTGGCCGAAATGCGGCGCTACCTGCGGCGGTTCATCCACCTGTTCCCCGGCTTTACCCGCATCGCGGGTATCTTGCGCACGCGCTATAACCAGTATGACAGCCTGATCGCGCCCATCGTGACATGGCTGCGCGACCGGGGCGTTCAGGTCCGGCTGGACGCGCAGGTGGTGGATGTCACGATCGAAGGCACGCGGCAGGATCGCGCCATCACCGCGCTGGCTTTCGATGATGGCTCTGCCGTGCAGATCGGCGCGCGGGATCGCATTTATCTGACGCTTGGGTCGATGACGGATGCCTCGGTCCTGGGGACGAACGACACAGCGCCCAGCCTTGATGACCACATGGGCGGCGCACGGGCGCTGTGGCGCAAGCTGGCCGCGAAACACGAAGGGTTCGGCCATCCCGAGGCCTTTTGCACCGACACCGACAAAACCGCGTGGCATTCTTTCACGCTGACCATGGAAGGGCCGGACTTCTTTGAATTCATGGAGGATTTTACCGGCAACCGCACTGGCACCGGTGGGCTTGTCACCTTTGCCGGATCGGGCTGGACCCTGTCCATCGTGCTGTTCCACCAGCCGCATTTCCGCGGCCAGAAACATGGCAAATACGTGGTCTGGGGCTATGGGCTGCGCGGCGACCTGCTTGGCGATTTCGTCAAGAAACCCATGTGGCAGGCCACTGGGAACGAGATCGTTACAGAGCTGTGCGGCCAGTTGCACCTGACGCCCGAGCAGGTGAAATGGTTTGACGGGGCATCGGTCATCCCCTGCCGAATGCCCTTTATCACCAGTCAGTTCATGCCGCGCAAACCCGGCGACCGGCCCGATGTGCGTCCACATGGTGCGCGCAACTTTGCCATTCTGGGCCAATATTGCGAGATGCCGCGCGATTGCGTGTTTACCGTGGAATATTCGGTACGCTCGGCCCGAACGGCGGTGGCGGCGCTGACGGGGCGCTGCGATCCGCCGCCGCCCGTGGCGCGCACCGATCTGGACCCGATCGTGCTGGCCCGCGCGGCGCGGGTGCTGCTGGGGGTCTGACCGTTTAGCGCAGGGGGGATTTCATCGACGCCTCGGGGAAGCACGTGGCGGGGTGGCCCGCCGCCTCTTGCCAGCGCCCGATGGAACGGCGGGTCTTGAACCCCGCCAGCCCGTCTGCGCCGCCGACGTCATGGCCCCGCCGTTCAAGGCTGCGCTGCATGACCGCCACGTCGGACCGCATCAGCCCACCGACCTTGCCCCAGCGGCCCGCGAAATCTCCCGATCCGTATTGGATACGGTCGCCCACATGGCCGACAAACAGCGCGTAAAGATCGCTCATATTGTAATCTTTCAGCACATAGAAATTGGGCGTGACGATGAAGGCGGGGCCGTGGCGGCCCGCGGGCATCAGCAAGAACCCCTGCGCGCGTCGTTCATGGGCGGGGAAGGGGCGGCCGGATACGCGGGTGATCCCCATTGCCTCCCATTCAGAAATGCGGCGGCCCTGGTCCGGCCCTTCCAGCGTGCAGGACACGGCGGCGGGCACGCGCACCTCGAACCCCCAGTCGCGCCCTTTTTGCCAGCCATGCCGCGCCAGGTAATTGCCGATAGAGGCGATGGTATCTGCCTCGGACCGCCAGATGTCGGCATGGCCATCGCCATTGCCGTCGGCGGCGTATTTCAGGAAACTGGAGGGCATGAATTGCGGTTGGCCAAGCGCGCCCGCCCAGCTGGATTTCATCGCCCTTTGCGGCGCATGCCCTGCCTGCGCGATTTGCAGCGCGGCGATCAATTCGTCGGTAAAATAGGGTGCGCGGGTGGACATGAAGCCCTTGGTTCCAAGCACCTGAAAGGCGTTATGCGGGATGTTCACGCGGCCATAACCGCTTTCGCGCCCCCAGATGCCAAGGATGATCCGGCCCGGAACGCCGGTGCGGGTCTCGGTCGTTGCCAGCGCCTGCGCGTGACGCTTTGCCATCTGCCGCCCGACCGAGATGGCCCCATCCAGCGATCCGCGGTTGAAATACTTTCCGGGCGATCCGAATTCCGCCTGCCGCTGGTGTTTCGACGTTTTCGGTTTTGTGCCCGGCGGCACCAGGTCGGGCAAGTCCCAATTCAGCCGCACCCCGTCAAAGGCGGCCTGGTAGGTGCCGCGCGACACCCCCTTGGTGCGGGCGCGGGGCCAGACGGTCTGTTCCAGCCAGTTGCGGAATTGCTGTTCGACCGCGGCGCGGTTCTGCGCAAAGCTGCCACTGGCGGGCAGGGCCAGAACAAGCGCAAGGGCGAGGGCAAGGGCTTTGATCCGCATGGCATTCTTTCCGGTTTTGGCCGGGAACGGGGCCGGGCCGACAGGGCGGGTGGGGCAGGCCGCGCGCCCGCCCCTGTGCCTGCGCCTTAGGCGCTCCAAGCCTTGTCTTCACCGTCCAGACCGCCAATGCGCATCCGCGTGGGCAGGCCGATCCGGTCAAGGATGGTGAAGAGCGGCTTGGGGTCCAGTTCTTCGACGTTCTTCATGGTTTTCGCGTCCCATTCGCCGGTGGCAACCAGCATGGCGGCGGCCACGGGCGGCACGCCGGCGGTATAGGAAATGCCTTGGCTGCCGACCTCGTCATAGGCTTCCTTGTGGTCGGCGACGTTGTAGACGAACACCTCGAACGGCTTGCCGTCCTTGGTGCCGGTGACCAGGTCGCCGATGCAGGTCTTGCCGGTATAGTCGGGCGCAAGGCTGGACGGATCGGGCAGCACAGCCTTGACCACTTTCAGCGGCACGACCTCCAGCCCCTCGGCGGTTTTGACGGGCTGTTCGGACAACAGGCCAAGGTTTTGCAAAACGGTGAAGACGTTGATGTAATGCTCGCCAAAGCCCATCCAGAACCGCACATCGGCCTGCGGGTAGTTGGTGGCAAGCGAATGCACCTCGTCATGGCCGGACTGATAGGCGCGCTGCGTGCCGACCACGGGCAAGTCCCAGTCGCGGCCCGATTCAAACATCTTCTTTTCTTTCCACTGCTGGTCTTCCCAGTAGTAGACCGTGCCGGTGAATTCGCGGAAGTTGATCTCCGGATCGAAATTGGTGGCGAAATACTTGCCGTGGCTGCCTGCGTTGATGTCCACGATGTCGATGGATTTGACCTCGTCCATCATGTCGATGGCGAAATGGGCAAAGGCGTTGACCACGCCCGGATCGAACCCCGCGCCAAGGATCGCGGTCACACCCTTTTCGGCGCACAAATCGCGCTTTTTCCACTCGTAGTTGCCATACCACGGCGGGGTTTCGCAGATTTTCGCGGGATCTTCGTGGATCGCGGTGTCGATATAGGCAGCGCCGGTTTCAATGCAGGCGTCCAGCACGGTCATGTTGACGAAGGCGCTGCCCACGTTGATGACGATCTGCGCGCCGGTTTCGCGGATCAGGTCCGCCACGGCGGCGCTGTCCATCGCGTCCACGGCGTGCGCTTCAAGAACGCCATCCTGTTTCATCGCGCCTTTCTCGTGGACCGAGGCGATGATGCCATCGCATTTCGATCGGGTCCGGCTGGCGATATGGATATCCCCCAGAATATCGTTGTTTTGCGCGCATTTATGCGCCACGACCTGAGCGACGCCACCTGCGCCGATGATGAGAACGTTCTTTTTCATCAGTCCTAAAGACCCCCTGAAACGGTTGCAGTAGATTAATTATAGTGCGGATTGCCGCATTTTCGCGACAGGTTCCTTGGGCGTGCCGATCTGCGCGGTCATGAAAGGGCCGCCGCGAACTCGTCATAGCCGAAATCGCGCACCAGACGGGTGGTGCCGTCCAATTCACGAATGGCGATGGCGGGCATCTTTACGCCGTTGAACCAGTTTTTCTTGACCATGGTGTAACCGGCGGCGTCCTGGATCGACAAACGGTCGCCGGGCTGGACGGGGGCGGGGAATTTGAATTCGCCGAAAATATCGCCCGCAAGGCAGGATTTGCCGCACACCATCCATTCGTGATCGCCCTGTTCGCGCATCTTGGCGCTTTCGCGATAGATCAGCAGGTCCAGCATATGCGCCTCGATCGAGCTGTCTACGATGGCCAGGTTCTTGCCGTTGAACATGGTATCCAGCACCGTGACCTCCAGCGTGGTGGAATTGGTGATCGCGGCCTCGCCCGGTTCAAGATAGACCTGCACGCCATTGGTATCGCTGAACCTTTTCAGCCGGTCGGCCAAGCGGTCCAGCGGGTATCCCTCGCCGGTGAAATGGATGCCGCCGCCAAGGCTGATCCATTCCATGTCGCGGATGAGGTGGCCGAACCGCTGTTCGATCAGCGACAGCATGTTGTCGAACCGTTCGAAATCGGCGTTTTCGCAGTTGTTGTGGAACATCATGCCGCTGATACGGTCCAGCGCGGTGGCGATGCGGTCGGGGTCGCTTTCGCCCAACCGCGAGAAGGGGCGCGCCGGGTCGGCCAGATCAAAGCCAGAGGTGGACACGCCGGGATTGACCCGCAGCCCGCGGGTATGGTCCGCGCTTTGCGTATCGAAACGGTCCAGCTGGCCGATGGTGTTGAAGATGATCTTGTCCGAATTGGTCAGCGCCTCGGCGATCTCGTGATCGGCGTAGGCCACGGAATAGGCGTGGGTTTCACCGGGAAATTTCTCGCGTCCCAGCTTGACCTCGTAAAGGGACGAGGACGTCGTGCCATCCATGTATTCCGACATGAAATCGAACACCGACCAGGTGGCAAAGCATTTCAACGCCAACAGGGCCTTGGCGCCGGAATGCTCGCGCAGCCAGGCGATCTTTTCCATGTTGGGCAGCATTTTTGCCTTGTCGATCAAGTAGTAAGGCGTCTGGATCATCGATTCCCCCCTTGGGCCCGAATGTTCGGAAGCGGCCGTTTAGCGCCGCGTCTTGAACGGGGCAAGATAAACCGCGTTCAGCCGCCGTAAAGTGCCCTTATTTTCGCGGGTTCAATGCCGAACCGCTGCCGGAAGGCGCGCTTGGTTTCGGCATCCATGCGTTTCATCTGGTAAGGCTTTGTGCCGTCCTTCTGGCGCGAGTCGTTGAACCCGTTGATGCCGCGAATGAACATGCCCGCATCGGGAAAGCTGACCACCTCCATCACGCGGGGCAGCTTGTTATGGCTGAAATTCATGATCGACAGGTCCAGTTCCGGCGCAAAGGCGACGGCCAGGGCAGGGGTCCAGCACGGCTCGTCTATCTCGCCATACATCATGCCCTTTTCATCGGGGCTGACCACGTAACCCTTGCGGAAATCCAGTGCGACATGGCGGTGCCCTTCGAAGAAAGGGGCCAGCTTGTCTGCCTCGCGGCGCAGTTTTTCAACGAAATCCACGGCCACGGCATCGTCGTCATCCAGCCGGAATTGCAGGCAGAATTCGCCGTTGTCCAGCCGCACACCGTTGATTGCGTTCTGCATGACCGCGCGGTGGCGGCGCGGCTCCCATGCTTCGACCACCACTTGCGGGATGTCGGCCACTAGGTCCATCAGGCGGCGGCGGGCGACATCGGGCATCATCGTGGAAATCACGATCAGAAAGGTGAAATCGGGGTCGGTCTGGGCGCGGATCGAGGGCAGGGTGAAGCTTTCGAAGGTGCGGAACCGCTCTTCCAGCCGGTCCTCGTCGAACAGGTAGGCACAGCGCTGCTCGACCGTTTCATGCTCTACCTGAAACCCACCAATCCCGACGTAGGAAAAGCGGCAAATTCCGATAACCTGCATGTTCTGCCTCCGCTTCGTGATAGGGTGACTATACAGCCCATGGGCGTACGGGCAATGGTGGCAAAGGGGCAGGGCGCTTGTCGGCTTGCGCAACATCCGCTAGACGGGCCGCAATCCCGTGCAGATGAGGCCAAGATGACCCAAGCGACTCTTTCCGAACAGGTTGAAACCCTTTGCCAGGCGGCGTTTGTCGCTGCGGGCTTTGACGCGGCCTTGGGCACGGTGAAAACGTCCGACCGGCCCGATCTGGCCGATTTCCAGTGCAACGGGCTGCTGGCCGCGGCCAAGCGATACAAGGTCAACCCCCGCGCCGCCGCCGAGGAAATGCTGACCCGGTTCGAAGGCAACGGGTTGGCCGAGGTGTCGATCGCCGGTCCTGGGTTCCTGAATTTCCGCATCCTGCCGCATGCATTGCTGGCGCAGGCCGCCGCGCATTCGTCGGATGCGCGTTCCCTCGTGCCCACCGTCGCGCCGCAGCATTTCCTGCTGGATTACGGCGGGCCGAATGTTGCCAAGGAAATGCATGTGGGGCATTTGCGCTCGTCCATCGTGGGGCAGGCGCTGCATGATATCCTGACCTTTGCGGGCCACAAAACCGAAGGTGACGTGCATTTGGGCGATTGGGGGCTGCAACTGGGCCTGCTGATCACCCTGATTGAAGAAGAACAACCGCACCTGCTGGAAGATCCGGATAACGCACTCCTGACGATGGAAGATTTGCAAGCGTGGTATCCCAAGGCATCGGCCCGCTCCAAGGAGGATGCGCCATTTCTGGACCGCGCGCGCAGCACCACGCAGGCCATGCAGTCGGGGCAGGGCAGCTATTACGCCATGTGGAAGCGCATCGTCGAGGTGTCCTCTGTTGCGTTGCAGCGTGATTTCGCACGGCTGGGGGTTTCGTTCGACTATTGGTATGGTGAAAGCCGCTATCAGGCCGCGCTGGACGGGCTGGTGACGCAGTTGAAGGAAAAGGGCGACGCGGTCGAGGATGACGGCGCCGTCATCATCCGCCTGCCCGAAGAGGCGGGCGACATTCCCCCGCTGATGCTGCGCAATTCCAAGGGTGGCTATGGCTATGGCGCGACGGATCTGGCCACGATTGACGAACGCACCGGCGAAAACCGCCCCGATACGCTGCTTTACGTGGTGGACGCGCGCCAACGCACCCATTTCCAACAGGTCTTTGCCGCGGCCAAGAAAACCGGCCTTGATCGTGGCACGGGTCTGGAACATATCGCTTTCGGCACGGTCAACGGCCCTGACGGCAAACCCTTCAAGACCCGCGCGGGCGGGGTGATGCGCCTGTCCGAGTTGATGGACATGATGCACGAGGCGGCGAAAACCCGTCTGGCCGAGGGCAGTGACCTGACCGGCGACATGCTGGAAAAAACCGCAGAGGATATCGCCGTGGCCGCCGTGAAATTCGGCGAGCTGAGCCATGACCGCGAAAGCAATTACATCTTTGATATGGACCAGTTCCTGCGGTTCGAGGGCAAGACCGGCCCTTACCTGCAATATACCGTGGTCCGCATCCGGTCGTTGTTCGACCGCGCCGCTGCTGCTGGCGTGCAGCCCGGCGACATCTGTAAACTGGGTGACAACGCCCGCGAATTGATCTTGTGCGCTGACGATCTGCCCGCGCAGATGGCTCGCACGATTGAAACCCGCAAGCCGTCTGTTCTGGCGATGCATCTTTACAGCCTGGCGAACCGGATGAACCAGTTCTACGCCGCCAACAAGGTGCTGGCCGATGATGTCAGCCCCGATCATGCCGCCGCCCGTCTGGGTCTTTTGAAAATGGCCGAGGCGCAGTTGGTCACCGGCCTTGGCATTCTTGGCATTCCGGTGCCCGACCGCATGTGACGCAAAGCACTTGCTTGGCACTGTCAATTTAAACTTGGGTTCCAGGCGCGGCTTGCGTTAAACCCTCCTGCGAAGACGTGGGGGAGGAAGATCATGACCGTCATCATCGCTGGGGCCGGAATCGCCGGTCTGTCGCTTGGCCTGTCGCTGCACAGTCAGGGAATCCCGTTCCATATCTTCGAAGCGGTTGAGGAACTGCGCCCGCTTGGCGTGGGCATCAACCTGCAACCCCATGCCGTGCGCGAGATTTTCGAAATGGGGTTGGAGAATCAGATTGACGCCATCGGCCTGCGGACCGAGGAGGTCGCTTATTTCAGCGCCCAGGGCACCCTGATCTGGGCCGAACCGCGCGGGCGTTTCGCGGGCTACAATTGGCCGCAATATTCGATCCACCGCGGTCAATTGCAACTGATGCTGCGCGACGCCTTGGTGGCGCGGGCAGGGGCCGGTTGCATCACCATGGGCGCCGCGCTGGAAGATTGGGAACAGACCGGCGATGGCATCACCGCCCGTTTCGTAAACCGGCGCACCGGGACTTCGGCCTGGTCGATCACGGGCGATCTGCTGGTCGCCGCCGATGGCATCAATTCGGCCGCCCGCGCACGGCTTTACCCGAACGAAGGCCCGGCGCATTGGCGCGGCACGATGATGTGGCGCGGTGTGACCCGCGCGCAGCCCTTTCGCACCGGCCGCACCATGGGCATGGCGGGTACCTGGGATGTAAAATTCGTCTGCTACCCGATTGCCGAACATGACGATGGCACCGTCGATCTGAACTGGATCGCCGACATCGCCAAACCCGCCGACTACCCGTGGTTGAAGCAGGACTGGAACCGCGAGGGCCGGATCGAGGACGCGCTGCCCCCCTTTGAAAACTGGCATTTCGACTGGTTGGACGTGCCGCAGATCATCAAGGATGCGCAGGCGATATACGAATACCCGATGGTGGACCGCAACCCGCTGGATGCATGGACCCATGGCCGCCTGACCCTGATGGGCGACGCGGCGCACGCGATGTATCCGATCGGGTCAAACGGGGCATCGCAGGCGATACTGGATGCCCGCGTGCTGGCCCGCTGCCTGCGCGATCATGGCGTGACGCCCGAAGGGCTGACCGCCTATGACGACGCGCGCCGCGAGGCGGTCAACGCCGTGGTGCTGGCCAATCGCGGCGACGGGCCGGACAAGGTGCTGGACGTGGTGGCCGAGCGCGCCCCCGAAGGCTTCGACCGGATCGAGGATGTCATGTCGCCCGAGGAATTGACCACCATGGCCGCCGGATACAAGAAAACCGCCGGTATGGATGTCGAAGCCCTGAACGCCAAGCCCGCCATTCTGTAGCGCCTCGCCCCGCCTGTTGCCTTTGCGCCGCAGTGGGCGAAACAATTCAGGGTCGCAAATTGTTGCGCCTTGACGTCAGTTCGCAGGGTGATTTCACAGGCGTATGAGTTTGCTTCTTTTTGTTCTGATCATCGCCGCCGCGCTGGGCGGCATCTATGCCTCTTACACCCAGCCGGGGTGGGAATGGGCTTATGAATTTTCCGCTGTGGCGCTGCTGATCGGGCTGGTCCTGCTTGCGGCGGTGTTGGTGCTGACCGCCATCCGTGCGCTGCTGCGGCGTAAGGACAAGCGCGAGGTGGTGCTGATCGACGGGTCGAACGTGATGCATTGGAAAGATGGCAAACCGCAGATCGAAACCCTGCGCGAGGTCGTCTATGCGCTGTCCGATCACGGTCTTCTTGTGGGCGTGATGTTCGATGCCAATGCGGGCTACAAACTGTTCGACCGCTACCACAATGGCCGCCATTTCGCGGGGCTTTTGGTGCTGCCGAATGATCGTGTGATGGTGGTGCCAAAGGGCACGCAGGCTGACCCATACCTGCTGCGCGCCGCCCGCGACATGGGCGCGCGGATCGTCACCAACGACCGCTTCCGCGATTGGGCCGCAGACTTCCCCGAGGTGGCCGAGGCGGGCCATTTGATCGGTGGCGGCTATCGCAAGGGCAAGCTGTGGCTGAATTTGCCGGACGCGGTCAAGATTGCGGCGTAACACCCCGGAATGAAATGTGAAAACTGGCACCTTCTGCGGTGGCGGCCAACATTATCTGTCCACCATGGGTAGACAGGATATTGCGCAATATCGCCAGCCCCATGCCAGTGCCGCCGGTATCGCGGCGGGTGGTGAAAAACGGGTCGAATACATGCGGGGCGTTCCCTTTTGAAATGCCGCGCCCGTTGTCCTGAACCGTCAGCGCCGTGCCGTTCTGCGCGGCGGTCAGGGTCACGCCGGTTGCGCCATGCTGCGCCGCATTGTTCAGCAGATGGCCAAGGATCACGCGCATCCCCTCGGGCGCGAGGGGCAGGGGAACCGCGCCGCCGTTTATGGTGATGTCCAGCGGGTGCTGGCTGCGCAGCTCATTGGTCAGATCGTTCAGGCGTGACATCCCGTCATAGCGCAACTCGCGCGCCTGCGCGGCGCGGCGCAGAGTGGCCAATTGGCCCTCTAGCTGCGCACATGCGCCATCGATCTGGGCCAGAAGGCGGGTGTCTTCGGGCGAAAGACCTGCGCCATCCTCCAACAATTCCGCAGCGGCGCGGATGGCAGAGACGGGGGTTTTCAATTCATGGGTCACATGGTCAGTGAAACTGCGGATCCTAGTTTCCCGGTCGCGCAGCGCGCCTGCCATCGCAATGACGCTGCGCGCCGTGGTGTGCAATTCGCGGGTGCCGAAATGGGCCGGCGGGGGCGGCGCGGCCCCGCCCTTCTGGGCCTTGGCATAGGCCTCAAGCGCGCGGATCGGGCGCAGCAAAAGCCGCACCATCAGCCAGCCAAGCAGCGCAGTCAGCGTGGCAATCACCAGCCCCAAACCCATGGCCGCATTGCGAAACCCGACCTCGGGCCCTAGGTAGCGCAGCGCGATCAGCCCCAGGAAGGACAGCGCCAGGGTGCCGGCCAAAGCGCCGCCCAGCACGAAGCCAAGCGAGGGACGCCACCGGCGGCTCATTGGCAGGCCCCGATCCGGATGCCTTGGCCGTGAACGGTTTCGACCGCGTCCGCGCAGCCCGCATCGGCCAGTTTCCGGCGCAGGTTGCGCAGGTGGCTGTCCAGCGTGCGGTCCGACACATCGCTATGCGTGCCCCAGATCGCGTGGATCAGCTGCGCCCGGGGCAACAGTCGCGACGGGGTGTCCATCAGCGTGCTCAGCAGGTCAAATTCGGTCGCGGTCAGGGCAATGCGTGCCTGATCCACAAGGCAGGTGCGCGCGTCACTGTCCAGCATCACGCGGCCATGTTGTCGGATGCTGCGCGATGCGGTGGCACGGGCGCTGCGTTTCAGGATCGCGCGCACCCGGGCCACCAGTTCGCGCGGGGAAAAGGGTTTGGTCACGTAATCGTCCGCGCCCATTTCCAGCCCCAGAATGCGGTCCACCTCGTCGTCGCGGGCGGTCAGGAACAGGATCGGCAGGTCGGATCCGGCGCGGATGCGGCGGCAGACCTCGAACCCGTTCATTTCCGGCAGGCCGATGTCCAGCACCACCAGGTCGGGCGCGTGGCGGGCGGCATGGGTCAGCGCCGATTGCCCGTCGGCGGCGGTCAGCACCGCGTATCCTGCCCGCTCCAGCGCGGTGCGCAGCAGGTCGCGCAGGCGCGGGTCGTCATCGACGATCAGGATAGTCATTCTGCGGCCACTTCTTCTGTTTCGGCTATCAGGTCCTGGACCCGGGCAACATAGCGGGCCACGCGCCAGTTGCGAAAGCCCCATTCCTGCCAGCCGTCCCAAGCGGGCGCATGCAGGTCGCAGCGGTAGGTGTCCGGCAGGTCGGTCTCATCGCGGCCCGACGCGGCAAAGGCTGCGGCGGCAGTCGGACCAAGCTGGCACAGGTAGTCGCTGTCGTTCTTGTCGGCTTTCAGATTATGGGTGGCGATCACGCCCGCGAAATTCACAAGGCTGGCGACGTAAAGCGTCCCGATGCCCAGAATGGCAACCCGTTTCAGCAGCCATTCCATCGGGCGGGCATGGGCCACCTGCCATGCGGTCAGCATCAGCCCTGTCGCCACCAGCGCCATCCAGATCAGCGCGTGGAGGCGCAGATAGGTCAGACCGTATTGTTCGATATAGGCCTGCGCCCGCAACATGGCCGAGGCGCATAGAACCACATTTTGCCCCAGCCAAAGCTGCATCAGCGGGCGCATGGCGCGGTGACTGTCCAGAAAGGGGCGGGCGGCAAGGGCAAAGGCACCGGCCAGCAGCGCCGTGACCAGCAGGGGGTAGGCGCCGCGATGGGCATAGCTGGCATAGGTCATGCCGAGGGGCAAATCTGTTCCACCGATGAAGATCGACGCATCCATAAGGGTTTGCGCGCCGATCATCAGGTTGAACATCAGCAAAGCGCGCAGCACCGACCCTTCGTTCAGCCCCAGCCCGCGCAGGCGCGGCGCATCGGGCAGGCGCATGTTGCGCGGCACCGGGGTCGGGGAAACAAGCGGCCAGACCAGCAGGGCGATGCCGCCCCAGAACAAGGCGCGTTCAAACAGCATTGCCAGATCGAAATCCTGTAGGATCAGCCGCGACAGCACGGGGTTCGCGTCCAGCAGCAGGGCGGCCAGCACCATCCCGCCGCCA
The DNA here is from genome assembly GCA_002366795.1 of Rhodobacteraceae bacterium UBA3069. Classification (GTDB taxonomy): domain Bacteria; phylum Pseudomonadota; class Alphaproteobacteria; order Rhodobacterales; family Rhodobacteraceae; genus UBA3069. The sequence goes on along the minus strand of DFBX01000032.1, from coordinate 32,735 downwards.
ATCGGAAAGGCCCAGTTGCGCAGGCTTTGCCGCAGCATCGGGGTGGCGGCGGCGGGCATCACACTGCGTTTGCGCAGGGGCGCAAGAAAGGGCGCGGTCCACTGCGCAGGCAGCGAGGACAGCAGCAAAAGCGCCGCGCCAATCCGCGCGTTGGCCCGCGCATCGGGAATGCGGGTCCACACTAGCGCGAACAGCAGAGCCGCGCCCAGAATGGCGACAGACAAGGCCTGCACATAGTCCAGCACGGGCATCGCCCCCGCCGTCAGCAGCAGCGCGGGCCGCCAGACCTGTCTGCGCGGCAGACCCCATGCCGTGACCGCGAAAATCAGCGCGGCGAAGACTGCCAGCGACAGCCCCATTCGATGGTCCCAGAACAGAATGTCGGCGGCGGGCACCAGCACGGCCAACCCCAGCACGATGCGCGGAAAGCCCGGGGGCGTGTGCGCCCCCGAACGCGCAGAAAAGGCAGTCGGGGCAGGGCGCGCTTGTTCAGTGGGCGCGCCGGATGACGCAAGCCACCAGGCATCCATGGCGATTTTGTCGGGCACTCCGTTCAGTGTCAGCGGTTGCGGCATCTTGAAAATCCTTTAGCATATGTCAGATGCCACCAGATTGCACGCAGGCTTGCGCAGAACTTGACCAGTGCCTGTGCAGATTTCGTGCAGACCGGCAGATTTTCTAGCCCGCGCCGACCTTTGCGCGGAATCGGGCCACCTCGTTCTCGGTCGGGCGGGTGCCGGTGTAGATTTCGACATAGCCCGGTGCGCGTTCCAGCCGGGTGGCCACGCTTTCGCGGGTTTGCAGCGCGATATAGCCGATTTGTACTAGGTAAACCGCGCGGGCGCGGACATCGGCATCCGCCGCGCTATAGCCAAAGCGCCGGAACATGGCGCGGATCGCGTCCATCCGCGCCTCGTCCGCGGCGTTGACGCGGGCCATCACCGCATCGGATTGATGCGCCCAACCGCGCACGGCAAAATCGAATTGCGGATCGAAGCGGCCCTCGTCCAGAAAGACCGCGATCAGGTTCAGGACCCCTTCGGCGATGGTTTCGGCATAGCCTTCGCAGGCGGCCGTGAAGGCGCCGGTGTTCTGCGCCTCCCACTGGGCCAGCAGGGCATCCAGCAGGGCGGCGCGATCCTTGAAGAACCAGTAAAAGCTGGTGCGCGACAGGTTCAGCTGTGCCGCGAGCGGCTGGATTTTCACCGCGTCCAGACCGTTTTCGACAAAGGCGCGTCGGGCGGCGTTCAGCCACCCCTTGGCCGAGCCGCGCCAGCCGGTGTCCTTGTCGCCCGTGGTGCCTGTTGTTCCATCCATGGCGTCAAATTACCCGTGGGATCAGCAGGCGTCCAGTGAAATGGACAGCAATGAACGAAAACTTGACACAACTGAACATTTTGTGGAATCGTCGCCGCGACAGCCAAAGAGTTTGCCCATGTCCAACGACCCGCTCCTTCAGCCATACCAGCTGAAACACCTGACCCTGAAAAACCGTTTGATGATTACAAGTCACGAACCGGCCTACCCCGAGGACGGAATGCCGAAAGAGCGTTACCGCGCCTATCACGTGGAACGCGCCAAGGCGGGCGTGGCCCTGACCATGACCGCCGGTTCCGCATCGGTCGCGCGTGACAGCCCGCCGGTGTTCAACAACATTCTGGCATGGAAGGACGAGGTCGTCGGCTGGATGAAGGCGCTGACCGACGAATGCCATGACCATGGCTGCGCCGTGATGATCCAGCTGACCCACCTTGGGCGCCGCACCCGTTGGGACAAGGCCGACTGGCTGCCCGTAATGTCTGCCAGCCAAGAGCGCGAGGCCTCGCACAAGGCGTTCCCGAAGCGGGCCGAGGATTGGGATATCGCGCGGATCATCGAAGATTACGCCGATGCCGCCGAACGGATGCAGGCGGCGGGCCTCGATGGGATCGAATTGCAGGCTTATGGCCACCTGATGGATCAGTTCTGGTCGCCCCTTACCAACGATCTGGACGGGCCTTATGGCGGCGATCTGGATAACCGTCTGCGGTTCACCTTTGACACGCTGAAAGCGATCCGCGAACGCTGCGGCGACGCGTTCATCGTCGGCGTGCGCTATACCGGCGACGAGGATCTTCCGGGCGGGTTGTCGAAACAGGACGGGCTGGAAATCTCGCGCCGGTTGAAGGACAGCGGCATGGTCGATTTCCTGAACGTGGTGAAGGGTCATATCGACACCGACGCGGGGCTGACCGATCTGATCCCCGTGCAGGGGATGCGCAGCGCACCGCACCTGGATTTCGCCGGTGAAGTGCGGGCCGCAACCCAGTTCCCCACCTTCCACGCCGCGAAAATCCAGGACGTGGCTACCGCGCGCCATGCCATTGCCAGCGGCAAGCTGGACATGGTCGGGATGACCCGCGCCCACATGGCCGATCCGCATATTGTGCAAAAGATCATCCGCGGCGAAGAGGACCGTATCCGCCCCTGCGTCGGTGCGAACTACTGCCTGGATCGCATCTATCAGGGCGGTATGGCCCTGTGTCTGCACAACCCCGCCACGGGGCGCGAACTGGAACAGCCGCACGAGGTTCCAGCGGCGGACACCAAGCGCCGTGTCGTCATCATCGGGGCCGGTCCCGCCGGTCTGGAAGCGGCCCGCGTCGCCGCCGCGCGCGGGCACGAGGTGATCGTGCATGAAGCCGCCAACGATGCGGGCGGGCAGGTGCGCCTGACCGCGCAAACCCCGCGCCGGGCCGAGATGATCCAACTGGTCCAGTGGCGTCTGGAAGAATGCGAGCGGATGGGCGTGACCTTCCGTTTCAACAGCTTCGCGGATGTCGAAACCGTGCAGGCGGACAATCCCGATGTGGTCATCGTCGCCACCGGCGGTCTGCCGCATACCGATGTTCTGCAAGATGGCAATGACCTGGTGGTCAGCGCTTGGGACATCCTGTCGGGCGACGCGCAGATGGGCAGCAACGTGCTGATCTATGACGACGCGGGCGATTATCCCGCGCTTCAGGCGGCCGAGAAACTGGCAACCGCCGGGGCCAAGGTCGAACTGGTGGGCCGGGATCGCAACATCCTGCCCGAGGTGATGGCCATGTCGCTAACCCCGTCCTTGCGCGAATTGCAGCCGCGCGGGGTGCGCTTTACCTCTGCCTGGCGTCTGGATGCCGTGCAACGCGCGGGCAATGGTCTGACCGCCATCCTAGGCAGCGATTATGGCACATACCGCGAGGAGCGCGAGGTCGATCAGGTCGTGGTCAACCACGGCACCCGGCCGCTGGATGACCTGTATTTCGACCTGCGCCCCGGTTCAACCAACCTGAGCGAAGTGGATTACGAGGCGCTGGTTGCGGGCGATCCGCAGACCGTGACCCGCAACGAGGGCGGAAGCTACCAATTGTTCCGCATCGGCGATGCCGTCGCGGCACGCAATACCCACGCGGCGATCTATGACGCGCTGCGCCTGATCAAGGTGGTATAAGAAAAGCGCGGGGCCATTTGCGGCCCCGCGCATATGTCCCGAACGGCGGTGGTGTTACAGCCCGCGCGCGATCACGATCCGCTGCACATCGCTGGTGCCCTCGTAAATCTGGCACACGCGCACGTCGCGGTAGATACGTTCCACCGGGTAGTCGGCCAGATAGCCGTATCCGCCGTGGATCTGGATCGCGGCGGAACAGACGGCCTCGGCCATCTCGGACGCGAACAGCTTTGCCATCGACGCCTCCGTCAGGCAGGGCTTGCCCGCTTCGCGCAGCGCGGCGGCGTGCAGCACCATGTGGCGCGCGGCCTCGATCTTGGTGGCCATGTCGGCTAGGCGAAAGGCGACCGCCTGATGTTCGATGATCGGCTTGCCAAAGGTGATCCGCTCGCGCGCATAGGCCAGTGCGGCGTCATATGCGGCGCGGGCCATGCCAACCGATTGCGCGGCGATGCCGATGCGCCCACCCTCAAGATTGGCAAGCGCGATCTTGTATCCTTCGCCCTCGGCCCCCAAGCGGTTTTCCGCGGGCACGCGCATTCCGTTGAACACCAGCGCACAGGTGTCCGAAGAATGCTGCCCCAACTTATGCTCGACTGACAGAACCTCGTACCCCGGCGTATCGGTGGGCACGATGAAGGCGGAAATGCCTTTCTTGCCGGCATCCGGGTCGGTCACGGCGAAAACGATGATGACGTCGCCGTTCTTGCCCGAGGTGATGAATTGCTTGGCCCCGTCGATGATATAATCTTCGCCATCGCGCCGCGCCCGGGTTTTCAGCGCCGAAGCATCCGAACCGGCATGTGGTTCGGTCAGGGCAAAGCCGCCGATCCATTCGCCGCTGGCCATCTTGGGCAGAAACCGCTGTTTCTGTTCGTCATTGCCAAAGCGCAGGATAGGCGCGCAGCCGACCGAGGAATGCACCGAAAGGATTGTAGAGCAGGCGCCATCGCCTGCCGCGACCTCCTCCAGCACCAGGGCATAGGCGACCGCGCCGGTGTCCGATCCGCCGAATTCTTCGGGCACCAGCATGCCAAGGAACCCCAGATCGCCCAGTTCAGACAGTTCCGCGCGGGGAAAGGCGTGTTCGGCATCGCGCTGCGCCGCGCCGGGGGCCAGTCGGTCTTGCGCAAAGGCGCGGGCGGCGTCGCGGATTTGTTCCTGCGTTTCGGTCAGCAGCATGTTCGGTGTCCTCTCCCATTATTCCGGAGGACAGGATCATCTTTGTGCGGCCAAGGTCAAGCGGCGGCGTTTTCCAGCAGTGCAGCTGGCGTGGCCTGGCTTTGGTCGGCGATCGACAGGGCCAGGATGATCCCGGCTTGGCCATGGTTGGCCATGGTTGGCCAGAAACGTGGGGGCGATGCAAGAAACCTGAAACTTGTGCCAAGCGGTCGGGAAAAGAGGTTTCTGGATCTCAGGCTTCAAAGGATAGGTGGCAGATCGATCTGGCCAAGGCCGCCGATGCGCGCCCTTGGCCCATTGTTTATGATTTTGGCTTCATTGCCTGCAATAGCGCCGCGCCAAGGGCGCTGTTGCCGGTATCGGGCTGCGCGGGCTTGCCGCCCGGTTGATGGCCGCGGCCTGCGGGCTTGCTGCGCGATCCGGCATGGCCGCCTTCATTCCGGGTGCCCTTGCCAGCACTTTTGCCGCGATCCTTGCCACCGTCCTTTCCAGCGAATTTGCCCTGACGCGGGCCATCGCCCTGCGCCGCGCTGCCATCCTTGCGCATGGTCAGGCCGATGCGTTTGCGGGGGATGTCCACCTCGGTCACGCGCACCTTGACCACGTCGCCGGCCTTGACGACCTCGTGCGGGTCTTTCACGAAACGGTCCGCGATCTGGCTGATATGGACCAGCCCGTCCTGATGCACACCGATATCCACGAAAGCGCCAAAGGCGGCGACATTGGTCACGGTCCCTTCCAGCGACATGCCGGGTTTCAGGTCTTTTATGTCCTCGACCCCGTCGGTGAATGTTGCGGTCTTGAAACTGGGGCGCGGATCGCGGCCCGGCTTTTCCAGTTCTGACAGGATATCGCGCACGGTGGGCAGGCCGAAACGGTCATCGACGAACTGTTCCGCCCGCAGACCTTTCAGCGCGGCTGAATCGCCCATGATCGCGCGAATGTCGCGCCCGCAGGCGGCGACGATGCGGCGCGCCACGTCATAGGCCTCTGGGTGGACCGAGGAGGCATCCAGCGGCTCTTGGCCGCCGGTGATGCGTAGGAACCCCGCCGCCTGTTCAAAGGCTTTCGGCCCAAGGCCCGACACTTTCAGCAGCGCCTTGCGGCTGGGAAATGCGCCGTGGATGTCGCGGTGAGTGACGATGTTCTGTGCGGTGGATTGGCCCAGGCCCGCCACCTGCGCCAACAGCGGGGCCGATGCGGTGTTCAGATCGACGCCCACCGCGTTCACGGCGTCTTCGACGACTGCCTCAAGGGTTTGTGACAGGCGGCGTTGATCCACGTCGTGCTGATACTGTCCCACGCCAATGCTTTGCGGTTCGATCTTGACCAATTCGGCCAAGGGGTCTTGCAACCGGCGGGCAATGGACACGGCCCCGCGCAGCGACACGTCCAGATCGGGGAATTCGCGCGCTGCCAGTTCCGACGCCGAATAGACCGAAGCGCCCGCTTCGGACACGACCACCTTGGTGGGTTTCGGCGCGCCCGATGGCAGCAGTTGCAGGGTTTCGCCGACCAGTTTTTCCGTCTCGCGGCTGGCGGTGCCATTGCCAATGGCGATCAGCCCGACGTTATGGCGTTTGACCAGATCAAGGATTGCAGATTGCGCGCCGCGCACGTCCATGCGCGGCTGGAAAGGATAGATCGTCGCGGTGTCCAGCACCTTGCCCGTCGCGTCCACCACGGCAATCTTGCAACCGGTGCGAATGCCCGGATCAAGCCCCAGCGTCGCCTTGGCCCCAGCCGGGGCGGCCAGCAGCAAGTCCTTGAGGTTGCGCGCGAAAACGGTAATCGCCTCTTCATGGGCGCGGCGGCGGAGTTCTGTCAGAAGGTCCATGTACATGGACAGCGACAGCTTGACCCGCCACGTCCATGACGCGACCTCGCGCAGCCACAGATCGCCGCCGCCATCGCCTGCCGTGCCGATGGCCGCGGCGACGATGCCCTTGGCCCGGTCCGCGCCTGTTTCAGGGTCGGGAGCGATTTCGATGGTGACGATTTCCTCTTTCGCGGCGCGCAGGATCGCAAGCGCGCGGTGCGACGCGATGCTGCCCCATTTTTCGCTATGGTCGAAATAGTCCGAGAATTTGGCCCCCTCGGTTTCCTTGCCGGGAGCCACGCGGGCGGTGATCATCGCCTCTGCCCGCATGAAATCGCGCAACCTGCCCAAAAGGTCCGCGTTCTCGCTCAACTCTTCGGTCAGGATGTCACGCGCGCCGTTCAGCGCGTCTTTTTCCGTGGGCACCGCGTCAGACAGGTAACCCGCGGCCAGCCTGGCCGGATCGGCGGCGCGGTCGTCCATGATGGCGCGCAGCAACGGCTCCAACCCGTTTTCGCGGGCAATCATCGCCTTGGTGCGGCGCTTGGGCTTGAACGGCAGGTAGATGTCTTCCAGCGTGGCCTTGGTGTCGGCCTGCGCGATGGACCGGACCAGCGCATCGGTCAGCTTGCCCTGATCCTTGATCGAATTCAGGATCGCGGCGCGGCGTGTCTCCATCTCGCGCAGATAGGTCAGGCGGCCCGACAGGTCGCGCAACTGCGTGTCGTCCAGCCCGCCTGTCACCTCTTTGCGGTAACGTGCGATGAAGGGGACGGTCGCGCCTTCGTCCAGCAGGGCGACGGCGGCGCTGACCTGTTCGGGGCGGGCGTCGATTTCGCTGGCAATGGTGCGGGCGATGCGGGCGGCGGTCTGTTCGTCAGGCTTGGACAAGGCACGATTCCTATACTTGGCGGGACTGCTTTCATATCGCTGCCCGCGCGTCGCGCCAAGGCGCGAAACGGGGGCAGGCCAGTCTTGGGTCAGTCGTTGCCGATCTTGGCCTGCAATCGCGCCAGCATGTCGGCGCGGGGCAGGGCGGCGGGGATGGGCGGGCACAGTTCGACCCGGATCGTGCCGGGGCGCAGGGGCCAGCCGCGCGCGGGCCAGCAATGCCCCGAAGATACACGGACGGGCACCACGGGAAGGTCCGTCATCTGGTACAGAACACCCACGCCCGCGCGGATATCAGCGGTGGAGGCGCGGCGCGTGCCCGACGGGAAAATCAGCAGGCTGCGCCCTGCTGCGGCCGCATCCGCCCCTTGCCGCAGGCTGGCGCGGATACCGTCAAGCGACCCGCCCCGCGCCAGCGGGATATGCCCCATCCGTCGCGCGACCCAGCCGATCAGGGGCATGTCGAACAGCTCTGCCTTGGCGAACATCGCGGGGTTGCCCAGCAGGCGGGTGAAATGCATCGTCTCCCACGCGCTTTCATGCTGGGCGGCGAAGATCACCGGGCCTTGCGGAATACGGTCCAGCCCCGTTACCTCGGTGCGGATGCCGATCAGTCGCAATGCCGCCGCCTGCACCCATAAAAAGGCATTGGCCGTGCGCCTTTTCCCCTTGGTCCCGCGCAGCACGGCCCAAGCCAGCATCAGGGGAATTGCCGCAATGCCCGTCAGCCCGTAAAAAAGACCTGTCGCAATCATGTGGACTGGTGATTTTTCGTATCCCGGCATAGGTTTGTCCCAACTCCCCCTCGCGTTCCCAATGAACGCGCCACCGTTGCGAACGCAACCCGGAAAGCACAAGGAAACAACCATGTCCGAGACCCGAGAGCAACTGACGCGCGAGTTGATGAAACTGGTGGCCAAGGAAGGCATGGTCGAGGCGGGCACGATCTCGCCCGAGGCGCGGCTGGAAGACCTGTCTATCCAGTCGGCCGATTTCATCATGATCCTGATGGCGATCGAGGAAAAATACGGCGCTTACATCTCGGTCGATAATGACCTGACCGAAACCGAAACGGTACAGGATCTGCTGGACCTTGCCATCGCCAAGATCGAAGAGCAGCGGGCCGCCTGATGCACCGCGTCGTCGTTACGGGCATGGGGGCGGTATCGGCCTGCGGCTTGGGGGCCGATGCCCTTTGGCGGGCCGCGCGGGATGGCGTTTCGGGCCGCAAGCCCGTGCATTACCCCGAAATCGACACGCAGCGCGTCGGCCATGCGGCCGCCCTTGCCGCGCCGGACCTGGCGCAGGTGATCGACGCGGCTGGCAGCCGAATGCGCGATCCGGTCGCCGCCTACGCGTTGGTCGCCGCGCGCGAGGCCGTGGCGCAGGCCAAGCTTGGCCCTGATGATTTCGGCGATGCCTGCGGGGTGTCCATCGGGTCGGGCTTTGGCGGGGCGCAGACGCTGAACACCAACTATCTGAAATTCGCCGCCGAAGGGTCGATGCGGCTGGACCCGATGTCGGTGCCCAAGATCATGAACAACGCCGCCGCCAGTTGGGTATCGATCGAATTCGGCGCGACGGGGCCGGCCTATTGCATGGCGACGGCCTGTTCCTCGGCCAGTCAGTCCATCGGGCTGGCGGTGCAGATGTTGCGCGCGGGTGCGGCCCAAAGGATGCTGGCCGGCGGGTCCGAGGCATGCCTGGAAAGCGGCGTGTTCCGCGTGTGGGAATTGCTGCGGGTGATGACCGCCGATCTGAACCGGCCTTTCTCGCGCGATCGCAACGGCATGATGCTGGGCGAAGGGGCGGGTGTGTTGGTGCTGGAAACGCTGGAGGCCGCGCAGGCGCGCGGCGCGGAGATCATTTGCGAAATCAAGGGGTATGGCACCAATTCCGATGCGGGTGACCTGCTGCGCCCCGATCCTGAACGCGCCGCCGCCTGCATGGGGTTGGCGCTGCACGATGCGGGGCTGTCCCCTGCGGATATCGCCCATGTCAACGCCCATGGCACTGGCACAGTCGCCAATGACTTGACCGAGGCCGAGGCGCTGCGCCGCTGCTTCGGCGATGCGCCACCGCCTTTCACATCGACCAAGCCGGTGCATGGTCATGCCCTTGGCGCGGCGGGCGCGTTGGAACTGATTGTCTCTATCGGCGCATTGCGCGGCCGTATGGCCCCGCCGACGCTGAACTACACCGAGGATGACCCCAAGGTGCACCTGGTGCCGGTTCACGGGCAGGCGCAGCCGATTGGCGCGGGGGCGGTGATGTCGAATTCGCTGGCCTTCGGCGGCATCAACGCATCGTTGATTGTGGCGGATGTCTGAAACGGCGCCCTGCAAAGGTTTGGATGCGGCGGATTGCACTGCGCTGTCAGGGCTGTTGGCCGATCTGGCCGGATGCGGCCCCGATCTGCCGCTGATCGCGCCGGTGCTGTTGCTGGGCCAGCCCGAACTGGCGGCGGCGGCACGGGCATTGCGCGCACCGCAAGGGCTGTCCGCGCTGCACGAATCCCAGCGGATCGAACGGCTTGGCCCCCTGCCGCTGGACCAGCCGCTGACCCTGCGACACGCGGGACAGGCCGGTGATTTCTGGCTGGAAATGGATGGGCCGGACGGCCCCGCGGTGCGGCTTGAAACCCGCATCCGCTTTGCACTGCCCGAACAGATGCAGGGGTTGAAAGGTGCGCGCTTTACCGATCGCATGGCGGGGGCTGGCACGCGCTGGGCGCGCGCTGCCCCGCTGGATGCCACTGTGATCGCCCGCTATCTGGACCTGTCGCGCGACGACAACCCGATCCACCGCGACGCCGCTGCGGCCATGGCGGGCGGGTTTCCGGGTGTGGTGGTGCCGGGGATGCTGATGGCGGGGCTGGCGGAATGCGCCGCCTATAGCGCCGAAACCAAGACGCAATCCCTGGCCGTGCGTTTCATGGCCTCCGTGCCGGTGGATACGGCGCTGGACATGGCCGTGGTGCCGCGCGGTGCGGGGGCACGGGTGTTCACCCTGCTGCCCGACCGCACCATCGCGGCGATCACCGACCTAGCCTAGGCCAATGCCGGATCAGCGCCGTTTCAGGTCCAGGTCCAGCGTGGCGGTCAGTGCCAACCGCGTGCTGGATTGCCCGACCATAGCGCCCAGCCCGGTGCGCCCCACCGCATTGGTGGCGTAAAGATCGAAATGCAGAGGCACCGCTTTGACGTGGCCACGCAGGCCAGCGGCCCAGACCACGCGGTCGCCATCGTTCACCGGCGTGACCTCTCCGATAAGGTCCAGCCCGCCAGTCACGGCATAATTCAGCCCCAGACCCAGTCCGAATTTGCGCGCATCGCCCCATGCGGCGAACTTGGGGTTGATGTTCAGGGCAAGCCGGTCCGAGACCTTGTAGGTTATCGGCATCGCCAGATAGAATACGCCGTTCTGCTCAGGGCTTGTATCGCGCCCCATCCGGCCATGCAGCGACAGCGAAATGGGGCTGCCGTTGTTCTGATCCATGAAGCGCAGTTTCAACCCCAAGCCCCAGCGCGATTCGAAATTGGCCAGTTGGGTCAGCCCGACAGAGCCGTCATTGGCGAACTGTTCGTATGTCGCCTCGATCTGGCCATCGAAATCGGGGCTGAATTGCAGGCTGCCGCCATAGGCGTCAGTGCCGCCATGCCCACTTAGAATGACACGCCCCGGTGCCAGCGTGTCGCCTGATGACAGGGTGAAGCCGTCCAGTTGCAAGCGCCGGTTGCGCGGCATCAACGGCTCTGACGGGGTGCCGCGATAATTGGGGCGATAGGCTGCGCTACGCCCCGGCGTATAGTTGATCATCACGCCGATCATGGGCACGTCGCCTTCGGGGATGAAGGGCAGGATGCTGGTGGCGGGGGTCATGCCCATGCCGTTGGTGGCAAAAATATCAAGCGCGGCCTTGGGTGTAACGTTATAGCGCCCCCCCACCGTCCAGACCGGGGCGCGGTCCATCGTGCCCGCGCGGGTCAGCACATTGCCCCCTGTCAGCGGCACGTTCACCGCGCCATAGGTCAGCCATCGCTGTGTCGGTCGATAGGTCACGCCCGCGCCAATTGCGGCCACGGTGCCGTAAAAACCGACCCCGTTGATCTGGTCAGGGAACACCGAAACCGAAGGCGTCAGGTGAAATTGCAGGCGGTCCGAGGCGCTGTAGCTGATCGGTAGGTGGAACGATCCGACAACGTGCCCCGTGATTGACGGTTCGTTATACGTGGGGGCGGCCAGCTGGAAATACTCCGCCGAAAGCTTGGCGGCGATGTTCCATTTCGTGTCGGAATACAGCGCGTATTTGCCATTTAGCGAATAGCTTCGGATGATGAAATGAGGGTAGATGCCGTTGACCGTTTCGGGCAATAGATCGTCGAATTGCAGCACGCTGAAACCCAGCTGCACCCGTTCCCCAACGGCCCATTCGCCGCCGCCGTAATACATCTGGTTGCCGGTGCCCGGCGTTCTGCCCGGTGCGGTCTGGTGGCTGCCTGTCCACAGGCGCAGGCTACGCTTGGGTATGGTGTTGCCGGTTTCGAAATTCACGAAATGGTCGGCGTGCAGTTCCAGCGGAGAACGGTCCTGCGCGGCGGCTGGCAAGGTACTGGTCAGGACAGAGGCAAGAAGCAGCGCGGCAAGACGGGAAAGGGTGTGGTGCATGAATACCTGCAATCAAATCGGTTGTGTCCGGGGAAAAGAAACGTGGCGCGCAAGGGAACTGACGGTCCGGATTTCCTGCCTTTTAGCAGCTTGGTGACGGTGCGGAAAGAAAATCCGGACACTTTTCATGGGCTTGCGCGATGCGTGCCATATACCAAGGCGCTTGTGAGGCGCGGGGCGCTCTGGCACAAGGTTCGGGCATTGATTGATATGACAGAGCTGACACTTTGACCAAGCCCCCCCCCCTTCGCCTCGATCCCGCGCCGCCTAGAGGGCTGCTCCGGTTCCTGTGGGGCGCGGGCGGGCTGTGGCGCGATCCGGCGCTGCTGATGGCGCTGGGGGCCAGCCTGTCGCGGTTCGCCCTGATATTTGCCGTGAATGAAACCGCCCGCCGTGCAGGCGGTGGCGCGGGCGGCGGGCCGGTGGTTTTGCTGGTGGCGGCCGCGATGCTGTTTTTGTGGCTGTCCTACCTGTCGCAATACCGGTCGCACGTCGTGATCTCGAGGGTGCAGACCTTGCTGCGCGGCCGTATGTCTGCGCTGCTGCTGCGGGCCGATATCGACTTTCTGCTCTCGCGTGAGCATGGGCAGGTCTATGACGCGATGACATCCGACATAACGGATCTGTCCGAGGCGATCGTCTGGCTGCTGCGCGCCGCCGAGGCGGTGATCGTCGTGGCCATCGCCATTCCCTACCTGTTCTATATTTCCTACGCTGCGGGGCTGGCGACGCTGGCGGCGATTGGCGTGGGCGCGGTTGGGTTCGTTCTGCTGGATCCGCCTGCGCGCCGGCACGCCCGCGTGGCGCGTGATGCCAATGGTGAATTCTGCGGCCGGGTCGAGGATATGCTGCACGGCTGGCAGGAATTGCGCCTGAACGCCCCCCGCGCGCAGGCGCTGGAGGGTGAGGCGCAATCCGTGATCGACCGCGTGCGTGTCGCGCGCCTGCGGTCCGAGCGGCTGTTTTCCGGTGCCACCACCGTATCGCAAAGCGCCATGGTTCTGTTGCTGTGCTTCGTCGTGGTTCTGGTGCCGCTGATGCAGGGCGCGGGGGCGGATATGATGTTTCAGGTGCTGACCGTAGTGCTGCTGACCTATGGCCCGATCGAGGCGCTGTTCAACGCTCTGCCGCGCATTTCCGTGGGCCGCACCGCCTATGACCGCATTTGCCGGGTCGAGGCGGCGCTGCGCGCGGCGCAGTCGGATGCCGACGCGCCGGATACCGCGCCGGACGAGTTCGACAGCATCGCGCTGCATGGCGTCACCGCCGATCTGGGGCAGGGGGGCGAGGGGTTCCGCCTTGGCCCCGTCGATCTGCAATTTCACCCCGGCGAGACGGTGTTCATTACCGGCGGCAACGGGTCAGGCAAGACCACGCTGATGGCCTTGCTGACGGGGCTGCGGCGGCCCGATACGGGCGCGGTGATCTGGGATGGCGCACCGGTGGACGATGCCCGCGCGCCCGCGTATCGCGCCCTGTTCAGCGGGGTATTCAGCGATTTCCACCTGTTCGACCGCGCCTATGGGATGACGGGTGCCGAATGCGCCGCGCTGGAGGCGCGGATTGCATCGCTGGGCCTTGCGCAAAAGGTCGATCTGATCGCCGGGCGGTTTTCCACCCTTGGCCTGTCGGCGGGGCAGAAACGGCGGCTGGCGCTGGCCGTGGCCTTGGCCGAGGCGCGCCCCATTCTGGTTCTGGACGAATACGCTGCCGACCAGGATCCCGCCTCGCGCGCGTTTTTCTATGACGTGCTGCTGCCGGAAATGGCGGCATCCGGCAAGCTGGTTATCGCCATCACCCATGATGACCACCAGTTCGGCAAATGCGACCGGCTGGTGCGGATGGATGCGGGGCAGGTGACATCGGTCATCGCGCAGCCGCGCGAAAAGGGGCAGACCCATGACTGACCTGCGCCCCTCGGGGCTGATGGCGGCGCTGGCCGCGTTCCAGATCGCGTCGATCACGCTGGTCATTGTGGTTGTGAACATCCTGATCTACCGCGCGCGGCACCTGTTCATCCAGTGGCACCCCGATTTCGTCGCCCGTGAACACCCCACCATCAGCCGCGCCATTTCCGACCCGCGCATCGGCGAGCCCTTTGCCGATTGGATGGCGATTTCCGCGCCGCTGCTGGTGGCTGGCGTGGCGGTGATCGTCGGGTTTGCATGGCGTGACTGGCGGCGTGGTGGTGCGCGGGGGCGCGGCATTCCGGTGCTGCTGGCGCTGGTCATGGCCTGCCAGGTCGCGGCGGCCTGCGGTATGGTGATCCTGAGCCATTATCGCTTTCCCGACCACCGCGACGCGCATATGGCGGGCAGCTACCTGTTCTTCTTCGCGCAGGCCTTTACCGTGATCCTTGGCGGCTTTGCCTCGCGCGTGATGGCACGGCAGGGGGCGGTGCAGGGGGCGGTTCTGGCCCCGGCCAATCATCGCCTGCGCTGGCGGCTGATGCTGGTGCCGGTGCTGCTGGCGCTAGCCTATCTGACCCTGTTCATCGTCAAGGATTTCGACATTGCCGGTTGGGACTGGCACATCCATCAGGCCTATGTCTGGACCGAACCTTCGGTGCTGTCATCCTTCTTGATCTATGTCGGGCTGTTCCACCTGGATGCCGTGCCGCTGCTGCGGCGCTATTTTTCGCCCGAGCCGCGGTCGGCCTGATCCTGCACGGCCAGCATCGCGGCGGCGCGAAAGGCCCGTTGCAGCGCCGTGCCATGGGCCAGCAGGGCAAAGCCCGCCAACCCCCAGACCGCGACCCAGCTGCCGAAAACCCCCGCAAGGATCAGCATCAGCGCCAGGTAGATCACGCGCTCCATCCTTTCGAACAGATCGGGCCAGCCTTCGTTGCTGACGGGCATTTCCAGCGCGGTGCGCGCCTTGGCATATGAGATCAGGAAAGAGCCTGTCACCGCCGCCATCCCCAGCGCCCAGGCGTCATGCACCCACGCGATGGCGGCCAGCACGGCCAATTCCTGATAGCGGTCCACCACAGCGTCGAAATAGCCGCCCGTGCGAGTCGACAGCCCGCGCCGCCGCGCAACTGCGCCGTCCAGCGCATCGAAGGTAAAGGCCAGCGCCAGACATAGCCCGAACCACAGGTCGGACCCGTGCCAAAGATAAGCCAACGACGCGAGGCAGACCAAAATCAGCCCCGCCGCCGTCACTTGGTTCGGTGTTGCGCCCATGCGCACAAGCGGGGCCGATGCGGTTTCCCACAGGGGGTCGATGTGTTTCTTGATCAAACCGTCAATCATGGTTGTGCTCCGAAAGGGGCGCGCAGGGCGGCGCGGCGGATTTTCTCAAGCCGCGCATAGCGCGCATCCAGTGCGGTCATGCGCGCCGGATCGGGGGTATAGGTTGCGGTGGTGGTCTGGTCGCGCAGGCGGCGCGCGGCCTGCCACGGGTTCGCCGCCCAGCCCATCACCGGCGCGGCCAGCGTTGCCGCGCCCAAAGGTCCGGCATAGCGGGCCGCACCCACGCGCACCTCGCGACGCAGGGCATCGGCCAGCATCTGCGCATAGGTTTCATTGGCAGCCACTCCGCCCACCAGCGAGATGGGCCCGTCGGTCTGCACCCCCTTTTCCAGCCGCACCTTGGAATAGGCCCAGCGGGTGTTCAGTACGACGCCCTCGACCGCGGCGCGGCGCAGGGTGGCAGGGTCATGGTGCAGCGACAGACCGTGAAATCCGCCGCGCAAACGGTCGTCATCCACCGGCGCGCGTTCCCCCGTCAGCCATGGCAGAAAGAACGGGTCGTCGGGCCGCGGCGCGCCGGTATCGGCATAGGCCAGCGCCATGCCATCGGTGTCATCGCCGCTGGCTGTGTCCGCCCCCGTCACCCGCGCCGTCCATTCCAGCGCGGAACCTGCGTTTTCCTGCGAGGCGATCAAAAGGGGGCGATAGCCGACCCCGCTGGCGATTGTGGCATAGGAATTGGCCACCGACAGGCGGCGCGAGGGAAAGAACCCCGCGATCCAACTGCTGGTCGAGGTGCAGACATGCAAGGCGCCATCCGCCACCTCGCCCGATCCCAATGCCGCCGCGGTCACATCCGATGCGCCGCCCAGCACCTTGACATTGGGGCCAAGGCCCAGATCCTCTGCCGCGCGGCCTGTCAGCGGGCCGACCACCGAAGCGCCGTCGACGATATCCGGCATCTTGTCCAGATCGACGCCGATCATCTTGGCCAGCTTGGGCGACCATCCCTCGCGGCCCGGGCGGCTGTCCATCATCCATGTCAGGTTCGCACTTTCAGGCGAGGTGGAGGCAACCCCCGTAGCGCGCAGCAGCAGCCAGTCCTTGGCATCCATCAACCAGCGGGTTTCGTTCCAGATGTCTGGCGCGTTTTCACGCAGCCACAGGTATTTCGCGGGCGGATCCATGCCGTTCTTGGCGGGCGCGCCATTGGCGAGGCGCAGCCAGCGCATCAGGCGGGGCAGGTTGTAACCCATCGCCTCGGGAAAGCCGCCGACCAGCCCGCGCCCCAGCGGCGCGGCGCGTTTGTCCAGCCAGCTCAGGCAGGGGCGCAGCGGTTGGTGATCGCGCCCGACGCAAATGACGTTGCACATCTGGCTGCCGAATACCAAGGCACCGACGCGCGCCTTAAGATCGGGCAGGTCATGGCGCAGCCGCGTCATGGCGCGGATCAGGGCGCGCCACCAATCATCGGGCATCTGCTCGGCCACGCCGCCTGCATCCAGATGCAGCGGATAGGGTTCGGATGCACGGGCAAGGATGCGGAATTGCGAATCCAGCGCGATCACCTTGACGGCAGAGGTGCCGAAATCGGCCGAGATCACGATGTCGGGGCGCATGGTTTGTGGCTGTGCGGGGGTTTTCACGGCTGAATTGCTCCTAAGAATGCGGGGGTAAATATGGGCCGCGTTGCGATCAGGGTGCAGGGGATGGCGCTTTCATGCAAGGATCTGGCGCTTATCCTTCGATGGCTTTGCGAAATAAATCAACAAGGGCGGGGCCTTGGGCAGAAATGTCGAATGTCGCGGCATGGGCTTGGCCCCAGTCGCGCAGCGCCGCCAGTTCGGCAGGGTTTTGCGCCAGCGCGATGATGCGTGCGGCCATGGCGGAGGCATCGTTCGGCGGCACAAGCAGGCTGCGTCCCTTGCCTGTCATCACCGTGGCATAGCCGGGGTTGGCAGCGGCCAATGGAGGCGTGCCCGCGGCCAGCGATTCAACAAGGACCAGCCCGAAACTTTCACCATGCAGGGCAGGGGCCAGCAGCAGGTCGGCGGCGGCAACCAGCGCCCGCGCCTCGGCATCGGGCGGTGCGGGAATAAAGGAAATTCCCTTGATGGCCTTGTTGGTGGTCTCGGCCTTCAGGGTGGCCTCAAGCGGGCCGCTTCCGGCGATGGTCAGTTCCGCATCCGGCAGGGCCGAACGGACGGTCTGCCATGTCTGCGGCAGCAAATGTACACCTTTGCGGTCCTCCAGCCGGCCCAAGTAGGCGGCGCGGAACGGGCCGCTGGCGGTAGGTGCCGCTCTGGCGGCCCATGCCGCAAGGTCGATGGCGGGGGGCAGGATCAAATCTGGCGTCAGCCCCATGGCATGCCACTGGTCGAACGGCGCTTGCGAGGGCACCACGACCGCCGAAACGCGCCGCGCGAAATAGCGCGCGGCGCTGCGGATATACCAGCGAAACGGGTCGAAACCGCCGCCCTCGGGCAGGGTGGCGTGTAAAGTCGCCACCGTCGGCAGGGCCAGCCCGCGCCACAGTTGCCAGGCCAGCATCGGGGTCCATGGGGTGTGCAGGTGCACCGCCTCGGCACCCCAGTCACGCAGATCGGCCAGCTTGGAGGCCAATGCGGGGCGCGAGGCGCGCGAGACCTCGAAACCGGTGTCATGCAGGGACATGTTGCGGTGGTGGCCGATCTCCTCCCACCCGCCTTGCAAGGTGCCATCGCCGGGCGGGCACAGTACGCGCACCGCGTGGCCCTGACCGCGCAGCCAATGGGACAGGTCGCGCACATGGGTCTGCACCCCGCCGGGGCGGGACATGGCATAGGGGCTGATTTGCACGATCTTCATGGGCCTGCCCTTTGCCTGAGCATCAGGGCCGACGCCAGTACCGCCATCCAGGTTGCCCCGCCAAAGGCCGCCCAAAGCGGCGGGATCGCCGCGAATTCACCCAATGCCCAGAAAATTTTCACCGACACGACCGAGACATAGCCAAGCGCGGCCAGCCCCACGGCGCGGAATGGGTCCAGCTTGCGGGCACGCCAAGCGACCTGGCCCAGGGCCGCGCCCAGCAGGGCGCAGATGCCTGGCAGGAACAGGGCCGCGTAACGGCGCAACAGCGCGGTGCGCGCATCATGGGGCGCGGGGGCGCCGGCGGTGTCCAGAACCTGCCGCAGCGCCGGTTGTGGCAGGTACAGCGCGGGCACGCCATAGTACCGCAGATGCGCTGCGGAAAGCGGAATTTGCACCACCTTTTCGGTGCTTTGATGCGGGGCAAGCCGACCATCCGGGCCCGCGCGCCATTCGGTGACCTGTTGCAGGCGCCATTCAGCCTGCGCCACGGGCGTGGCAAGCCGTGCCGTGACGACCGATTGCAGGCCCGCCCCGTCAAGCCCGGTGAACAGCATCACGTCGCGCATTTCGGGCGCGCCGCCGCGGGCCATACGTGCCCGTATGGCCCGGTTTTCTGTGACGATCCACTGAGGGTCGGTCAGCCCGGGCGCAAAGCGGCTGGCATACCGCCCCAGCCCCATTTCGACCTGTGCGAAAACGGCAGCAGGGCGCAGGCGGACCTCCAGCGCCAGTTGCAGCCCGCCCAGCAGCAGCCCGGCCAGCGCCAGCGCCCGAAGCATCACCAGGGGCGAGGCACCGGCGGCGGACAAGATGACGGGTTCCAGCCGTTGGCGGCGCAGCAGTTCGGCAAAAAACGCACCGGCAAGGCAGGCCATGGGCAGCAGTCGCGCAACAATATCCGCACCGCGATAGGCAAGATAGCGCAGCGTGGCGATACCCCCCTGCGCCTTCAGGTCGGGCCAGACATGGGGCAGGTCGATGGAATAGGCGACCACCAGCAGTGTAAACATGACAAAGCCGATGACCCGCAGATGCAGTCGCAGGATCATGCGGGTAGGTAAGGAAAGCAGCCTCATGCAGCGCCTCTTTCGGGGATCATCAGCCGCTCGCCAGTGTGGGCCAGCAGGGCCAGCGGCGGCGCAAGATAGGCCAACGCCGCCAGTGCCGCCAGCGCGACAAAGGGAAGGGGCAGCGCGGGCAGGATGGCGCGGCCCGCGACATCCACCGCCATGACGATTAGCACCGCCAATGGCAGGGCGATGAACCGTGCCAGACCACGCCCCGCAACCAGCGCAGCCAGCGCAAGCAGTGCGGCCAGCGGCACCAGCAGCGCGCGGGCCAGCAGGGCGGCTCGTGGCGCCGGATCGGCAGGGGACAACAGCGCGACGGGAGACTCGCCCGCCTGTCGCGCACGGTCCACCGCGGGCAGGATGCTGTCCATCGCAAAGGAAAATTCCGCTGCGCGGGTGCGGATCGCATCGGCGCGCGGGCCCGTTTCGGTCAGGCTGCCGGAATAGCCCGAAAGGGACCGCATAATCAGGGCATGGCGACCCTTGCTATCCGGTCCTTCTATGGTCCAATCGGGGGACAGGCCGGCGCGCCACTGGCCCGCGCCGGTTTCCTGGTAGACGAACAGGGGCGGGTGCGCGGCATCGGGATCGGGGGTGACAAAGGTCAGGCTGCCGCTGCCCTGCAACGCGCTGCGCGGCGCATCGCCAAGGATCTGGGCGCGGATGTGATCCGCTTGCAGTGCGGTGACGGCCAGACGCTGCGCGTGATGCGCGCGCGGCACCAGTTGCCCCGAAATGGCCCATGCCGCAGCCCCGCCCAACAGGCTGATTGCCAAAGCAAACCCCACCACGCGCTGCCAGCCAATTCCGCTGGCCGCAAGGATGATCAACTCGCCCCGTTCGCGCGCATCCGACAGGGCAAAGAACAGCGCGATCAACATGGCCAGCGCCAGCGCCAGCGCCGCGATTTCCGGCGCGTTCAGGGCCAGCAACCATGCCAGCCCCTTGAAACTGCCGCCATAGCGCAGCACCTCGTTCATCAACCCTTCGAAGGTTTCGGCCAGAAAGACGGCCTCGATCAGGGTTAGAACACCCAGCAATTTCAACAGGGTAGGGCGCAGCAGAACCCGCGTGACCGGGCCGGATATCGCGGCCCTTGGCGTCACGCCCAGCCTGCCAGCGTGGCCAGCACTGCCAGTCCCGCGCCCGCTGCAATCCACGAATCCAGACTGTCGAACGCGCCGCCTTGACGGGTCAGCAAAACGGGGTAATCCTTGACCCCTGCGCCGCGTTTGTATTGCGACGCGATCAGATCACCGGCCAGCGCAAGAACCGCCACCAGCGCCGCGATCAGGGCCATTGCGCCCATCGGCAGGGCCATGGCCCATGCCAGCGCCAGCGCGGTCAGCACCAGCATGACGGAACCGCCCAACAGCCCCTCAAGGGTTTTGCGTGGGGACAGACGGGGAAAGACCGGTGTGCGACCAATCAATTTGCCCGATACCAGCGCATAGCCGTCAAAACTTTCGACCAGAATATAGGCCAGCAACATCAAGGGCGCGTATTGCGGCAAGCTCAGCGCCTTGGCCAGCAACAGGAATGGCAATCCGGGAAAGGCGGCGGCCTGCGAGGCCGGGCGCGATTGCTGCCACAGGGCAAGGCGTTGCGCACTGACCGGCAGGGGCCAGCGCGGCAGGAAATCCGTAAACGCCGGAAGAGAGAAAATCACGCAAAAGACCAGCAAAAGCGGCAGGGGAAGCAGCAGTGCCGCCGCCGTCATGCCACCCGCAAAAAACGCGTTGACCCAGGCCAGTTCGCGGCGAAACCGCACATGCGCGACCTCATACCCGATGCGCCCGCCCAGCAGCACCAGCGCCGCAAAGAGCCACCAGCCGCCTGCCCATGTCAGCCCGACGATCAGCCCCGCAATCAGCGCCGCGCTGTGCATCGTGCGCAGGATATCCGCGCCAAGATCGCGCGTTGCGGGGCGTAGCCAGATCAGCCCCAGCACGCCATAGCCCGCCGCCAGCAGCCCGGCCGAAATTGCCGCCATCGTCTGAACCGTCAGGCCGATCACGCGTCTTTGCCCGTGCCGCCGCCCGCGAAATCCAGCAGGGCATCGTACCCGTCGGCATCGGTCATCTGCTGCGGCGGATGCTTGAACAAAAAGGCCGAGGCAGCATTGACCGGCCCGGCCACCCCGCGGTCCAGCGCGATGCGGGCAAGACGGATCGCGGCCAATGCCTCGGCCGCGGCATTCGGGCTGTCCTCGACATCCAGGCGCAATTCGATATTGGTGCGCGCGCCGCCAAACAGCCGCCCCTCCAGCCGGATATAGGCGACTTTGCGATCATTCAGCCATGGCACATAATCCGACGGGCCGATGCGGATATCCTCGGCCCCAAGCGGCGCAGACATGGCCGATTGCACGGCCTCTGTTTTGCTTTCGCGTTTGCGCGTCAGGCGGGCAGGGTCGGACATGTTCAGAAAATCGGTGTTGCCGCCGACATTCAATTGATATGTCCGGTCCACGCTCACGCCGCGCATTTTTGCCAGATCGACCAGCGTGCGATGTACGATCGTGGCCCCGAATTGCGCCTTGAAATCATCGCCCAGCACCGGCAGGCCCGCATCCGCAAACCGCGCGCCCCATGCCGGGTCCGAGGCCAGGAAAACCGGAATGCCATTGACCAGCGCGCAGCCCGCCGCAAGCGCGCAGTCGGCATAGAATTCCACCGCCTGTTGCGAGCCGACGGGCAGAAAAATCAGCACCACCTGCGCGCGGGCCGCCCGCAACACCCCGATCACGTGGTCGCGGGTCAGGGCCGGCGCATCGGAGGTCTGGAACCCGCGGGCGCCCGCGCTTTGCATATGGGCGGCGACACCATCCAGATCGGGGCCGCGATGCACCATGGCCTGCTGATCGGACAGGTCGTCGTGGAACACCTGGGTGCAGTTGGGACCGGCAAACACGGCATGCCCCATGGGCAGCCCGACCTTGCGCGCGTCCACGTCGAAACCGGCGACGATGTCGATATCGGCCGGGGTATAGCCCCCCAGATCGGGGAAACTGACGCCCACCGCATCCGCCCCCAGCGCACGGCAGTAGGATACGCCCTGCACAACCGAGCTGGCGCAATTTCCGATGCCGACGATGGCGGTTCGTATGGCGGCGCGACTGGGGTTGGTCATTGTTTTATTTCTCCATCCTTGACGGAAAAGACGACAAGATGTTCGCGCCCCGTGGACGGATCGCGCCCGTGAACGCGCAGGCCGGTGACACGGGGGATCATGCCGGATTCGTCCAGTTCCAGATAGCCCGAGATCAGCCGGATATCGCGCCCCTTGAATTCGGCCCAAAGCGCAGGTTGGCCCGCGCCGTCCAGCGTAAGCACGGGGCGCAGCTGCGGCAATCCCGCGAAGCGGACCGAATAGCCCCGATCGGTCTTTTTTGCCCGCACCCCGTAGGCCAGCCGTTTTTCAAAGGCCTTCAGCGGCTTCACCTCGCCCGCATCGTTGAACCGGCGCCAATAGGCAGTCAGGGGGTGGCGCTTATCCAAGGTGCCGTCCGCACTGATCCGCGCGGCATAAACCACCGTGTTGGCATTCATCGAGCGTTGCAGGAAGAACACCTGCCCGGCATCCGCGGGCTGCGGCCAGTCGGGGCGGGCGAGGGCGATGCGCGGTGCCTCTTGATGGGCGACGACATGCAGGTCGGCGGCATGGGCGGGGCGGGGCACGCCAGGCAACCCAAGGCACAGCACCAGCAGCAAGGCGCTGCGCAGGGTCGCCTCCCGGCCAATGTCGTGAAATATGTCGCCCGTCATCTTGTTGCGCATAATGCCTTTTACGCTGGTCTGTGCCAGATGCGGCCCAATCTGCCGCCCATCCGCCGATAGCATTGCCGCCCCGCCAATGACAGGAGATTTTGGCGGGAACGGGGGTGGATCATATCCGATTAAAATTATCGGATTTACTATTCTGACTGTTTGGTGGGAAATGCATATATCCAGCCATCCCGGCCGTTTCCGGCGGGAAAGCCCGATTCGTCAGACCGCCAAAAGGAAGGCCCGAATGCGTCTGGTGCTGAATGAACCCCGCTTTTTTGCGCCCGATACAGGGCAGGGCATAGGCTCGGGCCTGCCCACATACCGCGCCGAGGATCTGTGCGCGGGTGGGGCCGAGGCGCGCATCTTGCTGGGCGATCAGTTCTACACCCTGCGCATCACCAAGGCGGGAAAGTTGATCCTGACCAAGCAGCGTTGCTCTGACCATTCATTTTCACGCCAGATGGCACGGCCCAAGGAAATCAACCGCCCATGACCCGACCCCGTTTCAACATCATTGCCATGACACTGCTGAGCAGCACTGCATTGGCTCCCGCCGCATTCGCAGATCACGCGGGCGTACTGGACACCTATGCCGATATCGCCCTTGCCGGATCAAGGACAGCCTGACCACAGCCCATGCGCTGGACAGCGCGATCGAGGCGCTGATCGCCGCGCCTTCCGCCGACACTCTGAATGCCGCCCGCACCGCATGGCTGGCCGCCCGCGTGCCTTATCAACAGACCGAGGTGTTCCGCTTTGGCAATGCCATCGTCGACGACTGGGAGGGCAAGGTAAACGCCTGGCCACTGGACGAGGGGATGATCGACTATGTGGATGGCGGCAGTGCCACCGATGAAAACCCCTATGCCGCGCTGAACGTGATCGCCACGCCGCAGTTCACCCTGTCGGGCACGGAAATCGACGCGACCGCCATCACCCCCGCGCTTCTGTCCGGCACCCTGCACGAGGCTGACGAGGTCGAGGCGAATGTCGCCACCGGATACCACGCCATCGAATTCCTGCTGTGGGGGCAGGACCTGAACGGCACCGGCCCCGGCGCGGGCAACCGCCCCTTCACCGACTACGCATCGGGCGACGCCCGCACCGGTGGCAATTGCGACCGGCGCGCGGAATACCTGAACGCGGCGTCTGACCTGCTGGTGTCCGATCTGGAATACATGGTGGCGCAATGGGGCGATCAGGGCGCGGCGCGCAGCGCGCTGCTGCAGGACGAAGGCGCGGGCATCGCCGCGATCCTGACCGGTATGGGCAGCCTGTCCTATGGCGAACAGGCGGGCGAGCGCATGAAGTTGGGCCTGATGCTGAATGACCCCGAGGAAGAGCACGACTGCTTTTCCGATAACACCCATAATTCGCATTTCTACGAGGGGCAGGGCTTCTGGAACGTCTATAACGGGGCCTACACCCGCGTCGATGGCACTGTCGTGACCGGCGAAAGCCTGAAGAGTCTGCTGGCCGGGTTCAATCCGAACCTGGCGGGGGCCTTGGCCGCCGATCTGGATGCGACCATGGACAAACTGGGCGCGATCAAAACCGCGGCCGAGGGCGGGTTCGCTTATGACATGATGCTGGCCCGCGGAAATGCCGAAGGCGAGGCGCTGATCATGGGCGCGGTCGATGCGCTGGTCGACCAGACCCGCAACATCGAACGCGCTGTGACCGCGCTTGATCTGGACGGGATCGGGTTCGAAGGGTCCGACAGCCTTGATAACCCCTCGGCGGTTTTCGAATGAACGATCACGCCGGGCGGGCCTCGGCTTGCCCGGCATAGCCACGAAAAACGCGCACTTGCCAACCCTTGGGAGACCGCCATGCGCCCGCTTCTAAATCCGCTCCTTCTGCTTGCCATGGCCGGTGCCGCCCATGCGGGCGATCCGCCCGACCTGCACCGCGACCTGACCCGGCCCTTTCTGAACGTGCAGCCCCGCAGCAAGGCCGAGGCCGCGCGTATCGCCCCGGTGCTGGCCACCCCCCCCACTGATTTCACCACGGCCGAACCGTTCGAGGAAAACCCCGGCGGCGCGGCCACTGTGCGCGCGCGGGCCACGCCCGACGCCTTCTCGCAACACTCTGCCAACATGCCGTTCGAGCGCGAGATGGATTTCAAACTGGGCAATGGATTGTTCAAGAAACTCTGGGTGTCCCCGCCCTCGTCCACGTTGACGTCCGACGGGCCGGGGGCCGCTGTATAACGCGCGTTCGTGCCAGCGTTGCCACCTGAAAGACGGTCGTGGCCATGTGCCCACGGGGCCGGATGACAGCGCCGTGTCGATGTTTCTGCGCCTGTCCGGTCCCGCGCCCGACAGCGCGGATATGACCGAGATCGAAACCTACCTGACTGCCCTCGACGCAACCGAAGCACCAACAGCCCGCACCCGCCCCGACCCGATGCCGGGCGGACAATTGCAGGATTTCGCTGTGCCGGGACATGCCGCTGAAGGACGGATGCAGATTACCTATACGGATGGTCCCGTCACCCTGTCCGATGGCACGCTCGTCACCCTGCGCCGTCCCGAATACGCGGTGGTGAACGCGGGCTACGGGCCGCTTTCCAATGATTTGCAAATCAGCCCACGCATCGCCCCGCCAATGATCGGCCTAGGCCAGCTGGAGGCGATTCCGGCGGCAGATATCCTTGCGGGTGCCGATCCGGAGGACGCGGATGGCGACGGTATTTCGGGCCGCGCGCAGGTGGTCTGGTCGGCCGAATTTCAGCGCCCGATGCTGGGGCGGTTCGGCTGGAAAGCGGGCAACCCCACTGTGCGCGAACAATCGGCCAGCTTTGCTGGCGACATCGGCATTTCCAACCCGCTTTTCACCAATGCCGCGGGCGATTGCACCGCGCGGCAGGATGCCTGCACCAATGCCCCCCATGGCGACGGCGATGCGCGCGGGTTCGAAATTGACGCCGAAGGGCTGGACCTTGTCACCTTCTACAGTCGCAACCTTGCCGTGCCCGCCCGCCGCGATGCGGATACGCCCGAGGTGCTGCGCGGCAAGCAGGTGTTCCACGCAACCGGCTGCGCAGCCTGCCACCGCCCGAAATTCGTGACCGACCGGTTGCCGGATCAGCCCGAACAAAGCTTTCAACTGATCTGGCCGCATTCCGACCTGCTTCTGCATGACATGGGCGAAGGGCTGGCCGACAACCGCCCCGAACTGCGCACCACGGGCCGCGAATGGCGCACCGCGCCCTTGTGGGGGATCGGCTTGACCAAACAGGTGGGCGGCGTTGAAAATTATTTGCATGATGGCCGCGCCCGCACCCTGCTGGAGGCGATCCTGTGGCACGGGGGCGAGGCAGCCAATGCCCGTCAATCCGTGATCGATCTGGCCGCGCAGGACCGCGATGCCCTGATCCGCTATCTGGAAAGCCTGTGATGACAAAGCCATTGATGTCCTTGAGTTTTCGTCTGGTGGCCCTGCTTTGCGCCCTTGCCGCACCTGCCGCAGCGGGCGTGTCCGAGGCGGTGCAGGACCATGCCATTCCCGCCACGCAAGCCTTTGCGGACAGCGCCGCCGAACTGGCGCAGACCGCCCAGACCGACTGCCGCGCCGCGGCGTTGCGCCCCGCCTATCAAGCCACATTCGACGACTGGATGGGTATACGCACCTGCGCCTTGGCCGGCTGGAGGAACAGGGCCGCGCCATCGCCATCTCTTTCTGGCCGGACAAGAAGGGCATGGTGCCGCGCGCCCTGTCGGGGCTGATCGAAAGGGCCGATTCGGTGGCCCACGATGCGGCGCAATTCGCGCAGGTCTCGATCGCGGCGCGGGGGCTGCTTGCCTTGGAACGGCTGCTTTATGACCCGGCGTTGTCGGGCTATGATGCGGGCAATTACAGCTGCGATCTAAGCCGCGCAATCAGCGCCGATCTGGCCCGTATGGCGGTGGCCGTCGCGGATGAATGGCGCAGCGAATTTGCCCCCGAACTGGAAAGCGCCGGCGGCGCGGGATCGCGTTACCTTGACCCGCGCGAGGCCGCGCAGGCGATCTATACCGCGCTGGATACAGGGCTGGAATGGAACGCGGCGCAGCGCATCGGGCGGCCACTTGGCAGTTTCGAACGCCCCCGCCCGGGCCGCGCCGAGGGGTGGCGCTCTGACCGGCCCCTGCGCAATGTGACCCTGTCCTTGCAGGCGCTGCGGGATTTGGCCCATGCGCTGTCCGATGCGCCGACCCCGACGATGGACGCCGCCTTTGCCGAGGCGCTGGACGTGGCGGCAAGGCTGGACGACCCGGCTTTCGCGGGGGTGGAATCGCCTTCCGGCCGCCTCAAAGTCGAGATTTTGCAACAACGGATCGAGGCGATCCGCGCCGCTGTGGCGTCCGAGATCGGCGTGCCACTGGGCCTGTCCGCCGGTTTCAATTCCAGCGATGGCGACTGAGGGGGATGTGACATGACCACAAGACGCGGATTCATGGCCGGCCTTCTGGCCGCGGGGGCGCTGCCGCAGGCCACTTGGGGCGACGCGGGCGCGCCCGTCATGCTGGGTGCGGCGCGTGACAGTGCGGGGGCTTTTGGGCTGGCTGGATTGGACAGCAAGGGGCGACAGGTGTTCCACATCCCGCTGCCGGCCCGCGGCCATGCGGCGGCGGCCCATCCCAT
The DNA here is from genome assembly GCA_002366795.1 of Rhodobacteraceae bacterium UBA3069. Classification (GTDB taxonomy): domain Bacteria; phylum Pseudomonadota; class Alphaproteobacteria; order Rhodobacterales; family Rhodobacteraceae; genus UBA3069. Next base: position 5,190 of record DFBX01000032.1, on the reverse strand, counting down.
CCGGCCCGAGGCCGTGGCCTTTGCCCGCCGCCCCGGCATCTATGCGCTGGTGATCGATTGCGCCACGGGCCACGTCGCCCATGAAATGCAGGCCCCGGCGGGGCAGCATTTCTATGGCCACGGGGTGTTTGTCGCGCGGGGCGACATCCTTTGCACGACCGAGAACCATATCGACACGGGCGAGGGGCGGATCGGGTTCTGGTCCCGCGTCGAGGGCTATCGCCGGATTGGCGAGATGCCCTCGGGCGGGGTTGGGCCGCATGACGTTCGCCTGCTGGCGTGCGATGTTCTGGTTGTGGCGAACGGCGGCATCCGCACCCATCCGGACCATGGGCGGGACAGGCTGAATATCCCCGATATGCGGCCCAACCTGTTCTACCTGTCATTGCGCGATCGCGCGGTGGTAGAGCGGGTGGACCTGCCGCCGGAATTGCACTTGAACTCGATCCGCCATCTGGCCGTGGGGCCGGATGGGCAGGTGGCGTTCGCGATGCAATGGCAGGGCGATGTGCTGGACCCGGTGCCCCTGCTGGGCTTGCATCGGCGCGGCGGCAAACCGGTACTGGCGCAGGCGGACATGGCCGAACAGATGGCGATGCGGGGCTATGCGGGCAGCATTGCCTTTGATGGCGCGGGGCAAAGCATCGGCATCACCTCGCCCCGCGGCGGGCGGCTGCATGTGTTCGATACTAAAGGGGCGTTCAAGGCCAGCCACAAGCGGCATGATATTTGCGCGCTGGCATCGGGCCGTGCGGGGTTTGTCGCCTCTGACGGGATGGGCGCGATCCTGTCGGTGACGGATCGTTTGCGTCTGCTGACCCGCCATGACGGGCAGGCATGGGATAATCACCTTGTCAGGCTGTAGCGGCGCACAGGCCCAGGATCAGTGCGCGAACCTGCCATAAAGCCGCGCGCCCATCACGAACAGGCCCGCAGTCAGAGTGATCTGCACCGAGGGCGCTGCCACGTCCGCCGCCATGATGGCCAGCGTGGCGGTGCCGCCCGCAATCAGCAGGTGCGCCGTGTCGGGCCAGTTCGCGACCCATTGCGCCAGATCGCGCAGCCCGATCAGCGCCCGTTCTTCGCGCGCGGCGTTCAGGGCGATGGCGTGGCTTTGGGATTTGGGGCAAGTCTGGGTCATTTTGCAGTGCGTCCGATTGGTTGCAAGGGGCGGTGCACCGACCATGGCGGCAAAAAGTTAACAATTCCTCAAGCCGGATCGCGGCTGAGATCAGGGCGCTTTGCGCGCGCGGCGGAAAGCCTGCTTTTGCGACGCGCTATTTACTTGAGTGTCATTTCGGAATTTATTCCCGCTAGGTGAAACATGATGTGGCAGGGGCCCGCGCCTGGGAGGGACGGTCCATGCTGCGCGCAGGGGAGGATTCCATGACGAAACGATGGGCGAACCGGCCAGAGCCGTCGACCTGGGGCGATTGGGGCGAGGACGACCAGCGCGGTCGTTTGAACCTGATCACCCAAGCCAAGGTGAAACAGGGGTTGGCCGAAGCGCGCGAGGGGCTGTCGTTCTGCCTGTCCCTGCCGCTGGATTACCCCGGTGGCAGCGATCTGAATCCGCGCCGCAAACCGCCCGTCCTGCGCCCCACGCTGCGCGGAGACGGACCGAATTTCAACGCTGTGGCGCGGGTGGACGAGACCGGCCCGACGGATGTGTTTTGCGACGATCTGGCAATCTTGCACCTGCAATATTCGACCCAGTGGGATGCGCTGTCGCATGTGGGATCGCATTTCGATGCCGATGGCGACGGGGTGGCCGAGAAGGTGTATTACAACGGTTTTCGCGCGGGCGTGGATATTGTCGGGCCAGAGGGGCTGGACGGGGCAGGCGTGGGCGAAGGCAGCACCAGCCACGCGGGCAAACTGGGGATCGAGAACATGGCGGCGTCCTCGGTTCAGGGGCGGGCGGTGATGATCGATTTGCACGCGCATTTCGGCGATGCCCATACGCTGGTCGATTACGCCATGCTATCAGAGGTAATGGAGAAGGACGGCGTGGTGGTGGAAGAGGGCGATATGGTCTGTTTCCACACCGGGTTCGCCGAGAAGGTGCTGGGGGCAGGACGGCAGCCGACCAAGGCGTTGCTGCATGGCACCGGCGCATCGCTGGACGGGCGCGATCCGGCATTGCTGGACTGGATCACCAGGTCTGGCGCGGCGGTTCTGGCGGCGGATAACTATGCGGTTGAGGCTTTTCCCGGCCGCGACGGACCGGACAGCTGTTGCGCCATGCTGCCGCTGCACGAGCATTGCTTGTTCAAGATGGGCATTCATCTGGGCGAGCTGTGGCACCTGACGCCGCTGGCGACATGGCTGCGCGAACATGGCCGCAACCGGTTTTTGCTGACTGCGCCGCCTTTGCGACTGCCCGGCGCCGTGGGCAGCCCCGTTACCCCGATCGCCACGGTCTGACCCTTGATCTGAAGGGGCGGCTTGCGCCGCGCATATCCTGAAGGGGGATTACCTGGACCGGCACCATGATGCGGTCTTGCCTGACCTTGCGCCGCTGCCGCGCCCCGATCTGAAGATGGTGCCGCCGCCCATCGGCCCTGGCGGCGGGGTGCCTCGTGGTGGTGAAGGGGCACGAGGCCCATCCCGGCACGGCCGAGATCGCGGTCGAGGCGATATTGGGGGCGATTGCGAAATGCGCAATGCCCACGGGTGTGTTTTCGCTGGTGCAGGGCGGATCGCGCGAGGTGGGCGCGGCCTTGCTCCAGCATCCGTCGATCAATGCCGTCGGGTTTACCGGATCGTTGGACGGGGAGGCGTGCGCTGTTTTGATCTGTGCGCGCGGCGTGATGTACCGATCCTGTTTTGCGGCGAATTGGGCAGCGTGAACCCGATGTTCTTGATGCCGGATGCCGTGTCGTCCGGTGGGGCCGATTTGGCCGCCGGATGGGCCGTGTCGCTGACCATGGAGGCGGGGCAGTTCTGCACCAATCCCGGCGTTGTTGTCGTGATGTCGGGTCCGGATGGTTATGCATTCGTCGATTCGGCGGTTCCTGCGGGCGCTGTGTTGCCAGAACATGCCGGATGAATTACTGCCCGCTGACCTGAGTTGCGATTTCGGAAATGGCAAACGGCGCGCAGGGGGGGGCGCCGTTTTATTATGTCTTGGCCGTTACTTATGCGCCGCGCGCAGGGCCGAGATGGTGGTGCGCGAGGAGATCTGCTCGGGGTCGGTCATCAGTTCCAGCAGGGCGGGTTTGCCGCTATCACGCGCGCGTTGGAAGGCGGCGGCGAAATTTTCGGTCCGCTCCACCCGTTCGGCGTGGCAGTTCATCGCCTGCGCCATGGCTGTGTAATCGGGGTTCACCAGCGCCGTGCCGGAAATGCGTTCGGGGTGTTCGCGTTCCTGATGCATGCGGATGGTGCCGTAGATCGTGTTGTTGAACAGCAGCACGATGGGGGTGGCCCCGTATTGTGCGGCGGTGGCCAGTTCCAGCCCGCTCATGGAAAAGCCGCCATCGCCGACCATGGCCAGCACCATCTTGCCGGGATTGGCCAGCGAGGCCGCGACGGCAGCCGGCACTGAGTATCCCATGGCCCCGCAGGTCGATCCCAATTCGCGCCCCGGACGGCCAAACCGGAAGAACCGCTGCGCCCAGCCGGTGTGGTTTCCCGCGTCCAGCGTCACGATCACATCTTCGGGCAACTCGTCGCGGAACTGGCAAAAGGCGACGCCCATATCCAGCGCCCATTCGCCGCCATTTGGGGATTCGGTGTCGGCCTCGTATTCGCTGCGCAGCATCCCGGCCCACTCGGCCCAGTCGGATTTGCGTCCTAGATTAACGCCTTGCAGCCGGTGCGCGACGCTGGCCACCGATGCGGCCAGCCCCAGAACGGGGGAATAGACGCGGCCGATTTCATCCGCGTCGGGATAGATATGGATCAGGTTTTGCACCGGGTTGGGGGGCTGCACCGTGTCATAGCCATTGGTCGTCATCTCGCCCAGACGCGCGCCGATGACCAGCAGCAGGTCTGCCTCGGCCACGCGCTTGCGGAACGCGGCGGGGGTGGCGGTGCCCAGTTCCCCGACATAGGCGGGAGAGCGGTTGTCGATCACATCCTGCCGACGGAACGAGCAGCAGGCGGGAATGCCGTTTTCTTCGGCGAAGGCGGTGATGGCGCGGGCCGAGGCATCGTCCCAGCCGGATCCGCCGACCAGCATCAGGGGTTTTTTGGCGCGGGAGATGGCGGCCACCAATGCCTCGGCCCCCTTGGCGGACAGGGTTGCCTGGGTCGAGGTATAGGGCGCGGCATCGGGCACGGTGACGATGTCGGTCAGCATATCCTCGGGCAATGCAATCACGACCGGGCCGGGGCGGCCCGAAGTGGCCACGCGAAAGGCGCGGGCCATGTATTCCGGTATCCGGCGCGCATCGTCGATCTGGGTGGCCCATTTGGCGATTGGGCCGAACATGGCGCGGTAATCGACCTCTTGAAAGGCCTCGCGATCCGTTGTTTCGCGGGCGATCTGGCCGACCAGCATGATCATCGGGGTGCTGTCCTGCATGGCGATATGCACGCCGATGGCCGCATGACAGGCACCTGGGCCGCGGGTGACCATGCAGATGCCGGGTTTGCCGGTCAGTTTGCCGTAGGCTTCGGCCATGTCGGCGGCACTGGCCTCGTGCCGCGCGTTGTAGAAGGTGAACTGGCCCTTGGTGTCGTGCAGTGCGTCCAGCACTTCAAGGTAGCTTTCGCCGGGCACGCCATAGGCGCAATCCGCCCCGTGGATCAGCAGTTGATCGACCAGAACCTGCCCGCCGCTGCGGGGTTTCGGTGCTGCGTTTTCAGTCATGTCCGGCCCTTCCCTGTCTCGCTTTGGCGCGACGATAGTGCAGGGGCGGCAGGGGCACAATCGCCTTTCAGGGAAAGGCGAACGCCCCGCTGGACGCGGGGCGGGGCGTTGTGCGTGACAGGGGGGGTAGCCCCCAGCCGTTCTGGTTCGTGTGGTCGGCCCCGACTGCCTTTACCTCCTCTGACAGAAACCACAGCGGCAAAAGGAGTTACTGCAACAAACAGTCGTTATTAACGCGACCTATTTCTTTAGCCATCTATCATAAAAGGCAGTTGCTTCATTTCGATAGTAACTATGTTGAGCTACTCCCCATTTGTTAGACAGGATATGGCGTAATTTAAGCTACTCTTTGCACCTGCTGATCGGGGTTG
>DFBX01000035.1 GCA_002366795.1 Rhodobacteraceae bacterium UBA3069 | reverse complement strand
GACCTGCGCACACGACATCCCATCATCGAGCAACAACAGCGCATTCGCCCGACGGGCAATCCCGTGATCTTCACGCTGACGCTTCACACAAGCCAGCAATTCGAGGCGGGCGGGAGAAGAGAGAAAACTCGGGCGGATCATGCATCGACCTGAATCTACTACGCCTAAATCGTCAAGCAGTTCTTCGGGTGTTCTCGGGTGTTCAAGGACTCGCAGTATAATCGTATCCGCGCCTTCCCCACCCGAGACGACATCGTTGCCGCCGCTGCCGGTGACTAGGTCGGCCCCGTCCAGAGCGAAAATCCAGTCATGGCCGCCGCCACCCTCGATAACGTCGTTGCCTTCATATCCAAGGATCAGGTCGGCCCCGTCGCCACCGTCTATCGTGTCGGGCCCTGCACCGCCCGCAATCTTGTCGCTTTTATTGGTGCCCTCGCCGGACAGGCCATCGTCGTCGCCACCACCCAGTCCTGCAAATCCGGCCATCAGCCCCATCGCCAGTAAAATTGCCACGAATGCCATTGCATCGCCTCCTGTGCTCGATGCGGACAGGATCGCGTTGCGGGGTAAAAATATGGCTGAATGCGCCACGAATTTGATTGGAATACTGATTAAAATTCAATGATTTACGAAAAGTAAAAGGGCGACCCGCGGGCCGCCCTTTGGAAAACGCTGAGATCAGCCGAAGATGCCGCCGCCACCATCGCCGCCGCCGCCGCCAAGGTCGCCCACACCCGAGACGCTATAGACCAGCGTCGCGGTCGAACCGCCCTCGATCGTGTAGGTGAATTCGGTGTCCTGGATTTCAAACGCGGCCAGGTGGTCAAATTCATTCTCGCCAAATTCGTCATAGGCGGTAAAATCGGTGGACCCGTCGGCGGTGACCAGCAGGTAGCCCCCGTTCGATCCGGGCACCAACTGGCCCACATTGGCCTCGTCGCCGTTCACGGCCGTCACGGTGCCGGTGTAGGCGGTGCCGTCCAGATTGGTGTCGTTGTTCAGGACAGAACCGTTCACTTCGCCGTTGATGAATTCGAATTGGTCCGCATCGCCCAGACCGGAATCAGAGTTGACGTAGACCACGTCCACCACGGCGATGGCACCGGTGTTGGCGGGCGCTTCGGGGGCGGTTCCGCCCATCTTGATCGAGCCGTCGCGGCTGCCGTCTTCCTCGCCGACCGAGGTCAGGCGGAAGCCGAAATCCTGAAGCGAGATCGTGTCGAGCGTCAGATCCGTATCACTGTGCGACAGGGTGAAGGTTGTGACGCGGATGTCATCCTCGGAAATGCCGGCAGTGCCGAACTGGACGCCTACATCGAACTTGTCGAATTCTTTGATCACTTCACCGTTCATATTGGTGTAGTTGTCCACCTTGGTGACGCCATCGACCTTCAGCGCGGTGCCGGTCACGTCCTCGCCCGAGATGACCATGCCGCTGGTCAGGCTATCATCGGCGAAGTCCATGTACATGGCGTTCAGATCACCGATCGAACCGGTGTCATCCAACACTTCCACGGTGAATTGCAGCTCGCCACCGGGCAGTTCGGTAACGGTGACAGAGATGTTGACGTCCCCTTCGAGGATAAAGCTCATCTCGCTCATTTTCAGGTGTTTCCTTGTGCAGTTTTCAATGTCCCCAAGCTGGTTTTGCTGGGTTTTCATGGTCAGAAATGGGTGGAAAAGCGGCCTTATTGCGACGAGTGGCCCGCCAATGATTGAAAAATGCATTTTTTTGCCTGAATTTCAGGCAAAAGAAAAAGGCGCCCCCGAAGGTGCGCCTTTTTGTTGTGGTGATGCGATTGCTCAGAATCAGCGGTCTTCGACATTCACATAATCGCGCTGCGTCTCGCCCAGATAAAGCTGGCGCGGGCGGCCGATTTTCATTTGCGGATCCGCGATCATCTCGCGCCACTGGCTGACCCAGCCGATGGTGCGCGACAGCGCGAAGATCGGCGTGAACATCGAGGTCGGGAAACCCATCGCTTCGAGGATGATACCCGAATAGAAATCGACATTCGGGAACAGTTTCTTTTCCGCGAAATAGGGATCGGCCAGCGCCTGTTTCTCCAGTTCCTTGGCAACTTGCAGGGTCGGGTTGTTTTCCACGCCCAGCAGGTCCAGCACCTCGTCCGCAGACTGTTTCATCACCTTGGCGCGCGGGTCGAAGTTTTTATAAACGCGGTGACCAAAGCCCATCAGGCGGAACGGATCGTCCTTGTCCTTGGCGCGGGCGATGAATTCGGGGATGCGGTCCACCGTCCCGATCTCGCGCAGCATTTCCAGGCAGGCCTGGTTTGCGCCGCCATGGGCCGGACCCCAAAGGCAGGCGATACCGGCGGCGATACAGGCAAACGGGTTCGCCCCTGAGGAAGACGCCAGGCGCACGGTCGAAGTAGAGGCGTTCTGCTCGTGGTCGGCATGCAGGGTAAAGATACGGTCCATTGCGCGGGCAAGGATCGGGTTCACCTCGTATTTCTCGGCCGGAACCGAGAAGCACATGTTCAGGAAGTTGGCCGCGTAATCCAGATCGTTGCGCGGATACACGAAGGGCTGGCCGATCGAATACTTATAGGCCATCGCGGCAATCGTCGGCAGTTTCGCGATCAGACGGATCGAGGCGACCTCGCGCTGCCACGGGTCGCTGACATCTGCACTATCGGCATAAAAGGCGGACATGGCACCGACGACACCAACCATGGTGGCCATCGGGTGCGCGTCGCGGCGGAACCCGCGGAAGAAGTTGTGCATCTGCTCATGCACCATGGTGTGACGAGTCACGCGGGTTTCGAAATCTTCCAGCTTGGCGGCGGTCGGCAGCTCGCCGTACAGCAGCAGGTAGCACACTTCGAGGAAATGCGATTTCTCGGCCAGTTGGTCGATGGGATAGCCGCGGTGCAGCAGCACGCCTTCGGCGCCATCGATAAAGGTGATGGTGCTGTCGCAGGACGCGGTCGAGGTGAAACCGGGGTCATAGGTAAACACATCGGCCTGTGCATACAGCTTGCGGATGTCGATGACATCGGGCCCCGCAGTCGGCGAAAACATCGGCAGTTCGAACGTCTTTCCGTCGAAGCTAAGCGTGGCATTCTTGGTGGATTCAGTCATATTCATCCCTTCCTCACTGGCCTCATGTGCGGACCACACGGGCGTTTTAATCCCTCGAAACTTACCGCGCGGTTAACCGAGATTCGGTTTCCACGTCAGGTTCCGGCCTCGGTCAGCCGGGCGGTCGTTTCCTCACGCCCGAGGACCAGCATCATATCAAAGACACTCGGGGTTGCCGCGCGGCCCGCAAGGGCGGCGCGTAAAGGCCCGGCAAGCTTGCCGAACTTCATATCCCTGTCTTCTGCGAAACGGTTCAGGAGGTGTTCCAGATCGTTCCGGCTCCAGCTAGCATTTTGCAGATGCGGCGTCAATTCAGTCAGTATACCACGGGATACATTATCCAGATTTTTCGCGGCTTTCTCTTCGATGTCCAGCGGTCGGTCAGCCAGAAGAAAATGGGCCTTCTCAATAAGTTGCGGGAAGGTCTTTGCGCTGATTTTCAAGAACGGGATGGCCTGTTCCATCATCGAAATCTTCGCGTCAGGCAGGACAGGTTGTTCGGCTGCCACAAGATATGCCTGCAATTCATGCAGCAGCGCGGCATCGTCCAGTGCAGACATATGCTGCCCGCTGAGGTTTTCCAGTTTCTTGAAGTCGAAACGGGCAGGGCTCTTGCCGATTCCCCCCAAGTCGAACCACTCCAATGCCTGCGCATCGGTGAAAAATTCGTCATCTCCGTGTGACCAGCCAAGCCGGGCCAGGTAGTTGCGCATCGCGGCGGCGGGATAGCCCATGGTCTGGTATTCCTCGACCCCAAGCGCGCCGTGTCGTTTCGACAGTTTCTTGCCGTCCGGCCCGTGGATCAGCGGGATATGCGCCCAGACCGGCACGTCCCAACCCATGGCATTGTAGATCATCATCTGCCGCGCGGCATTGTTCAGATGGTCGTCGCCGCGGATCACGTGGGTCACGCCCATATCGTGGTCGTCCACCACCACGGCCAGCATGTAAACGGGCGTCCCGTCCGAGCGCAGAAGCACCATATCGTCAAGCTGATCGTTGCGAATCGTCACATCGCCCTGCACCTTGTCCTCGATCACGGTCGCGCCGTCCTGCGGGGCCTTGATGCGAACCACGTAGGGCGCGTCGGGATGGGTGTCCGCCGCGGCATCGCGCCAGGGGCTGCGATACAGGGTCGAACGCCCCTCGGCCTTGGCGGATTCGCGGAAGGCGGCGATCTCGTCCTGCGTTGCGAAACACTTGTAGGCCTTGCCCTCGGCCAGCAGCTGCTGCGCCACCTCGGCATGGCGGGGGGCGCGTTCGAACTGGCTGATTACCTCGCCGTCATGGTCAAGGCCCAGCCAGTCCATGCCTTTCAGGATCGCCGCCGTCGCCTCGGGGGTAGAGCGTTCGCGGTCCGTATCCTCGATCCGCAGCAGGAACTTGCCGCCGCGCCCACGGGCGTAAAGCCAGTTGAACAGCGCCGTGCGCGCGCCGCCGATATGCAGGTATCCGGTCGGGGAGGGGGCGAAACGGGTGACGACTTGGGCGGTGTTCTGGTCGGACATGGGGAGGATTTAACCTTTCGGTAACCAAGGATGGTCTAGCGTTGGGAACTGTCTATCCGCGCACCATGACAGGAGCAAGGGTTGCGCTTTCGCCATCTGATACAGGCCGCGCTTGCGGCGCAGCGGGGGGCCTTGTTCCCTTGGGCTCCGGTTTGCTTTGCAGCCGGGATTGGCGGGTATTTCGCAATCGGCCATGAACCTGCGGGGTCGGCCTATCCATGGCTTGGGGCTTTGGCCTTGGTGGCGGGGCTTGCGGCATGGCGGATGGCTGATGTAGCGCCGGTGTTCTGGGCCGTTTCACTGCTGGCGGCAGGGTTCTGTCTGGCCGGATGGCGCGCCCATGACGTTGCATCCCCCGTCATGGGCTGGCGCTATTACGGCGCGATCGAGGGGCGCGTGGTCTGGATCGACCGCAGCGCATCCGACGCGCTGCGCCTGACGCTGGACCGGGTTCGGCTGGACAACGTGCCGCCACATCGCACGCCCGGCAGGGTGCGCCTGTCGCTGCATGGCGATCAGGAACTGGGCCCACAGCCCGGCGATGTGATCATGGCCACCGGGCACCTGTCTCCGCCCGGCGGACCAGTCGAGCCGGGGGGCTTCGATTTCCAAAGACATGCATGGTTTCAGGGGCTTGGCGGCGTGGGTTACACCCGCACACCTGCCTTGCGGCTGGCACCGCCAAAGGGTGGGCAATACCTGTTTCGCGCGCGCATGGCCCTGTCGGCAAGGGTGCAGGCCACCCTGCCGGGCGAGGCGGGGGGCTTTGCCGCTGCGGTGATGACCGGCGACCGCTCTGGCATCGGACAGGGCACGATGCAGGCGCTGCGCGTGTCGAATCTGGCCCACCTTCTGGCGATTTCGGGCCTGCACATGGGGCTGCTGGCAGGGTTCGTCTTTGCGGTGTTCCGCATCGCCCTGGCCCTGGTTCCGGCGGTCGCGATGCGGATACCGGCCAAGAAGATCGCCGCACTGGCCGCCCTGGCGGTGGCGGGGGGCTACTTGGCGCTGTCGGGCGGCAATGTCGCGACGCAAAGGGCATTCATCATGGTGGCGGTGGTGCTTTTGGCTGTGGTGCTGGACCGCCGTGCCTTGTCTTTGAGGGCCGTGGCCGTAGCTGCGATGATCGTGCTTGTCCTTCGGCCCGAGGCCCTGCTTGGCCCCGGTTTCCAGATGTCATTCGCCGCCACCACGGCATTGGTCGCCATTTTCGGCCTGATCCGCGATCGCGAATGGTCCATGGGGCCGAAATGGGCCGCGCCGATGGTGACGTTGGTGATATCCTCGACCGTGGCGGGGTTGGCGACGGGGCCCATAGGGGCGGCGCATTTCAACCAGATGGCCCATTATGGTCTGCCTGCGAACTTGCTGTCGGTGCCGTTGATGGGGGTTTTGGTCATCCCTGCCGCAGTGATCGCCGTGCTGCTGTTGCCCTTCGGACTAGAGGGGGTGGCCCTGAAAATCATGGGCTTGGGTCTGGACTGGATCCTGTTTGTCGCCCATCTCGTCGCAGGGATGGAGGGCGCGCGCGGCGCGGTCGTCAGCCCGATGCCCGCCGTGCTGCCACTGCTGGCGTTTGGCTTTTTATTCCTTGTGCTTTGGCAGGGTCGAGTCCGCATGGTGGGGGCGTTGCCGGTGCTGACCGCGTTCTGGCTGTGGTCTGGGGCCGAACGCCCCGATGTCCTGATCGCCGAGGATGGCGGGCTGATCGGCGTGATGACGCCAGCGGGCCGCGCGCTGTCGAAACCCAAGGGGGCGGGGTTCGTCGCCTCGATCTGGCTGGAAAATGATGGCGACGCGGCCCAGCAGGCCACCGCCGCCACCCGCTGGCCAGACCGGGTCCGACTGGCCGGGCTGACCATCACCCATGTGCGCGGCAAACGCGCGGCGGCGGGGCTGTCATGCGGCAAGGGCGATCTGGTGGTGCTGAACACGCCCGCGCCAGACGGTTTGAATTGCCTTGCTTTCGACCCGAAAACCCTGCGCGAAAGCGGCTCCGTCGCGCTTTATGATCGCGGCAAGAGGATAGAGGTCGTGCGCGCCCGCGACATCGCGGGCACCCGTCTGTGGAACAGTCGCGTATTGCGCGAAAAAGCCCCCCGCCAACCGCGAAGGGCCCCAAAAATTGCGGTATCGTCAGATCAATAGGTGCGGATCAGCCCGACAAGGCGGCCCTGAACCTTGACCTTGTTCGAAGGCAGGACGCGGGTTTCATATGCGGGGTTCGCCGCCTCAAGCGCGATGGATTCCCCGCGCCGGTAAAAGCGTTTCAACGTGGCTTCCTGATCCTCGACCAAGGCCACGACGATATCGCCGTTATCCGCGGTCGAGGTTTCGCGGATCACCACGACATCGCCATCGTTAATCCCGGCCTCGATCATGGAATCGCCCTTGACTTCAAGCGCATAGTGATCGCCGCCGGTGCCGACCATGCCGCCCGGAACGGCCACGTGATGCGACACCTCGTTGATGGCGGCAATCGGAACGCCCGCGGCGATGCGGCCCATGACGGGCAGTTCAACAACATGCATTCCTGCGACGGGCATAGCGCCCGCAGGCTTGCTGTCGGGGCGGTCACCGTCGATCACTTTCGGGGTAAAGCCCTGCGGCGCGCCGCCCAAGGCTTCGGGCAGTTTGACGATCTCGATGGCGCGGGCGCGATGCGCGAGGCGGCGGATGAAGCCGCGTTCCTCCAGTGCCGTGATCAGGCGGTGGATGCCGGATTTGGACCGCAGGTCCAACGCCTCTTTCATCTCGTCGAAAGAGGGGGGAACCCCGTCCCGCTGCATTCGTTTCTGGATGAATTCCAGCAGGTCCATCTGTTTGCGCGTCAGCATCCTGTCTAACCCTCGATCTTGCCCTAGTTAACGAATGTTCTACTCATGTTCCTGTTTTGTGTCAACGATTTCATGAGAACACAAGATATTGGGCACGGTCCGGTCAAAAAAGAGGGATATAGGCGACATCCGCTCCGGCCGCGCGCGCGGGGCTGTCCTGGGGGCTGACAACCAAGGCATTGGCCTGGCTTAGCACCGACAACAAAGAGCTGTCCTGATTGCTGAACACATGCGCAACGCCCGCATCGACACGGGCGCGCATGTAATGCTCGCGCGGGCCACCGGCGGGCAGATCCGCGGCCAGGCGGGCGGTCAGGCGGGGGCAGGGCGCGCGGCCCAGACCCAGCATCGCGCGCAGCACCGGCACAAGGAAGATCTGGCCGCAGACCATGGCCGACACGGGGTTCCCCGGCAGGCCGATCATCGCCTTATCGCCAAAGCGCCCGCCCATCAGCGGCTTGCCGGGGCGCATCGCCACCTTGTAGAAACTTTGTTCCATTCCAAGGGCTTGAGCCACCTGCGCGACAATATCGTGATCGCCAACAGATGCCCCGCCGATGGTCACGACCAGATCGGCGCCACGGGCCAAGTCGAACGCCATTTCCATTGCGGGCGCGTTGTCGCCCGCAATGGGTAGAATGCGGGTATGTGCGCCCGCCGCGTCCAGCATCGCCTTCAGGCCAAAGGTGTTCGACGCGATGATCTGGTCCGGGCCGGGGGCCTCGCCGGGCATGACCAATTCGTCGCCAGTCGAGATCAGCGCCACGTCGGGCTGCGCGCGGACAGGTACGCGCGGGATGTTCATGGATGCCAGCAAGGCCAGATCGGCGGCTGTCAGGATGCGCGGGGCGGTCATTACCTCGCCTTCGGCAAAATCGACGCCAGCGGGGCGGATATTGCTGTTCGCGCCGGTATCGCCCGTGATGGTGATCTGGGTCGAAATCCGGCTGACATCTTCCTGGATCACGACGAAATCCGCGCCTTCGGGCACCGGGGCACCGGTAAAGATGCGCACGGCCTCGCCCGCGCGGACATCGCCGCCAAAACCGTGGCCCGCCGCGCTTTCCCCGATCACGGTGAATTTCGCGCCTTTCGCCACCTCTTCGGCGCGGACGGCATAGCCATCCATGGCCGAGGCGGCAAAGGGCGGCTGGCTGCGGGTGGCGGCCACATCGCGTGCCAGCACGCGGCCCGCGGCCTGCGCCAGCGGCACCTTTTCGACGGGCATTTCGCCCACAAGGCTGAACAACTGCGACAGGGCTTCGTTGACGGTGATCATTTCGCCTCGAACCGGCCGGATTTGCCGCCGTCTTTCAAGATCACGCGGATGCCGCCGATTTCCATTTCCTTGTCCACGGCCTTGGTCATGTCATAGACGGTCAGCGCGGCGATGTTCACCGCCGTCAGCGCCTCCATCTCCACCCCGGTCTGGCCGGTGGTCTTGACGGTTGCCTTGATCCAGACGCCTGGCAGGGTGGCATCGGGTGTCAGCTCGACCGAGACCTTGGTGACGGGCAGCGGGTGGCACAGCGGGATCAGGTCGGGCGTTTTCTTGGCCCCCATGATCCCGGCCAGCCGGGCAACGCCCAACACGTCGCCCTTCTTGGCGCGGCCTTCGTTGATGATATCAAAGGTTTCACGCGCCATCTTGATCCAGCCCTCGGCGGTGGCGATGCGGCTTGTCACGGCCTTGTCCGAAACGTCGACCATATGCGCCTGACCTTCGGCGTCGAAATGCGTCAGCCCGCCCTGATCTGCCATCACATCATCCCCCCGGCAGGGCGCAGCGGATTGGCCAGCAGATCGCGGGTGGCCTGTTCGACATCATCCTGCCGCATCAGGCTTTCACCGATCAGGAAGCAGCGTGCGCCATAGCGGGCCATATCGGCCAGATCTTCCGGAGTGAACAGGCCGGACTCGCAGACTATCAGACGGTCGGCGGGCACCTGTTTCGACAATTGCCGCGTGGTGTCCAGCGTGGTTTCAAAGGTATTCAGGTTGCGGTTGTTGATGCCGATCATGCGCGAAGTCAGCCGCGCGGCACGGTCCAGTTCCTCGGCGTTGTGCACCTCGATCAGGGCGTCCATGCCCCATTCGGCGGCAGCCTGTTCCAGTTCGGATGCCTGCGCATCGGACACCGAGGCCATGATGATCAGGATGCAATCGGCACCAAGCGCGCGCGCTTCGGCCACCTGGTAGGTGTCATACATGAAATCCTTGCGCAGCGCGGGCAGATCGCAGGCGGCGCGGGCGGCGACCAGAAATTCCTTGGCCCCCTGAAACGATGGCGTGTCGGTCAGCACCGAAAGGCAAGTCGCCCCACCCGCCGCATAGGCGCGGGCAATGGTTTCGGGGTTGAAATCTTCGCGGATCAACCCCTTGGAAGGGCTGGCTTTCTTCACCTCGGCAATCAGGCCGTAGCCGCCGCGCGAGGCGTCGAACAGGGCATCGGCAAAGGGCCGCACCGGGGACGCGGCACGCGCCTCTGCCTCCATGGCCTCTAGCGGTTTGGCGGCCTTGTCGGCGGCGACTTCTTCCAGCTTATAGGCCTTGATCTTATCGAGGATGGTCTGGCTCATTTCGCCTCCGAAGTGATGCGCGCCAACGTCACCAGCGCGGTGTTTGCTTTGCCGGAATCGATGGATTCGGCTGCCATTTCCGCGCCCGCTTTCAGGTCGGCGACCTTGTCGGCCACCACCAGCGCAGCGGCAGCGTTCAGGATCACCGCATCGCGATAGGCCGATTTTTCGCCTGCCATCAACGTACGGATCGCTTCGGCGTTTTCCGCTGGTGTGCCGCCCAGAATATCGCGGAACCGATGGACGGGCAGGCCCGCATCCTCGGGATGAATCTGGAACCCGTGCACCTTGCCGTTTTCCAGCGCGGCCACCTCGGTCGTGCCGGTGATCGTGATCTCGTCCGTGCCGTCCGAGCCATGCACCAGCCAAGCCTTTTCCGATCCCAGCATTTGCAGCGTTTCGGCCATCGGCCAGATCAGGTCGGGCGCAAAGGCACCGGTCAACTGGCGCTTGACCCCGGCGGGGTTGGTCAGGGGCCCGAGGATGTTAAAGATCGTCTTGCAGCCCAATTCGGCCCGCACCGGTGCCACATGTTTCATCGCCGGATGGTGGATTTGCGCCATCATGAAGCCGATGTTCGCCTCTGCCAGCCCGCGTTCGGTGGCGGCGGGGCCAGCCATAACGTCGATGCCCAGTTCCGTTTGCACATCTGCCGTGCCCGATTTGGAAGACGCGGCGCGGTTGCCGTGTTTCGCCACGGGCACGCCCGCGCCCGCCACGACAAAGGCTGTCGCGGTGGAAATGTTCAACGTGTGCATCCCGTCGCCGCCAGTGCCAACGATGTCCATCGCGCCTTCGGGCGCTTTGACCGGCACGCATTTGGCGCGCATTGTTGCGGCGGCCGCGGCATATTCCGACACCGATTCACCGCGCGCGCGCAGCGCCATCAAGAACCCGCCGATTTGGGCGGGGCTTGCCTCGCCGTCGAACAGAATTTCGAACGCGGCCTCGGCCTGTGCGCGGCTCAGCGGCCCTTCGGAGGCGGCAAAGATCAGGGGCTTCATTGCATCGCTCATGCGGGCACCTTCATCACGTTCAGGAAATTTTGCAGCAAGGCGTGCCCGTGTTCCGAAGCGATGGATTCAGGGTGGAACTGCACGCCATGAATTGGCAATTTGCGGTGCTGAAGCCCCATGATGGTTCCATCGGCCAGCTTTGCCGTGATTTCAAGGCAATCGGGCAGGGTGTCACGTTCAACCACCAGCGAATGATAGCGCGTCGCTTTCAGTGGCGAAGGAAGGCCGGCAAACAGCCCTTTGCCGGTGTGAATGATCTCTCCCATCTTGCCATGCACGATCTCGTGGCAGCGCACCACCTTGCCGCCAAAGGCCTGCCCGATGATCTCGTGGCCAAGGCAGACGCCCATCAGCGGCGTGCGGGTTTCGGCGGCGGCTTTCGTCAGCGCAAGGCAGATGCCAGCCTGGTCCGGATCGCAAGGTCCGGGGGACAGCAGGATGCCCGCCGGGTTCATCGCCATTGCCTCCTGCACGTCGATCTTGTCATTGCGTTTCACGACGACATCGGCACCCAATTCCCCAAGGAAATGCACCAGATTGTAGGTGAAACTGTCGTAATTATCGATGAGAAGCAGCATCTGGCCTATCTTTTCGTTAACGGGCTGGTGACCTGTGGCGTGGTCGCGGTATACTTGTTCAGGCTTGCGCCCAAGCGTCAAGGGGGGCAGGCCGGGAAATCGGGCATTCGGGCCATTTGGTCCGATGCGCGGGGGCCATGAAAACAAGGTGGCCGGAAGGGCTGCGTGGCGCAGGGCATGCCCGATAAGGGCGACCAAGGAACAACGAGGCGTGCCAGCCCGAAAAGGGCGGGCGCAAGAAGGAGCAGCGGATATGCGAGGCGTTCTGGGTGGAATTCTGGCGGGGGCAGTCGTTTCGGTTGCTGTGGCCGTGGGGCTTTCGGTTTTCGTGGGGCCGCCCGTTGCGCCGCCCCCGGATGTCGGCATGGCCGAGGTGCCCGCAAGGTCCGGTTTCAGCCAGCCGCCGGTGGATGCGGGCACGACCTTGCCCGCGCCCGAACCCGTCGGAACGGTGACAGGCACGCCGCGCGTCGATGCGCCCGAGGCTGATGACATGGCGCCACTTGGCGTGGATAATACCGAAACCGCAGCGCAGCCCGATACCGGCGCGGTCGAACAGGCGTTGAACGCCCCCGCGGCGCAATCCGAAGCGGCAGGGATGGCCGCCGCCGATCCCGAGGAACCGGTGTTGCCCAACCCGCAGGCTGCCTTGCCCGATGCGCCTGAAACCGAAACTCGGCTGTCGATTTCGACCGATCCCGCGCAGCCGCCACTGCCCGAGGCAGAGCCGGAGCAAAGCGCCTTTCCAGCCGCCGAGCCGGAGGCAGAGCCTGCGCCGGAAGCTGTGACCGAGGAAGCGGCCGAGCCTGAGGCCGAGGTCGCGGCAGAGGTGACCGCCGAGGCTGAAACAGAAGCGACGCAAGAGGCATCCGCCGAACCGGCCACCCCCAACCCCAAGGCCGCAGATGCCCCGAAGGCAGACGCGACCGCTGCCGAGGCCCCGACCGAACAGCCCGCGGCAGGGCAAAAGGGCACCCGCACCGTCACGCTGCCACGTGTCGGGGATGCGCAATCCCGCCCCGCCACCCCACAGGCCGAGGCAGAGGAGCCGCCAGCCCCCCTTGGCGAAGAGCCGCAAGCCGCGCCAGAGGGTCGCCCGGCCATTGGCACCCCGGCCGTGCGCCTGACCGAGCGGTCCAGTGCCATAAGCCGCCTGCCGTCGCTTGGCGGCGATACGGGCGGCGCAGTTGATACGGCCGCGACCATGCTCCCGATCAAGGCCTTCGCCGCCCCCTTCGACAATGCCGATGGCAAGCCTGAAATGGCCATCGTCCTGATGGATACGGGCGAAAGCGCCATCGGGCTGGAGGCGCTGTCCGCCTTTCCCTATCCGATCAGCTTTGCCATCGACGCCACCCGCGCAGATGCGGCCGAGGCGATGAAGAAATACCGCGATGCCGGGTTCGAGGTTCTGGCCATGGCGGACCTGCCCGCAGGCGCGCAGCCGCGCGATGCCGAAACCGTGCTGAACGCCGCCTTTGCCGCCCTGCCTGAAGCGGTCGGCGTGATGGAAGGGCTGGCCGGCGGATTGCAGGAAAGCCGCGCCGTTTCCGACCAGGTGGCGGGCATCCTTGCCCAAACGGGCCATGGGCTACTGCTGTTCCCGAAAGGGCTGAACACGGCGCAGAAACTGGCCGTGAAAGAGGGCGTGCCCGCAGCCACGGTGTTCCGCGATTTCGACGACAAGGGACAAAGCGCCGACGTGATCCGCCGCTTTCTGGACAATGCCGCCTTCAAGGCCGGGCAAGAAGAAAGCGGCGTGATCATGGTGGGCCGCCTGCGCCCCGATACGATTTCGGCGCTGCTGCTGTGGGGGCTGCAAGACCGTGCGTCCCGCGTGGCACTTGCACCGGTGTCGCAACTGCTGGTGCCGGAATAATCGCAAGGTATTCTATGGCGTAATAACAGGTGCGGCGCGCGCGCCGCTTAGTGCCAGCGCACCGGCCCTTCGCGCCATTCACCGGGGCGCAGCCCGCCCAGATCCCAGTGGCCGATGCGGGCGCGGATCAGGCGCAGCGTGGGGTGGCCCACGGCGGCGGTCATGCGGCGCACTTGACGGTTGCGGCCTTCGGTGATGGTCAGTTCGATCCAGCAATCGGGCACGGATTTGCGAAAGCGCACCGGCGGGTCGCGTTCCCACAGGTTGGGCGGGTTGTCGATGCGGCGCACCTTGGCGGGTTTGGTCATGCCATCTTTCAACTGCACGCCCTTGCGCAATGCCTCCAGCGCCTCGTCAGAGGGGATGCGTTCGACCAGCGCCCAATAGGTTTTTTCCATCTTGTGGCGCGGATGCGCGATACGGGCCTGCAACTTGCCGTCATCGGTCAACAGCAACAGCCCCTCGCTGTCGCGGTCAAGACGCCCCGCGGGATAGACGCCGGGCACGTCGATATAATCGGACAGAGTGCGGCGCGGGGTGCCTTCGGTGCCCTTGTCGGTGAATTGCGACAGCACGTCGAAGGGCTTGTTGAACAAGATCAGCTTGGCCATGGGTCAGGCTGGTTTGCGCGCGATGAAATCGATCAGGGCGGCCTCTCCCACATGGCCACTGCCCGATCCCTGTTCGGCCCGGTAGGCGCGGCAATCCAGCACCTGCCAGCCCGCAAAAGCGTCGTGCAAAATCGATTCCGTATACATGTTGTCACGGCTTGGCAGCCCGCCGGTGCCAAGATCGACCTGTTCGGGGGTGAAACCGTGCAGCATCACCAGCCCGCCGGGTTTGGTGGTGGCCTTCATCTTGTCGAATATCACGCGCCGGCCGTCCGGCCCGGTGAACTGGATGAAAATCCCCGCGACCAGATCGAACCCTTCGGGCCAGTCCTGCGACAGCACATCGCAATGGCGGAAATCGACGGTGACGCCGCGCTCGCTGGCCAGTTTGCGGGCCTTGTCGATGGCGTTCGGCGCGAATTCCAGCGCTGTGACATGAATCCCGTGTTCGGCCATGAAGACCGAATTGCGCCCCTCGCCATCGCCGACGGACAGGGCGGTTTGTCCCTGCGCCAGATAGGCGGAATGTTCGGTCAGGAACCGTGACGGCGATTTGCCGAAAACATAGTCATCCGTATTGAACCGCTCGTTCCACATGGGTTTCTCCTGTCGCTGCACGTATCATCCACCATTAATCGACGGCGGGCCGCAACGGAAAGCCCAAGACCTGAAAACCCCCAGGGCGACACATCTGCGATGCGGTGCCGTCTGGCCCGTTAAACAGCAATGGCCGTGGATCTGCCACCGGAAACCGGTGCCTTCTTGGTGCGGCGGCGGGGGCATGGAAAAACCATGTTTGCCGCGGTGAATCGAAAATGCCCCGCCAAATCGGCGGGGCATCTGTCATTCGGAAAACGGCCCGGAATACCGGCACCGCTTGTTTCTGCTTACTTCTGCGGCAGCGGAGAGATCATCATGATCATCTGCCGGCCTTCCATCTTGGGCATGGAATCGACCTTGCCCAATTCGGTGATGTCATCGGCGACGCGCAGCAGCAATTCCCGGCCAAGGTTCTGGTGCGCCATTTCGCGGCCACGGAAACGCAGGGTGATTTTCACCTTGTCGCCACCTTCAAGGAACTTCAGCACGTTGCGCATTTTTACGTCGTAGTCATGCGTGTCGGTGTTCGGGCGGAACTTGACCTCTTTGACCTCGATGATCTTCTGCTTTTTGCGGGCCTCGGATTCGCGTTTCTGCTGTTCGTATTTGAACTTGCCGAAATCCATGATCTTGCAGACGGGCGGCGAGGCATTGGGAGAGATCTCGACCAGGTCGAGACCGGCCTCTTCGGCCATTTCCAACGCGCGGGTAGGGGTCACCACCCCGACGTTTTCGCCATCCGCGCCAATCAGGCGGATTTCATTTGCGCGGATCTTTTCATTGACGCGGGGGCCGGTATCGCGCTGCGGGGGCGCGTTATGTGGTCTGCGAGCTATGGTATCTATCCTTCGATTGCCACTTGAATTCGAGGCTGCAATCTAGACCTGACGCGCTGCCTCTTCAAGCGGCAAATCTTTGCAAAGGGGAACTGTTGCAAGGTTTTGTCCTTGAAACTCGTCCAGTGACGTCGCATCTGACGGGCGTTAACCGAAAAGCCCGGGCAAGATGCCGTGGGCGGGTAGTAGTGGGGAGTTATCCATGAACAAAGCAGTATGGGCCGTTGTTGCGGTCGTCGTCGTCGTCGGGGGCTATTTCGTGCTGTCCGGCAAATCGCTGGACGAGTCCGTTGAGGCCGTGAAAACCCAGCCCGAAGCCGTGACCGAAGCCGCCACCGATGCCGCGGCGGATGCTGCCGATGCCGCCACCGATGCTGCCGCGGTCGCGACCGAGGCTGCGACGGGTGCAACTGCCGAAACCGCGACATCGGTGACGGACGAGGTCAAGGAACTGTTCACCGTGGACGGGTTCAACTTTGAAAAGGTGGCCGAGTATATCGACGGTTCCGAACTTGGCGGTATGCAGAAAACCATGCTGAAAACAGGTCTTTCGAAAGCACAGGAAAACCCTGACCTTCTGAAAGAGACGCTGGCCAAAGCCCGCGAGGCGCTTGGTTTCTGATAGGGATCAGGGTTTCGAAAGAATGGTGAGGGGCGGCCAAAAAGCCGCCCCTCGCTTTTTTGGCCCCGCCCACCCACCCCTGCTGGGTGGCGGGCGGGGCCAATAAATCAAGGCGGCACCCTTTCGGATGCCGCCATCAATTTGAATTCAACAGGTGTGGCCGGATCAGTCCAGAAAAGCCTTTTCCACCACGTATTCCGCAGGCTTGGAATTGGCGCCTTCTGTCAGCCCGTAATCTTCAAGCATTTCCTTGATTTCCAGGTTGAATGCCAGGTTGCCGCAGACCATGGCGCGGTCGTTTTGCGGGCAGAGCGGTTCCACGCCCAGATCCTTGAATACCTCGCCCGAACGCATCAGATCGGTGATGCGGCCCATCTTGGGGCTCTCTTCGCGGGTGGTAGTCGGATAGTATTTCAGCTTGGCAAGATTTTCCGCCCCGATCAGCTCGTTCAGCATCTCGTCGCTGCGGATATTCTCGATCAATTGCTTGCCATATTCCAACCCGCCCACCTCGCGGCAGGTGTGGGTGATGATGACCTCGTCGTAGTCTTCATAGGTCTGCGGATCGCGCAGCAGAGATGCAAACGGCGCAATGCCGGTGCCGGTGGAAAAGAGCCAGACCCGTTTGCCGGGCAGCAGCGCATCATGCACCAACGTGCCCACAGGTTTGGGGCGCAGGATGATCTCATCCCCCGGTTTGATATGTTGCAATTTCGAGGTCAGCGGCCCATCCTGCACCTTGATCGAATAGAACTCCAGTTCCTCGTCCCAAGAGGGCGAGGCGATGGAATAGGCCCGCAGCAGCGGCTTTTGCTTGCCGGTCACCGTGTCCGGGTCGCCCATCAGCCCGATCATCACAAACTCGCCCGAACGAAACCGCAGCGACGCGGGCCGCGTGCAGCGGAAGGAAAACAACCTGTCCGTCCAGTGCTTTACCTCGGTCACGGTCTGGGCATCGGGCAGATGCTGTTTGGCTACGGCGGGTTTTGGGGCTGCTTCGGTCACGGGGGCACTCTGAGTCATTGCAATGTCAGCCGAGGGTTTAAATCGGCATTCTCCGGTTATCGTTGATCTGTATCAGATGAAAGGGCAAGCATACAGGGCGCGGGGTCAGCCGCGCAGCCGTGCCTGATAGTTGTGCGATTGCCAGTCGGCGCGGGCGATCCATTGCGGTTCGGGCTGGCGGGCGGCCAGATCATCGGTGATTTCCACCTCGTCGAAACCGTTGCGGCGGGCCATGGCGTATTGGTCGGCGATCACATGGCCACGGGCGCGCAACCGGCCCGTGAACCCCGCATCGCGCAGCGCCCGAGCAAGGGTGAAGCCGCGCCCGTCCGCGAAGAAGGGGAACTCTACCGCGACGGCCTCGGCATTGATGCCTGCCAGCGTTGCGGGGTCGGTGTCGGATGGCAGGGTCACGAAGGCCCCTGCGGGCAGGTCGTCGGCGGCAAAGCCGCTGTCGGTCACGATCACGCTCATCTTACTCTCCATGTCTTACCACGCGCCCGTCCACGATATGGATGCCGCATTCGATTTTGTCGCTGCCACGCCAGCGTCCGGCGCGCTCATCCTCGCCGGGTCTTATCGGCGAGGTGCAGGGCGCGCAACCGATCGAGGGATAACCCTTGGCCACCAGCGGGTGACGCGGCAGGCGGTTGTTGATCATGTAGTCGCGCACATCGGATTTATCCCAATGCGCCAGTGGGTTGACCTTGATGCGCCGGTCTTCCTCGGTTTCGAAGAAATCCAGCGTGGCGCGGGTGTCGCCCTGAAACCGTTTGCGCCCGGTGATCCACGCGTCGAACCCTTGCAGGGCGCGTTCCAGCGGCTCGGTCTTGCGCAGGGCGCAGCAGGCGTCGGTGTCGGACAGGTGCAGCGCGCCGTAGGGGTCGCGACTGGCCAGTTGGGCAGGATCGGTGCGGATCACGCGCATGTCCTCCAGCTCCAGCCGGTTGGCCAGATCCCTTTGATATTGCAGGGTTTCCGCGAACAGTATCTGCGTGTCGATGAAAATCACCGGCACCTTGCGGTCAATCATCGCCAGCATATGCAGCAACACCACGCTTTCCGCCCCGAAAGAGGACACCAGCGCGATTTGCCCAACCTGCCGGTCGGTCAGGGCATGGCGCAGAACGGTGCTTGCCGCGTGGTGGCGGTATCGCTCGTTCAGCGCGGCGACCCGTTCGAGGATGCGGCTGACCGAGGCTGTCACGGTCGGGGCCTCAAGCGGCATTCTTCTCGCTCGCCTCCGGGTAAAGCGCGGCCTTGAACGGGGACAGGCCGACACGGCGGTAGGCCTGAAGAAAGGTCTCGTCCCGCGACTGGCGCAGGTCCAGATAGGCTTGGACAATGCGTTCGATGGCAGGGGTGATTTCCTCGCATGAAAAGCCGGGGCCGGTGCGCTCGCCTAGGGTTGCGGCCTCGGTTCCGTCGCCGCCAAGGGTGATCTGGTAGGTTTCCACCCCGCCGCGATCCAGACCCAGAATGCCGATATGGCCGACGTGGTGATGCCCGCAGGCGTTGATGCAGCCCGAGATTTTCAGCTTGAGCGGGCCAACATCATGTTCCAGCTTCAAGTCATTGAAACGGTTTGCGATTGCCTGCGCAATCGGGATGCTGCGCGCGGTCGCCAGGGCGCAGTAATCCATGCCCGGGCAGGCGATGATATCGGAGATCAGTCCCACGTTTGCCGTGGCCAGACCGGCGCCTTGCAGCGCGGCATGAAGCGCGGGCAGGTCGGCGCGGGCGACATGGGGCAGGATCACGTTCTGCTCGTGGCTGATGCGCAATTCGTCATGGCCGTACTGCGCGGCCAGATCGGCCAGCAGGCGCATCTGGTCGGCGGTGGCATCGCCCGGCGTCGCGCCATGTGCCTTGAGGCTGACGGTGACGATGGCATGGTCATCGCGCTTGTGGGCGGTCAGGTTCGTATCGGCCCAGGATCGGAAAACGGGATCGGTTTTATATTTAAGATCATAAGCTTGCGTGTCATTCGCCGACAGGTCGGGCAGGGCTAATTGCGCCTTGATCGCGGCCAGCATCTGTTGGTCGATGCCCGTGAACTGGGGGCGGATCAAGGCGTATTTCGCCTCGACCAGTCGCTGGATATTTTCGATGCCGTGTTCATGCACGGTGATCTTGATCCGCGCCTTGTACTTGTTGTCGCGCCGGCCAAGCGTGTTGTAGACGGCGACGATGGCCTCCAGATAAGGCAACAGGTCAGCTTTGGGCAGGAAGTCTTTGATAACATTGCCAATCATCGGTGTGCGGCCAAGCCCGCCGCCGACGATCACCTCAAACCCTGCGGCACCGTCTTGTTGGACCATACGCAACCCGATGTCATGGGCGCGGGTCACGGCGCGGTCATGCTGCGACCCTGTAATCGCGATCTTGAACTTGCGCGGCAGGAACTGGAATTCGGGATGATCGGTGGACCATTGGCGGATCAGCTCGGCCACGGGGCGGGGATCAGCGATTTCATCTGCGGCGGCACCGGCGAAATGGTCGGCGGTCACGTTGCGGATCGTGTTGCCCGAGGTCTGGATCGCGTGCAGCCCAACCTTTGCCAGCGCATCCAACATGTCGGGAATATCTTTTAGTTTTGGCCAGTTATACTGAATGTTCTGGCGCGTGGTGAAATGGCCATAGCCCTTGTCCCACGTGTCGGCCAGCAGCGCCAGTTGCCGCATCTGCGCCGAATTCAGCGTGCCATAGGGGATCGCGACGCGCAGCATATAGGCGTGCAATTGCAGGTACAGACCGTTCATCAGGCGCAGCGGTTTGAACTCCTCTTCGGTCAGGAAGCCGTCGATGCGGCGTTCGACCTGCGCGCGGAACTGGGCGTTGCGTTCGGCCAGAAAGGCACGGTCGAATTCACTGTAGCGATACATTTTATGCCTCCTGTCCGGCGCGACCGTGGCCGGGATAGTTGGAGGGGCCGCACAGGCGGAATTCCTCGCGGAAATGTGTTGGGGCGGGTGCGCCGCCTTCCATCGAAACATCGGCCAGATATGCACCAACCACTTGATCTTGTTGGAGTTCTGCATCCAGCAGGCGCAGGGTTGCATGGGCTTCGTCGGTCAGCACTTCGGCGCTGTTCATATTGCGGGTCCAGCCGTCATCGGCGGTGAACCAGATCACGTCGCCCTCCAGAAGGGCATTGGCGGTGATCACCTTGGGCGTAAAGGGCCGGGGCATGGCGCGTGTCCTATCGCTGGGGCGAAAAACAACGATAACGCAAGGGGTTGCCTTGCGAATCTCATGTCATCCGCCGGAGTGGAGAGGGGTTGCCCTCCGGTCATTGACTTGGCCTGCAATATAGAAAATATTCCCTCCAAAGCGCCATGGCTTGCGGGAAATAAGGAAATTTGTTCACGCGGGCCGCAAGCGGCAAAACGGATTTCCCAGAAGGAAGGGGTTAGCAGAATGTCGGTTCGATTGGACGCCACGGACAGGAAAATACTGGCAGAGCTTCAGACGGATGCGGGCCAGTCGCTGGACGAGATCGCGCGCAAGGTGGGCAGTTCCAAGACCCCGGTCTGGAATCGCATCAAGAAGATGCGCGAGGGCGGTGTCATGGGGCCGCAAACGGTGACGGTGGACCCCGAGAAACTGGGCTTCGAGGCGTGTTTCTTCGTGTTGATCCGCACCAGTGAACATGATGCAGAGTGGCAAGCCAAGTTTCTGAAAGCATTGAAAAATCGCCCCGAAGTGCAAGAGGCGCACAGGCTGGCTGGCGACATTGACTACATCCTGAAAGTGCGGGTTCGCAATGCGCGCGCCTATGACGAATTCTACCAGGCGCTGATCGCTGAGGTGCAGGTGCATAACGTCACCGCGCTGCTGTCGATGGAGGAAATCAAGGCAACCACGGCCCTGCCGCTTTAGCGTAGGAAACAGGGGATACCCTTTTGGTATCTGACATGCGTGACACCCGCATAGGGCGAAAAGCACGGTTAACAGCCCGGTTAATTTCGGTGAAATCCATGGAAACGGGGGCTCGGATCGTATAAAACGCCCCCGCGCGCCGGTGATCTGGCCCCTGGCCCCTCGTCGGGGTAGAAAAGAGGCGACAATTCCAAGGAGAGGCCGCATGAACGGCATTGGCAGACGGCTGGGTGTGATCGCGCTGTTCCTGGCGGCCATCGCCATGGTGGCGGGGGCGGTCTGGTCCTATGGCTATCGCCAGGCGCTGGACCCGCTGGCCGATCGCGGCGAGGCGGACCTGACGCTGGCTGCGGACCGGCTGACCGGGCAGTTGCAACTGTATCAACAACTGGCGGTCCTGACGGCGGAACACCCCGATGTGCGCGGGCTGCTGAACGGGCATGGCGCGGATATTCGCGCGCTGCTGCTGGCGGCGGCGGACAAGACTGGCGCGTTGGACGTGCTGGTGGTGGGGCGCGAGGGCCGCATCCTTGCCTCGGCTCATGGTACGCGGGCGGGCGATCTTTCGTCCGATCCGGCGCACCGGATGGCGATGCAGGGCGCGATGGGCGAGGGGCACGGGATTTCCGCCCTTGGCGGCGAACGGGTCTACAGTTTTGCCGCGCCGGTCTTTGCCGCCTCGGGGCGGGTGGCCGGATCGGTGCGGGTCGTGGCCAATATCGAACGGGTCGAAACCGAGTGGCGCGGCGCGCGGCCTGCGGTATTCTTTACCGATGCCAATGGGCGGATTTTCATCACCAACCGGTCGGAAATGCTGGGCTGGCGGCGGTCCGGCGCGGGGTTCGCCCCCGACGGGGCCGAGGCGGAGTTGCAGGTGCGGCAGATGGGGCGACACGAAATCTGGCTGGAGGATTGGTCCGATTACGTGCCGCGCCGCGCCCTGCACCTTGTGCGCGACCTGCCGAAAATCGGCATGGTGGCCGAGGCGCTGATCGATGTTGGCCCGGCGCGGCGGCTGGCGGGGTTGCAGGCGGCAGTGGTAGCTGCGGTCTGCCTGATCTTTGGCGCGGTGCTGTGGCTGGTGGCCGAACGGCGGCGCACCCTGGCGCTGGCCAATGCCCGGCTGGAAAGCCGCGTGAGCGCGCGCACCGCGGAATTGAGCGCCGCGAACGAGGCGTTGCGCCGCGAGGTGGCCGAACGCATCGCCGCCGAGGCCGCGTTGAAACAGGCGCAGGCCGAACTGGTGCAGGCGGGCAAGCTGTCGGCGCTGGGGCAGATGTCGGCGGGGCTGAGCCACGAGTTGAACCAGCCGCTGATGGCGATCCGGCAGTTCGCCGAGAATGGCACGGCCTTTCTGGACCGGAACCAGCCGGAAAGGGCGGGTGAAAACCTGGGCCGGATCAGTGACCTGGCGGGCCGGATGGGGCGGATCATCGGCAATCTGCGGGCCTTCGTGCGCAACGAGGCAGAGCCGGTGAGCAGGGTGGACATGGTTTCGGTCATCGGGCAGGCGCTGGATATGACGGCGGCGCGGCTGGAGCGGGACGCGGTGCGCGTTGAATGGGATGCGCCCGCCGCGCCGGTCTGGGTACGCGGCGGCGAGGTGCGGCTGGGGCAGGTGATGGTCAACCTGATCACCAATGCCGCCGACGCGATGGCCGGGCAGGATGCGCCGGTGCTGCGGCTGGCGCTGCGTACGGGCGACCCGGTGGTGATCGAATTGCGCGATACCGGCCCCGGCATTGCCGAGCCGGAACGGATTTTCGACCCGTTCTACACCACGAAAGAGGTGGGCGCGGCCAAGGGCATGGGGCTTGGCCTGTCGATCTCTTACGGGTTGGTGCAAAGTTTCGGCGGCGCGATCCGGGGCGAGAATATCGAGGGCGGCGCGCTGTTCCGTATCGAATTGGCCCCATGGGCAGAGGAGGCGGCGGCATGACACGTCGGGTTTTGGTGGTGGATGACGATGCTTCGGTCCGGGCGGCTTTGGCGCAGACCCTGGAGCTGGCCGATTTGCTGCCGGTCACGGCAGGCTCGTTCATCGAGGCGAAGGACCATATTTCGCAGGGGTTTCCGGGGGTCGTGCTGTCCGATATCCGGATGCCGGGGCGCGACGGGTTCCACCTTTTGGAGCATGTGCAGGGCGTGGATGCCGAGCTGCCGGTGATCTTGCTGACGGGCGAGGGCGACATCCCCATGGCGGTGCGGGCCATGGGCGAGGGCGCCTTCGGTTTCCTGGAAAAGCCCTGCGCGGCGGCGGACCTGCTTGCGGTGGTGGAACGGGCGCTGAAAACCCGCGCGCTGGTGCTGGAAAACCGGCGTTTGAAAGCGGCGCTGGAGGCAGGGGACGCGGCGGCGCGGATGTTGCATGGCACCAGCCCGCAATCCGAAGCCCTGCGCGCAAGGGTGCGCGTGGTGGCGGGGGCCGATGCCGAGGTTCTGGTCAGTGGCGCGCCGGGGGCGGGGATTTCCAAGGTGGCCGAGGTGGTGCATTTGCTGTCGCCCCGCGCCAAGGCGGGTTTCGTCAAGCGGCCGGCTGCGGGGCTGGACCGCGCCGCGCTGCTGGAGGCGCATCACCTTGCCGGTGGCGGGTCGTTGTGTCTGGACGAACTGGGCAACCTAGGCGGCGAGGCGCAGTTCGCCTTGCTGGAATTGCTGGAACAGGGCGGCGCGGCGCGGGTCATCGGCGGCACCAATGCGGACCTGTGCGCGCGGGTCGATGCTGGGGCCTTCAACGCCGATCTGTTCTACCGGCTGGACGTGATGCGGGTGCGTATCCCGTCACTGGCAGAGCGGCCCGACGACATTCCGGTGCTGTTCCGGCACTACGTGGCGCAGGCCGCCGAACAGGCGGGGCTGTCCGCGCCCGAGGTCACGCCGGACGTGATCGCCGGGCTGATGGCGCAGGACTGGCCCGGCAACGCCCGCGCCCTGATGAGCGAGGCCATGCGCTTCGTTCTGGGCGTCGGAACGGGCGCGGGATCAGAGGGAGAGGGCGATCTGGGCCTGACCGAGCAGATGGCGCGGGTGGAACGGTCGCTTCTGGAGGAGGCCCTGCGTCGCGAAGCCGGCCACGCCAGCGCTGCCGCCGGACGGCTGAAACTGCCGCGCAAGACGTTCTACGACAAGCTGGCAAGGTATGGGGTCAAGCCGGAGGATTTCCGGTGAGGGGGGCTTTGGAGGCCGTAAGAGGGGTGTTTGGAGTGTCTGGGGTGGAGGGTTGTGGATTGCGACTATGCGGGACAAAGCCGACCTTGGCGGCAGTGATTTCAATGACCAATGTCAGCCCGAAGGGAACATTCGATTAGAGGTTTCTCCTCATGATCGCCACACGCCTTCCTATGACTTACTGTGGCGTTGTTCCAACGAAATCAAGGCTCGTCAGACCCGCCGCAGTATAGGCGTCCTTGAAAGTGTTGGTGCAGAAAACTTGCGCGGTTTCACTATCACGCCACAGGCTGTGGGGCGGGGTGAAATTTGGCAGCAGGACGCATTGAGCCGGAGCCAATGCAATAAGGGCGACGAAAGGCGGGCCGTTCTTGCCACGGGTTCCGCGATGCAACAGTGACTGGGTCAAATCCACGGTGGGTGCCACGGTTTCGAGACGCCAGATCCAGAGCGGGTTGGCGACATCTTCTGCATCATCGGATACATCCCATACGTGCGCGGGCGAGAAGCTATGCGCGACATCGTCTGTGTCCTCTATCACTGCCCGCGCAGTCGCATTGACCATGCAGTAGCCTTCGGACCCTGCGCTGAACCCACCGAGAAAATCAGGCAGGCCTTGTCCTTGTCTGTCGATGACAGCCCATCCATCACACATTTTTTTCAGGTCACGATCCGAAAGGATTTGACCGCTCGATAATTCCAGGTCTGCCATATAGGCGTCGGGGCGGTTGTTCTTTGTGATGCACCAATTTACCAGAGCAGGGACATCAAAGTTCTGACTGCGGATCATGTAAACAGGTGTCACCGGATACTTCCCAAGTGGATTGCAATCTGGCTGCGAAATTACTTGGTCGCATCAGTTGGTCAAGCATTTTGAACCATGGTCAAAAGAGGTGGTGAACCCCGCTTGCGCCAGAACAATTGTCATTCACCAGATGAAAATGCTGGGCGGCACAAGAAGGGCAGGTCTGCTGAAACTGCGTTGCAGCATTGTTCAAGAGGGGCTCCAACCGGACCATCGCACGCCCGACCATCAAGAACTACCAAGAGCTTTGGACATTTCCGCATGACCTTTGCGGCTGTGCACAGCGCTTGAAAAAAACGCCTGTGCCTTTTGGCGTGGGTGCCGGGCGGGTTGCCATATTCGCAGAACGGGATGGGTAGGACGGGGGTCCGGATTGCAGTATTTTGGGCGGAAATTGTCCCGACCTGCTTTGTTCACGCGCCCGCCAGGGGGATGCTATAGCGGTTGATGTTGGCCTTTCCCCGCCCTACATCTATCTTCAAGATAGGAATGAAAAGGACACGCCATGCGCATTGCCAGCGATCTTGCCGACGCGGTTGGAAACACGCCTCTGATCCGGCTGAACAAGGCCAGCGAGGAAACCGGCTGTGACATCTATGGCAAGGCCGAGTTTCTGAACCCCGGCCAGTCGGTCAAGGACCGCGCGGCGCTGTATATCATCCGCGATGCGGTGGAAAAGGGCCTGCTGAAACCCGGCGGCACCATTGTCGAAGGCACGGCGGGCAATACCGGCATCGGGTTGGCGCTGGTGGGCGCGTCCATGGGATTCAAGACCGTGATCGTGATTCCTGAAACGCAAAGCCAGGAAAAGAAGGACATGATCCGTCTGGCGGGCGCGCAATTGGTCGAGGTGCCGGCGGCGCCTTACAAGAACCCCAACAACTATGTGCGTTACTCGGGCCGTCTGGCCGAGGCGCTGGCCAAGACCACCAACGAGAGTGTGATCTGGGCCAACCAGTTCGACAATGTGGCCAACCGGCAGGCCCATATCGAAACCACCGGCCCCGAGATCTGGGAGCAGACCGGCGGCGATGTGGACGGGTTCATTTGTGCGGTGGGATCGGGGGGCACGCTGGCCGGTGTCGGCATGGCGCTGCAGCCCAAGGGCGTGAAGGTCGGGCTGGCCGATCCGATGGGCGCGGCTTTGTATAGCTATTACAAGACCGGCGAGCTGGCGTCCGAAGGGACCAGCATCACCGAGGGCATCGGGCAGGGGCGGATCACCGCCAACCTTGAAGGGTTCACCCCCGATTTCGCCTACCAGATCCCCGATGAAGAGGCGCTGCCCATCGTCTTTGACCTATTGCAGCACGAGGGGCTGTGCCTTGGCGGATCGTCCGCCATCAACATCGCTGGGGCTATGCGCATGGCGCGCGAAATGGGGCCGGGGCACAAGATCGTCACCATCCTGTGCGACTATGGCACGCGCTACCAGTCGAAGCTGTATAACCCTGAATTCCTTGGCGAAAAGGGGCTGCCGGTGCCGGAATGGCTGACGGCGGCGGCGGCGCGCGAGGTTCCTTCGGTGTTCGAGGATTGAGGTATTGTGCATGATATCCGGTAAGGATGCGTCCGGCATGGGCGGCGGTGTGATCCGCCGCCTTTGTGCCGTTCTGGGCCTGGCGGTTTTCGCGTTTTGCGTGGCGGGGCCAATGGGGCCATCGGGGCCGGTTTCTGCGCAGGGGCTTGGGTCGCTGTTCGATACGGCAACGGGGGACGGCGGCGCGGCTACCGCGCAGGGTGCATCTGACGATGCGGCCACGGCCGGGGGCGGCGCTGGTGCGCAACCCGCCGAGGCGCCCGCGCCGCCCCCGAACCCGCTGAACGGGGTCGGCACCGGGCTGGACAGCGAAGATTTCGCGGAATGGGAGCGGGTGGCCCTGCGCGCGCAGGAGGCGATTTCGGCGGGCCGCGCATCGGATGCGGCATTGGGCGATTTGCGGGCCGAGCTGGCCGATTGGCGGGCGCGCTTCCTTGAGGCGCAGGGCGGCTCTGCCAATATGATCGAAACGCTGGAGGAGCAGCTAGCCGCGCTTGGCCCCGCGCCCGAGGAGGGCGAAACCGAACAGGAGGAGCTGGCCCGCCAACGTGCCACGCTGGAGACGCGGCTGGACGAGGTCCTGGCCCCGGTGAAGGCCGCCGAGGTCGCCTATAGCCGGGCCGATGGGCTGATCCGCGGCATCGACCGTATCCTGCGCGACCGCCAGACCGGTGCGCTGATGGCGCTTGGGCCGTCGCCGTTGAACCCGGCGCTGTGGCCCGCTGCGATCGAGGCGCTGATCGGCGGGTCGGGCGCGATCTGGGCCGAGGTGCGCGCGGCGCTGGACAACCCGACACAGCGGGCCGAAAGCATTGGCGGCCTGCCGCGCACCGCCATGTTCCTGATGGCGGCGCTGGTGATCCTGATACGCGGCCGGCACTGGATGGAACTGGTCGTGCAGAAGGTGCAGGTGCGCCGGTCTGCCGGGCGGTGGCTGCTGTCCTTCATGCTGTCGCTGGGGCTGATCGCGGTGCCGCTGATCGGGCTGAACCTGCTGATCGAGGGGGTCGATTCCTCGGGGTTGTTGGGGGCCAAGGGCAGGCAGATCCTTGCTGCGCTGCCCGAGGCGGGGCTTGCCTTTTTGGCGGCATGGTGGCTGGGCGGGCGGTTCTTTCCCAAGTCCGACGCCTTTGAACCGCCGCTGCAACTGGGCACGGAAAAGCACCGCGAGGGGCGGTTCCATGCGGGGCTTTTGGGCTTTGCCATCGCGCTGGACCTGCTGGTGCGCGCGGCGGGTGGGGCGCATGGCTGGTCCGACGCGGTGCAGGTGGTGTTGCAATTCCCGCTGCTGGTTGTGGCGGCGCTGGTGCTGGTGCGCCTGTCGCGGCTGGTCAGCGCCCATGTGCGTGAGATTGAGCAGGATGAGGAGGGTCTGGCCTACCTGAACCGGCTGATGCGTCTGGTGGCGGGCGCCGTCGCGGTGTTGGCCGTGGCCGGTGTTGCGCTTGGCGCGGTAGGCTATTTCGCCGCCGCCCGCGCGATCATCTATCCGACGGTCACGAGCGTGGGTCTGCTGGTGCTGCTGATGATGCTGCAACGCGCATTGGTCGAGGCATACATCCTGATCACCGGCTCGCGCGACCGCGCCTCTGAGGCGCTGTTCCCGGTGCTGGCGGGCTTTGTGCTGGTGCTGCTGTCGGTGCCGGTCTTTGCCCTGATCTGGGGCGCGCGGGTCACTGACCTGACCGAGATTTGGGCCACGATCGCGGGCGGCGTATCCATCGGCGAGACGCGCATTTCACCCACGATTTTCCTGACCTTCGCGGTGGTGTTCATGGTTGGCTATGCGCTGACGCGGGTGCTGCAGGGCACGTTGAAGTCCACGATCCTGCCCAAGACCGGGCTGGATGCGGGCGGGCGCAATGCCA
The DNA here is from genome assembly GCA_002366795.1 of Rhodobacteraceae bacterium UBA3069. GTDB lineage: Bacteria > Pseudomonadota > Alphaproteobacteria > Rhodobacterales > Rhodobacteraceae > UBA3069. The sequence continues at coordinate 10,250 of DFBX01000035.1, read as the reverse complement.
TTACCTCGGGGGTGGGGTATGTGGGGATATTCCTGTCGGCGATCATCGCCATCATCTCGGCCGGGATCGATCTGTCATCTCTGGCCATCGTGGCCGGTGCGCTGTCGGTCGGCATCGGTTTCGGGCTTCAGAACATCGTGTCGAATTTCGTGTCCGGCATCATCCTGCTGATCGAGCGCCCGATCAGCGAAGGCGACTGGATCGAAGTGGGCGGCACCCATGGCATCGTGCGCGATATTTCCGTCCGTTCGACCCGGATCGAAACCTTCGACCGCACCGACATGATCGTGCCGAATGCCGATTTCGTATCTGGCACTGTGACGAATTACACTCGTGGCAAGACCGTGGGCCGGCTGATCGTGCCGGTGGGCGTGGCCTATGGCACCGATGCCGACAAGGTGGACCGCGTGCTGCGCGAGATCGCCGAGGCGCAGCCCATGGCGCTGGCCAACCCCGCGCCGCAGGTGCTGTTCATGGGGTTCGGGGCCGACAGCCTGGATTTCGAGATCCGGCTGATCCTGCGCGATATCAACTGGGTGATGAGCGTGCGCAACGATGTGAACCACCAGATTTACAAGCGGTTTACAGAGGAGGGGATCGAGATACCCTTTGCGCAGCGCGATGTCTGGCTGCGCAACCCCGAGGCGCTGCGCGGCGCGGCCGATGATACGCCAGCCGCGCCCGACACCGATGAAAAGCCCGCCAAACCCGATGCGCAGAGCAGCGAAAAGCGGGCAGGGAACGTGCCGCAGATGCCGCCGCGCCACGAGCCGACACCCGAAGGGGAAGATGACCGATGAGCAACCTGACGACCGAGCTGCTGTTCCGTAACGACGCCTACCTGCGCGAGGCCCCGGCCATGGTGCTGGCCCATACGCCCGAAGGCGGGATCGTGCTGGACCGCGCGATCTTTTTCCCGACAGGGGGCGGGCAGCCCGGTGACAGCGGGCGGCTGGTCTGGACCGGGGGAGAGATCGACATTGCCACCTCGGTCAAGGGCGAGGGTGGCGCGGTGGTGCTGGTCCCGGCCGAGCCGACCGCCATGCCCCCGGTGGGGGCGCAGGTCACGCAGCATCTGGATTGGGACCGCCGCCACCGGCATATGCGTATCCATACCGGGCTACACCTGCTGTCGGTGGTAATCCCGCTGCCGGTGACGGGCGGCAGCATCGGTGCCGAAAAGGGGCGGCTTGATTTTGACATGCCCGAAGCGCCCGAAGACCGCGACCGGATCGAGGCCGACCTGAACGCGCTGATCGAAGCAGACCTGCCGGTGAGCGAGGACTGGATCATAGACGCGGAACTGGCGGCCAATCCGGGGCTGGTGAAAACCATGTCCGTCGCGCCGCCCACAGGGCAGGGGCGCGTGCGGCTGGTGCGGATCGGCACGGCGGACAACCAAGTGGACCTGCAACCCTGCGGTGGCACCCACGTAGCCCGCACCGGAGAGATCGGCCGCCTGCGGCTTGGCAAGATCGAAAAGAAGGGCAAGCAAAACCGCCGCGTTTCGATCCTGTTCGATTGAGGGTGATCCAGCGGAGCGGCTGACGCCGCGCTGTCTTGCTGGACCGATTGGCGAGGCGATGCTTCATGTCCGGCCGCTTACCGTTTTGACAGCGCGGCACCCTTCTTCATTGTTCTGCAAATACCCTTGGGGGAGGAGGCCGTGAGGCCGGAGGGGGCAAGGCCCCCTCGGTGGCGGGTCAGGCGTCTTCGAGCGCGGTGATGATGGGCAGGAAATCGGCGGCGGTCAGGCTGGCACCGCCGACCAATGCGCCGTCTACATTCGACACGGTGAAAATATCCGCCGCGTTGCCCGGTTTGACCGAGCCACCGTAGAGCAGGCGGACGGAGCGGCCGACGCCTGCGCCGAAGCGGCGTTCCAGCCGGCTGCGGATGAAATCATGCACTTCGCCGATCTGGTCGAGGCTGGGCACGAGGCCGGTGCCGATGGCCCAGATCGGTTCATAGGCTATGACAAGGTTTTCGCCATTGGCGCTGTCGGGAACCGAGAGCGAGAGCTGTGCGCCGATGATGCCGAGCGTGTTCAGCGCCTCGCGCTGGTCAAGGCTTTCGCCAAGGCAGATCACGGCTGTCAGGCCCGCGGCATGGGCGGCGCGGGCCTTTTCACGGATATCCTCGCTGTCTTCCTCGTGGTCTTCGCGGCGTTCCGAATGCCCGAGGATGACCGCGGTGGCGCCGGCGTCTTTCAGCTGCGTGGCCGAGATGTCGCCGGTATGGGCACCGGATGCGGCGGCGTGGCAATCCTGCCCGCCGATTTGGAGCGTGTGGTTCGCGGCGATTTGCGCGGCGCGGTGGATCAGCGTGGCGGGCGGGCAAAGCAGCAGGTCGACCGTGGGGGTAGGATGGGCGGTGATCAGCGCCTCGACCTGGGCAAGGTCGGCGCCCGTTCCGTTCATTTTCCAATTGCCTGCTGCAAGTTTGCGCCGCATCCCCGTCCCCTTTGTCGGTATTCTTGATTGGGGGGCATCATGGCGAAGGGGCGCGGCGCGTCAAGCCGGCGCGTGCATCCGCAGTGTCGGAGTGGCGGCGGTCGGGCCGGGGGGGCGCATGGCTTAACCATATTTTCAAGGTGTCTTGCCATTGTTCGGCGGGAACAGGGTTGCGACGGCTTGCGGTTTCCCTGGAACAAGGAAAAGCCAGTGCCCGACGCATATGTATCCGAGGCCAGTTATGCCGGAACGCCATCCACGGATTTCGTCGAAGTCGCGGTGAGCGCGGGCACCGATGTTTCGGGGTGTAGCGTCCAGCTTTACACCCAGATGGGGAACTGGATAGTGACAATGCCTTTTCCAGTGCTGTCAACGAGCGTGGCGGGAAAAGACGTATACCTGTTCGAAACGAATTTGAGCGGTGGTACTGCCGTGGTGATCGTGGATGACACGGGAACTGCCATGCAGTTCGTTTCATTCTACGACCCGCTCGTGACCTCGATCGATGGCGATCTGGCGGGGCAGACCCCGAGCTATCCCGGTGTCACAGCCACAAGCGGCGATTCCATTCAATCGGATGACGGGGGATTGTCCTATTATGTTCAATCGGCCCGAACGCAGGCAGCATTCCCTGTTTCGGGCCGGGGATGATGGTGGACTGTCCGGGCGGGCCGCGCCCGGTGGAAACGCTGTGCCCCGGCGATCTTGTGCTGACATATGGTCAGGAGGGGGCAGCCGATACAATGGATCAACGCGCGCGAACAGGTTTTCATGCGCGCCGATTTTTCGGACAGGCCGGTTCTGATCCCGGCGGGAACCCTTGGCGCCCAAAGTGATCTGGTCGTTTCGCCCCAGCACCGGCTTTTGCTGAACGGGCCGGACGCCGCCGGTGGCGAGGTGCTGGTTCCGGCAAAGGCCTTGATCGGGCAGCGGGGGATCCGCTGTATGCGCGGGCAGCGCAGGATCGACTGGCATCATTTTGCCCTGTCCCGCCACGAGCTTGTGCGCGTGAACGGGGTCTGGACGGAAAGCCTGTTCCTTGGGCCGATGGTGCTGGGCGGGATGACAGCATACCAGCGCCTTGCGTTGCGCGGACTATTCGCGGCGGTGCAGGGCGATGCGTTGAACGGCCCGCCGGTGCGCCCCTTTCTAAGCGTCAGGCAGGCGCGGGCGATGACGGGACGCCGGAAAATGCGCGGGCCAAGGGGTGTGGTGCGGTGTCATGACCCTTTTGCGGTTTGAGGGCGCATGCCTAGGGGTGTGCGGGTGGGGATGTCGTCGCCCGCTCTGCGTCTCACGGTGGCACCGGATCGCGGAAAGCCAGCCGGGGCGGGTCAGCCCAGAAGCGCCCAGAGGATCGGCAGCAGCAGCGCCGTGGCCAGCGCGTTCAGCCCCATGGCAAGGCCCGAAAAGGCGCCCGCGGTTTCATTGACTTGCAGGGCGCGGGCGGTGCCGATGCCGTGGCTGGCGGTGCCCATGGCAAGGCCGCGCGCGCCAGTCGGTGATGCCTGCAAGGTCCAGCGCCACTGGCCCGAACATCGCGCCGAAGATGCCGGTGACGATGACCAGCACCGCCGTCAGCGAGGGCAGGCCGCCGATCTGTTCGGCGATGGCCATGGCCACGGGGGCGGTGACGGATTTCGGCGCGAGGGAGGCCAGAACCTCGGGCGGGCTGCCCATGATCCATGCCACGCCCGTGGCCGTCGCAATTGCGGTGAGAGAGCCGGTCAGCAGGCTGACCGAGATCGCCAGCGCCGAGCGGCGCACAAGGCACCATTGCCGGCAAAGCGGCACCGCAAGGGCCACGGTGGCGGGACCAAGCAGGAAGTGGACGAATTGCGCCCCCTCGAAATAGGTGGCGTAATCGGTATCGGTGGCCAGCAGCACGGCGACGATCAGCAGCACCGCCCCCAGCACCGGATTGGCCAGCGGGTTGCGTCCGGTTCTTTCGAACAGCCAGTTCGCGGCCTGAAAGGCGATCAGCGTGAGGGTCAGGTGAAGCAGCGGCGAGGCGCTGAGGTAGACCCATGTTTCGGCAAGGTTATCCATCGCCTTGGGCCCGTCCCAGCCAGCGCGTCATCAGCCCTGTGACGACGATGGTGGCGAGGGTGCTGACGATCAGCGCCGCGCCAAGGGGCAAAAGCGCATCGCCCAGCAGTTTGAAATGCAGCATCACGCCGGTGCCCGCAGGCACGAACAAGAGCGACATCGAGCGCAGCAGCCCGCCCGCCGTCTGGTCCAGCCCGTCGGGCATCGCGCCGCGCAGCATCAACAGGACAAAAAGCAGGAGCATCCCGAGGATCGGGCCGGGCACCGGCAGGGCGAGGGCGCCTGTGATCAACTCTCCGGCGAGTTGGCAGGTGAGGATCAGGATGAGATGACCGATCATGGCGTCCTCCGCATGCGGGTGTGTCCGGTTCATGGAACTACACACGGGCAGGGCGGGATTTGCAATGGCCCGGCGTGTGGAAGGTGGGGTGTTCGGAGGGATGGAAGCCGAAGGCGGGACGCGCGGCATAAGTGGCGGCAGCGTGCGGTGGTTAGCCCCCGGCGGCCTTGCGTGCCGCCTTGCGGGCCTTTTCGGCACGTTTTTGTGCGGCGGCTTCGCGGGCCGGGGGCAGGGACAGCCCTGCCCATGTCAGCGCCTTTTCAGCGTCGTCCATGGCGCTGTCGGGCAGGGACATATAGGTGCGCACCTAGGTCTCGCCGTTCTTGCGGGTATAGGTGAAGGGGTGCGACCCGGCCGCGGTGAAGGCCGCATCGGTGCTGTCGTCGGATTTCAGGTAGACCGTGCCGGAGGAGGAGATCATGGCGAACATCACGTCCTGTTCGACATAGATGCCAAGGCCCGAGAACATGCGCGCGCAGCGCAGCGGGCCAAGGCCGGCAAACAGGTCAAGGACATGATCGCGCAGATCGTCCTCGACCGCCATGTTACATGCCTTCGAACTTGATGGATTCGCCGCAGCCGCAGGCCTCGGTCACGTTGGGGTTGTTGAATTTGAACCCCGATTCCAGCAACGAGGTTTCATAGTCGATTTCCGTTCCGAACAGGAACATCTGCGCCATTGGGGCGATCATCACCCGCGCGCCGCCCTGTTCGATGACCTCGTCGTTGGGGTCGGCCTCGGGAGCGAAATCCATGGTATATTCCATGCCGGCGCAGCCGCCCTTTTTCACACCGATGCGCAGCCCGAAAGAGCCGTCGCGCTGCATCAGCTTGGCGATCTGCGCGATTGCGGCGGGGGTCATTGTGACCGGCGGTTTCCCGGGGATGCCGAACATGGGGGGTGGCCTTTTCGTGACTTTGGCTTTTGGTGACTCTTGGATACCAATCTAGGGCTTGCGCAGCGCGATCTCAAGCGGGGGAAGGGCAGCTTGAAGGGTGATCACGGATAAAGTGACCGCGATGGCCCATGCGAAAGAGGCCAGAGTGCCGATAATGACGTATTCCGCGGCCTTCTGTTCCTTGCTGGCGGTTTCGAACCGCATCACGGATTTCGCCGCGATGAGAAATCCGATGGCATTGGGTTGACCCATCAGCAGCATCAGGAAGATCAGCCCGCGTTCAAGTATGCCGATCAGCTTGCCGCCCTGGGGCAGCCCGTCGGGGGTGTAGGCGGCGGCATAGGGTTGCATCAGCTTGCCCACGGCAAAGCCGCCCGCGCGGGTGGTGGCGATCAGCCCGGCCGCCAAGGTCATGGCATGCAGCATCGGTGCCTGCGCCGCGGGAAGGGATTGCGCCCAGATGCCGCCTGCCCACAGGTCCGGCGCATAGGCGGCAACGGCGAGCAGCGTGGCGATATGGGCGGCCTGATCGGTCAGAAAGGCGGCAAGGCTGTCCTGTGTCGCATAGGCCTTGATGCTGTCGATGACCAGATGCGCCGCGCCAAGGGCAAGGATCGCGGGGTGGGCGACCTGCCCGGTCGCGGCCATGGTCGTGGCCAGCACCAGCGCCGTATGGGCCAGCAGCACACCGGGGGCGCGTTTGTTTTCCACCATGGCGCTGGTTTGCAGCACGAAATCGGCAAGGATATGGGCAAAGAGGAGCGCGGCGAGGGTTTCAGCCATGGGCGGCCTCCAATGCGGTGAGGGCGGGGTCGAGCGCGTCCCACCCGGCCGCGTGCAGGGATTTGGTGACGGTCTGGCGCGATTTGCCAAGCCCCTGCGCGATGCCGGTCAGGGTGATGTCCGCATCGGGGGCAAGGCTGGGCAGGATCGCCTGCGCCTGCGCCGCTGTCCAGCCTTGTGACAGGTGGTCGGCAAGGATGGTGGCGGCATTCAGCGCGCCACCCGAAGCATGGGCGATGCGCTGCGTTTGCCGGTCTTTCAACCTGTCCAGCGCCCGCCCGGAGGCGACGAAAACCGGATCGTTCCGCGTGTTCAGGCTGTTCCCGTCTTGCAGATCCGCCGCGCCCAGCGCGATAGCGATATAGCTGTCGAACCTGTCATCGGCGGCCTTCAGCGCGGCGCGGAACGCCAGTGCCGAGCGTAGCGCCAGCGCGGGGCGGGCCAGCGCCACCTGCCAGCCATCGCCGCGATGGCGCGCAAAGCGCAGGTCGGCCCCGTGCCATGCGGCTTGCGTTTCGGCGCAGCGTTCAAGCGTCGCCATGGCGCGGGCCAGCTGGTCGGGCGTCAGCGAGGTGGAGGCGACAAGATCACCTGTCAGCACGGCGATATCGGGTTTGGTACGGGGCATGGTGCAGCCATTATAGGTTGCGAAATATATAATGCAACCTTTTTGGGGTGCGAATGGGTGCGAATGGGTGCGCAGTGTGGGCGTTTGCCCTTGTTGTGGTGCATCATTAATGGGCTGCGAAATGCAAAACGCTGCCTAAAGAGGCTGCGCTTGGTGTTTCGACCCTATTTCGGGTCTTGGGTCCGACCCGGGGGCACTTGGCAGATTACATGAAGCCCAGTTCAAGCCGCGCCTCGTCGGACATCATGTCCATGCCCCACTGAGGCTCCCACGTCAGTTCGACATCGACCTGTTTCACGCCATCCACAGGCTCGACTGCTTCGGCCAGCCAGCCGGGCATCTCGCCTGCGACGGGGCAGCCGGGCGCGGTGAGGGACATGACGATATGCACCTCGTTCTGGTCGTTGATCTCGATCGTGTAGACCAGGCCCAGGTCGTAGATGTTCACCGGAATTTCGGGATCATACACCGTGCGACATGCCTCGACCACGCTGTCATACAGCGGGTGGTCGGTGCTGGAGGGCTTGATGAGCGGGGTGCCTTCGAGCTGCTCTGTCTGTTCGGTCATGACTCTCTCGCGGATTTCCTGACTGTTCATATAGGATTTATGGGCCGCCTCGTCCAGTGGTCCGGCGTCGGGTAATTGGGCAAAGCAGGAATTAGAGTATTTATGGCAAAATGAAATGCCGGTCCGGGCGTTGTGCAATCCCCGCGCGGGTTGATAGCCTGGGGCGGAATGTAACGAGGAGCAGCAGATGCAGCGGCAATGGGTATTGGTAACGGGCGCGTCCGAAGGGATCGGGCGGGCCTTTGCGGAACTGGCGGCGGAAAAGGGGTTCGACCTGGTGCTGGTGGCGCGCAACGCGGCGCGGCTGGAGCAGGCCGCGCAGGCGGTGCGCGGGCTGGGGCGCGAGGCCGTGGTGATCGTGGCGGACCTGTCCGATCCCGTCGAGGTCGAGCGCGCCTGGGCAGAGGCGAGCATCGGGCGGCGTATCGGCTGGCTGGTCAACAACGCGGGGCTGGGCAGCCATGGCAAGTTCGCGGCGCCGGACGGCTGGGCGCGGGAGCGCCTGTCGCTGGATGTGAACATCGACGCGCTGACCCGCCTGATGAAGCTGGCCTTGCCGCATATGGAGGGCGCGGGCGGCGGGCGCATCATCAACGTCGCCTCGAACGCGGGTTTCATGCCGGGGCCGGGGATGGCGGTTTATCATGCCTCGAAATCCTATGTTCTGTCGCTGAGCCAGGTCGTGGCCGACGAAATGCGCAACCGCGGTGTCACGGTAACGGCCCTGTGCCCCGGCCCGACCCGCACCGCGTTATTCGACAGTGCGGGGATCGGCGATCTGCCGGTGGTGAAACGCTTTCCCATGCCCGGGGCGGCGGATGTCGCCCGCGCCGGATGGGACGCGGCCATGGCGGGCCAGCGAGTGATCGTGCCGGGGGGCATGAACAAGCTTATGGCCTGGTCCACATGGATTACCCCGCCGGGGCTGTTGCTGTCGCTGACGCGGCGATTTTGGGCCCGGCCACGGTAAGTTCGGGGCGGGGCCGGGTTTCGGCTGAAATAAAGTCAATCCAGATGCCGGGGCGCTGCGTATCCTTCAGGTATAGCCCTACCGGAGGAAGACATTATGAACCGTAGATTTGCTTTGAAAAGCGTGGCCGCTGCTGGCCTTGTTGTCCTTGTTTCGGGCTGTGCGACGGGCAAGATGGGCGGTGGCGACATCGTTGACGTGGCTTCTGCGAACCCTGATTTTTCCACGCTGGTCGCCGCGGTTTCGGCGGCAGGTCTGGTGGACACGCTGAAGGGTGATGGCCCGTTCACTGTCTTCGCCCCCACGAACGATGCTTTCGCGGTCCTGCCCGCCGGCACGGTCGAGAACCTGCTGAAGCCTGAAAACAAGGACCAGCTGGTCGATATCCTGACCTATCACGTCGTGGCGGGCAACTATCCGGCCAGTTCGCTGGTCGGCGCACGTGGAACGGTCACAACGGTTCAGGGCGGCACGCTGCATGTGAACGGCACCGATGGCGTCAAGGTCGACAAGGCGAATGTCGTGATGCCCGACGTGATGGCATCGAACGGCGTGATCCACGTGATCGACCGGGTGCTGCTGCCCAAGTGATCCGGCCGACTGATCCGTTTCAGCCGACTGATCCGTTTCACATGACATGATAAAGCCCCGGTTTCGGCCGGGGCTTTTTTGTTTTTCGCAGTGCTTGCGCGCCGTTCTTTCGCAATGCAGCGGATTTGCCGTGATCAGGCCAGCTTGCCCAGCAGGCGCACCCAGGACCGCATCCCCTTGTGGAAGCTTTCCACGTCATATTTTTCATTGGGCGAATGGATCTGGTCGTCGTCCTTGGCAAAACCGGTCAGCATGGTGTTCATGCCCAGAATGCGCTGGAAATGCCCCGCGATGGGGATTGAGCCACCGCAGCCGGCATAGGCGGCGGGGGTGCCCCATTCCTCGGTCAGGGCGGCGCGGGATTTTTCGAACAGGGGGTGTTCGATTTCCATCTGGCTGGCCGCAGAGGCACCGTGTTCTTTCCATTCCACGCTGCAATCGGCGGGCAGCTGGTCCTCGACCATCTTGCGAAAGCTCTTGCGGATCGCGTGAGGGTCCTGGGTTCCGACCAGGCGGAAGGACAGTTTGGCGCTGGCCTGCGCGGGCAGCACGGTCTTGAACCCTTCGCCGGTGTAACCGCCCGTGATGCCGTTGAATTCGCAGGTCGGGCGCGACCAGATCTGTTGCAGGGGGGGCGCGTCATCCTCTCCGGCGGGGACGGACAGGCCGACATCGCCAAGGAAACCTGCGTGATCAAAGCCAAGCGCCTGCCACTGGGCGGCGATTTCGGGCGGCAGGTCGGGCACGCCATCATAAAAGCCCGGCACGGTGACGCGACCATGATCGTCATGCAGGCCCGCCAGGATGCGCGCCAGCACGCGGATCGGGTTTTGCGCAGGCCCGCCATACATGCCCGAATGCAAGTCGCGGCTGGCGGCGTGGATGGTCAGCTCTTCGCCCAGAAGGCCGCGCAGCATGGTGATGATCGCGGGGGATTTCGACTGGAACAGGCCGGTGTCGCAGATCAGG
>DFBX01000120.1 GCA_002366795.1 Rhodobacteraceae bacterium UBA3069 | reverse complement strand
ACAAAATTCCGCACAGTCTCGAATATCCTCTTCTTCTTGGCTCCTGAGATTTTCATTATGAATGGCGCCGTAATGCAGGAACGCCAAAAACCGTTCTTCGTTCCCTGCATCCATAATAGGTGTCAAAAAATAATCAACATCGCGCACTTCACCATGAAACTTTCGAATGAAATCTCTGATTGCCTCTATGGCCGCAGTCGTCTCTCCTCTTGTGAGGCCCGTGACCTTTGAACCAACGGCATGATGGTAGCCTTTATGCGCTAAATACTTAGTTGCATACTTCCTGCACCGGTTCGTCTTGGCCTCTGTTTCTGAAAGTGCTGGCCTCAGGCTGTTGATGCCGAATTGTTCGGATATTCGAACCAGGTGCCCCAGACTTAGATTTTGATTAGACCCATTTCCCATTGGATCTGTTAACGCGCGAACCTTAAGAACTGCGTTGTCCCAGAGTAACCTCTGAAGGACTTTGGATGTAATACCGGATGCTTTATTTAGAGCATTGACACGCTCTATGGGACCGCAGAAGAAATACAGAAAAAGACGCCATTCATAGTATAGCTGGGTCACGGTGTCGGTTAGTCGATGAACAATAGCGCCATCTTTCTCTCCAAAGAGTTTGGAATATTCCAAGGCGACTTCTTCTGGAGATTTATGTGTCATATTTTCCCTCTCGACCGTGACCACCCATTTTACGCAACTATTCAGAATAGCGCATAGGATCGCAAGGATGCGATCAGACTCCACGCCCTCCCCATCCACACCCAAAGAAAAAACGCGGAGGCTGCTTGGCAGCTCCCGCGCTTGGGAATGTGAGGTTGGGCCAGACTTGGCGCGGCCCGAAGCGGCCAGCTTAGCTGTCCATTTTAAGTGCGGAAATAAACGCCTCTTGCGGGATATCCACCTTGCCGAACTGGCGCATCTTTTTCTTACCCGCTTTTTGCTTGTCCAGCAGTTTGCGTTTCCGCGTGGCGTCGCCGCCGTAGCATTTGGCGGTCACGTCCTTGCGCAGGGCGGAGAGGGTCTCTCGCGCAATCACTTTGCCGCCGATGGCCGCCTGGATCGGGATCTTGAACATATGGCGGGGGATCAGGTCTTTGAGTTTTTCGACCATCGCCCGCCCGCGCATTTCGGCGCGGTCGCGGTGGACCATGGTGGAGAGCGCGTCGACGGGTTCGTCATTCACCAGGATCGACATTTTCACCAGATAGTCCTGCCGGTAGCCGGTCAGTTGATAATCGAACGACGCATACCCTTTGGTAACGCTTTTCAGTCTATCGTAGAAATCGAACACCACCTCGTTCAGGGGCAGGTCATAGACGACCATGGCGCGGGAGCCGGCGTAGGTGAGGTCTTCTTGAATGCCGCGGCGGTCCTGGCAGAGTTTCAGCACGTCGCCAAGGTAGTCGTCGGGCACAAGGATAGTGGCCTTGATGCGCGGCTCTTCGAGGTGATCGACAAGGGTCAGGTCGGGCATGTCGGCGGGGTTGTGCAGTTCGATCATCGTGCCGTCGCGCATGTAGATGTGGTAGATCACCGAAGGCGCGGTGGTGATCAGCTCGATATTATATTCGCGCTCAATGCGGTCGCGGATCACTTCGAGGTGGAGAAGGCCAAGGAAACCGCAGCGGAAGCCGAAGCCCAGCGCGGCGGAGGTTTCCATTTCATAGGAGAAGGAGGCGTCGTTCAGGGCCAGCTTTTCGATCGCGTCACGCAGGTCTTCGAATTCGGCGGAATCGACGGGGAAAAGGCCACAGAACACAACGGGTTGCGAAGGGTTGAAGCCGGGCAGAGCCTGGGTCGCGCCCTTTTTTTCGTGCGTGATGGTGTCGCCGACGCGGGTGTCGCGCACCTGTTTGATCGAGGCGGTGATAAAGCCGATCTCGCCCGGGCCCAGTTCATCGACAGGCTGCATGGCGGGGCGGAAGACACCGATGCGGTCAACCTGGTGAATGGTGCCGTTGGACATGAACTTGACGCGGTCGTTTTTCTTCAGAACGCCGTCCATGATGCGGACAAGGACGATCACGCCGAGGTAGCTGTCATACCAGCTGTCCACCAGCATCGCTTTCAAAGGCGCATCGCGGTCGCCCTTGGGGGCGGGCAGGTGCTTGACGATGGCTTCGAGCGTTTCATGGATGCCGACGCCGGTCTTGGCCGACACGCGGATCGCGCCGGATGCGTCGATGCCGATCACGTCCTCGATCTGTTCGGCCACGCGGTCGCATTCTGATGCGGGCAAGTCGATCTTGTTCAGCACCGGCACGATTTCATGGTTTGCATCAATGGCCTGGTAGACATTGGCCAGCGTCTGAGCCTCGACCCCCTGGGTGCTGTCCACCACCAGAAGCGAGCCTTCGACGGCGCGCATGGACCGCGACACCTCGTAGGCGAAATCGACGTGGCCGGGGGTGTCGATCAGGTTCAGCACGTATTTCTCGCCATCATCGGCCACATAGTCGATCCGGACGGTGTTGGCCTTGATGGTAATGCCGCGCTCGCGCTCGATATCCATGGCGTCAAGCAACTGTTCCTTCATGTCGCGTTCGGCCACCGTGTTCGTCGACTGGATCAGCCGGTCGGCCAGGGTGGATTTCCCGTGGTCGATATGGGCAACGATGGAAAAATTGCGGATATGCGCGAGGTCGGTCATGGGATCTCTGCCTTGGGATTTCAGACACGCTCAATGGCGCGGGACGGGTAAATTTGCAAGGGGAATAGCACGCGCCGTCCCTTGCAGCCAGCGCCCTGCCCCGCTTTTCATTTTGCCGAAAATACTCGCGGGGGGAGACAGGCAGCGCCTGGCGGGGGGCGGCAGCCCCCCTTCCCGGCCGGCCAAGCGTGGCGAGGCCGGAATTTGAGTATTTTTGGCAAAATGAAATCAGTTGCGCCGCGCCCTGCCAGGGCGGCGCGCAGGATGGCGGCGGTCAGCCCTGTGCCAGCCCCTTGTGCAGCGTGCCCAGCAATTCGGCGGCCGCGAACGACGGGGTGATTTCGCCTTTCGCCACCCGTGCGCCCAGCATTTGCATCGCGCCTTTCAAAGGCTCTTGTTCAAGCTGTGCCAGCAGGCCGCGGCGCACTTCCTCGCCGAACCAGTATTCGGCCTGGCCGGCGCGGCGGGCGTCGAAATGGCCATGTTCGCGGCGCCATTCCACCAGCGTGGTCATGTCTTGCCATGCCTGGTCCAGCCCGCGTTCCTCGACCGCGGACACGCAAAGCGCCTTGGGGAAGCCTTCGGGGTCTTGCGGGCGTTTGCGCAGCAGGCGCAGCGCGCCTGCGTAATCGGCCTGGGTGCGGGTGGCCGCCGGTTTCAGGTCGCCATCGGCCTTATTCACAAGGATGATGTCGGCCATTTCCATGATGCCGCGTTTCACCCCCTGCAGTTCATCGCCGCCCGCCGGGGCCAGCAGCAGGATGAACAGGTCCGACATTTCCGCCACCACGGTTTCGGATTGGCCGACGCCCACGGTTTCGATCAGCACCACATCGAATCCCGCGGCCTCGCAGATTGCCACGGCTTCGCGTGTGCGGCGCGCCACGCCGCCGAGATGGGATTGCGAGGGCGAGGGCCGGATAAAGGCATTGGGATCGCGACTGAGGTGTTCCATCCGCGTCTTGTCGCCAAGGATCGAGCCGCCCGACCGGGCCGAGGACGGGTCCACCGCCAGCACCGCCACGCGCAGCCCCTGCCCTGTCAGCATGGTGCCGAAACTTTCGATGAAGGTGGATTTGCCTACGCCCGGCGTGCCCGACAGCCCGATGCGAACCGTCTGTTTGCCCGACAATTCGCGCAAGGTGTCGATCAGCCGCGTGGCCTGTTCGCGGTGGTCGGCGCGCGAGCTTTCGACCAGCGTGATGGCCCGTGACAGCGCCCGACGGTTCCCGGCGACAATCCGCTCGGCAAGGGCTTGCGTATCGGTCATGGGGCCTCCTGACTGGGTTGCGCGGGGATTTTCGCTTGCGCATCAATTTCTTGCACCTTTTGCACCAGCGTCCCGTCCATGTCCAGCAAGCCGGGTATCTGACCGAACACAAAAACCCGCCGAAAAGTTGCCGGATTCTTGCCGCATTCTACCGATAGGCGATTGTCCGGGGAGTCAGACTGGGGTAGTTTCCAGTTGGGTTTTAACGCCGAAAATGCCATCAGCCGGAGCCCGACATGACCGACACTCGCACCGCCCTGGATCGCATCAGCATCCATATCCGTAACGACCCCGGACTGGTCGCCAGTATCCCCAGTTTTCAGATCGAAGGCGGGATTGCCGGTGCCATACGCATGAATGCCGTGATCGCCCGCGCGGTTGATGCGACAGGGGTGAACGACGATGGGCTGATCGACGCCGGGGACGTGTTGATCATCAGCGATTACATCCGCGCCGATCCCGATCTTTACGCCGATTTCCTGCGCGGGCATGGCGACGACGAGCATGGCGAGGAAACCGGGTTTCACCGGGTGCAGGGGGACGGCGGCACGCTGTTGTTCCAGGGCCATCATTTCGTGAACACCGTGGCGGACGGGATTTACCACATCGGGTTCGAGGTCGTGGACGGGCGGTTCCAGAACGAGGATGGCAATGCCAATGCCCGTGTCGAGCAGTTGGCCGGCTGGCTGAATTATTTCGCCAACGGGGTGAATGTGGTTTACGGCACCGACGCTGGCAACTCGCTTTATACTGGCGATTACAGTCCGCGTTTCGCGGCGGCGGCGGACGAGCTGTTCCTGGGGATGGGGGGCGACGATTCCATCTGGGCCGAGGCTGGCAATGACACGGTCGCGGGCGGCGAGGGCAATGACAAGTCCGGCGACGGCAATGACGTGATGAATGGTGGCGCGGGGTCTGACACCTTGTGGGGCGACGGCGGCAATGACCGGTTGAGCGGCGGCGATGACATGGACACGCTGTATGGCGGCGCGGGGCGCGACCTGATCCAGGGCGACCTGGGCGATGACCTGCTGGGCGGCGGGCATGGCCACGATACGCTGCGCGGTGGCCATGGCAACGACCGGCTGGACGGCGACGAGGGGGCCGACACCCTTAATGGGCACGCCGGCGACGATATCCTGCGTGGGCAGGATGGCAATGACACCCTGTCGGGCGGCGACGGGCGCGACGTGTTGAACGGCGGCGCGGGGGTGGACATGATCTATTCCTGGGAGAGCGCGCGCGCGCGCGACACGTTCGTTTTTGCCCCCGGCGACAGCGGCGTGATCGAGGGCGAGATGGACATCGTCGAGGGGCTCCAGCATGGCGAGGACCGCATTGACCTGCGCGCCTTTGGCGAGTTGTCGCTGCGCGGCGGCGCCGGTTTTACCGGGTCGGGAGTTTCGGAAATGCGGTTCAACGGGACCGAGATGCAGTTCGACACCGATGGCGATGGCACGGCGGACATGGCGGTAGTGTTCCGCTGGGTGTCGGGCATCACGGCGGACGACCTGCTGCTGGCCTGATCCGCGCCCGATCCGCGCCTGATCTGCGTCTGATCTGCGTCTGATCCGCGTCTGATCCGCATCTGATCCGCGCAAAACGGGATGGACGGGGGCGGTCTGGCTGGCGATAAGCGGGGCATGGAATTGCCGCGCCTTCCCATTCACGATGCCCTGCCCGACCTGCTGAAGGCCGTGCGCGCCACCGGCCGCGCGGTTTTGCAAGCCCCGCCCGGTGCGGGCAAGACCACCGTCGTGCCGCTGGCCCTGCTGGAGGCGGGGCTGGTGACGGGCCGCATCGTCATGCTGGAGCCGCGCCGCCTGGCCGCCCGCGCCGCGGCCGAGCGCATGGCCGAAACGCTGGGCGAGCCGGTGGGCCAGACCGTCGGTTACCGGATCAGGGGCGAGGCGAAGTCGGGCAAAGCCACGAAAATCGAGGTGGTGACAGAAGGCATTCTGACCCGCATGATCCAGTCCGATGCCGAATTGTCGGGCGTGGGCGCGGTGATCTTTGACGAATTTCACGAGCGGTCCCTGAATGCCGACTTGGGGTTGGCGCTGTGCCTTGAAATCGCGGGCGCGCTGCGCGACGACCTGGTGCTGATCGCCATGTCCGCCACGCTGGACGCCGCGCCCGTGGCGGAATTGATGCAAGCACCGATGGTCAGTTCCGAAGGGCGGGCATTCCCTGTTGAAACCCGCTGGCTGGACGCGCCCGTGCCCAAGGGCAAGCGGCTGGAGGAGGCCACGGCGGCCTTGATCCGGCAGGCTCTCAGCGAAACCCAAGGCGGCGTTCTGGTGTTCCTGCCCGGCGAGGGGGAAATCAGGCGCGCGGAATCCATGCTGAAAAACCTGCCTGCGGATTGCACCGTGCGGCCGCTTTACGGGGCGATGGAATTTGCCGCCCAGCGCGCCGCGATCCAGCCCGCCAAGACCGGCCGCAAAATCGTGCTGGCCACATCCATCGCCGAAACCTCGCTGACCATTCAGGACATCCGCGTGGTGGTGGATGCGGGGCGGGCACGGCGGGCGCGGTTCGACCCAAGTTCCGGCATGGCGCGGCTGGTCACCGAACGGGTGACACGGGCCGAGGCAGAGCAACGCCGCGGCCGCGCGGGGCGCGTGGCCGAAGGGGTCTGTTACCGGCTGTGGACAAAGGGGGAGGAGGGCGCGCTGGCCCCCTACCCGCCCTCGGAAATCGAATCCGCCGACCTGTCGGGGCTGGCGTTGGAACTGGCGTTGTGGGGCGCGGCCCCCGCCGATCTGCCGTTCCTGACCCAGCCGAACGAAGGGGCATATGGCGAGGCCCAGGCGCTGCTGCACCTGCTGGGCGCTTTGGATCACAGCGGCAGGATCACCGAACATGGCAAGCGGCTGGCGCGCCTGCCGCTGCACCCGCGATTGGGCAATATGCTGGCGCGGGCGGGCAAGGGCGCGGCGCTGCTGGCGGCGCTGCTGGCGGATCGTGACCCGCTGGGGCGCGGCGCGCCGGTGGACCTGTCGCTGCGGCTGGAGGCGCTGCGCGACCCGCGCCGCTTTGCCGAAACGCGGCCATGGCAGGCCAATCGCGCCGCGATCGAGCGTATCCGGTCCGAGGCAAAGCGACTGGAACGGATGAGCGATGCCAAGGCGGAACTGAACGAGGCGGAAATGGCTGCCCTGGCCTATCCCGACCGGATCGGGCAGCGGCGCAAGGGCGATGCGCCGCGCTATGTTCTATCGGGCGGCAAGGGCGCGGTGTTGCCCGATGGCGACCCGCTGTCGGCTGCGCCTTTCCTTGTGGTGGCGGACACCGACGGCCACCCGCGCGAGGCGGCCATTCGAATGGCCGAACGGATTTCGGCATCCGAAATCCGCGCCCTGTTCGAGGGCGAGGTGGCATGGGTCGATGCCTGCGCATGGGGCAAGCGCGAGGAGCGCGTGGTGGCGCGGCGGCAGGAACGGCTGGGCGCCATCGTGCTGGACGACCGCATCTGGAAAGAAGTGCCCGCCGACACCGTGGCCCGCGCCATGCTGGACGGGGTGCGCGAGCTGGGACTGCGCCCGTCAGATGCGGCGCGGCGGTTCCTGGCACGGGTGGCACTGGCGCGCGGCGGCGGGGTGGACCTGCCGGATATGTCGGAACCGGCGTTGATGGACCGGCTGGAGCTGTGGCTTTTGCCTTACCTAAAGGGGGTGCGCACGGCGGCGGATTGGAAAAAATTCGATATTCTCAACGCGCTGCGGGCGATGCTGGACTGGGGCCAGACGCAGGCGCTGGACGCGGCCTGCCCGCCGCATTTCACCACGCCCCTGGGTCGCAAGATCCCGATTGATTACAGCGGAGAGCATCCGGCGATAGAATTGCGCCTGCAAGAGATGTTCGGCCAGACCGTGCATCCGACCGTGGGCGGCGCGCCATTGCGGGTCACGCTGCTGTCGCCCGCCCGCCGCCCGGTGCAGGTGACGATGGATATTCCGGGGTTCTGGGACACGTCCTATGCCGATGTGCGGCGCGACATGCGCGGGCAGTATCCCAAGCATCCCTGGCCGGAAAACCCACGCGAGGCGGACCCGACCCTGCGCGCCAAGCCGCGCAAGACCTGACTTTAACGGGGCAATCGCCTGTTCTGGCGCAGGGGGTAGGGAATTTCCGCCCCCGCAGTTTACCTAGGGGAACTTGTAATCTGTCAAGATTATTGTATATACAATGTAATAACCGAATAAAAAAAGCAGAATAAAAGAAGCAGTACGTCAGGCGGCTAGAACCAATGATAAACGAATTCAAAAAAGCCTTTGCGGGCGTTGTCGCAGGGGTTGTGCAACCACTGATTTCACGGCCCATGCATATGCAGGTGGCCGCAGCATGTTTGCGCGATGGCAAGAACGGGCGCGAAGTGCTGTTGATCACCTCGCGCGGGACCGGGCGTTGGGTTTTGCCCAAGGGCTGGCCGATGGATGGCAAGAAAAACCATCAGGCCGCGCTGGAGGAAGCATGGGAAGAGGCCGGCGTGAAACAGGCCAAGGTGACACCCGTGGCGCTGGGCACTTTCAACTATGACAAAATCCTGGACGGCGGGCTGCCCCTGCCGGTGGAATGCTATGTCTATGCGGCCGAAGTCGAGAAAATGTCGGACATCTATCCCGAGGTAGATGAGCGCACGCGCCGCTGGGTGCCTGTCGCCAAGGCCGCGACCATGGTGCAGGAGCCGGAGCTGCAAGAGCTTTTGCAAAACCTGTAACCGCGCGAAAAACGCATCACCCCGCGTCATTTGTAACAGAATTATCGCTGCCCTGTTGATCCGCAGGGCCGGGCGCACTATGCCCCGTGCGACTCTGCACAGGCCCGATCCGTGGTCGGTGCCGACACGCCATAGCGATGCGGGAGAGACGCAAGATGGGCAAGACACCGGAAAACCGCCAGTGGAAGACGCTGGACAGGGATTTGGGCCGCATCAGCCAGGTTGAACTGGCAACCACCTATGTCTCGCGTCCGCTGGTTGGCCCCGGCATTGCCCTTGCATTCATGGTTCTGGCCGGTCTGACCGCGGCCGTGGCCCTTGGCCAGACGCCGGTCAACATGATCGTGATCGCGGCGGCGGTGTTCGGCGGCTACATGGCCATCAACATCGGCGCGAACGACGTTGCCAACAACATGGGCCCTGCCGTGGGGTCGAACGCCCTGACCATGGGCGGCGCGATCGTGATCGCCGCCCTGTTCGAAAGCGCCGGTGCGCTTTTGGCCGGCGGCGACGTGGTATCGACCATTTCCAAGGGGATCATCGACCCGGCCAGCGTGGCCGATGGCGACGTGTTCATCTGGGCCATGATGGCTGCGCTTATCTCCTCTGCCTTGTGGGTGAACCTGGCCACGGTGCTGGGCGCGCCGGTCAGCACCACCCATTCCGTCGTCGGCGGGGTCATGGGGGCGGGCATCGCCGCCGCGGGCCTTGGCGCGGTGAACTGGCCGACCATGTCCGCCATCGCCGCAAGCTGGGTCATCAGCCCCGTGATGGGTGGGACCGTGGCAGCCGGTTTTCTGGCCTTCATCAAGGCCAAGATCATCTATCAAGAGGACAAGATCGCCGCCGCCCGCCGCTGGGTGCCGGTGCTGATCGCCATCATGGCGGGCACCTTTGCCACCTACCTGGCGATGAAGGGGCTGAAGCGGATCGTCAAGGTAGACATGGGCACTGCCCTGCTGATCGGGATGGCCGCAGCCGCGGCGTCCTATGTCGCCGCCGCGCCCTATATCCGCCACCTGTCCGAAGGGATGGAGAACCGCAACAAATCGCTGAAAACGCTGTTTGGCATGCCGCTGGTGATTTCCGCCGCGCTGCTGTCCTTTGCCCATGGCGCCAATGACGTGGCCAATGCCGTCGGCCCGCTGGCGGCCATCGTCCACGCGGTGGAATTCGGCGATGTGGCGGCCGAGGTGTCGATCCCGCAATGGGTCATGGTGATCGGGGCGTTCGGCATTTCCTTCGGCTTGTTCCTGTTCGGGCCGAAACTGATCCGCATGGTCGGCAGCCAGATCACCAAGCTGAACCCGATGCGCGCCTATTGCGTGGCCCTGTCCGCCGCCATCACGGTTATCATCGCCAGCTGGCTGGGCCTGCCCGTCAGTTCCACCCATATCGCCGTGGGCGGGGTGTTCGGCGTTGGGTTCTTCCGCGAATGGCACGCGGAACGCCGCCTGAACCAGGGTCGTGCAAAACTGCCCGAGGCCAAGCGCATCGCCCCCGAGGAACGCCGCCGCCGCAAGCTGGTGCGCCGCAGCCATTTCATGACCATTATCGCCGCGTGGGTCGTCACCGTGCCGGCCGCTGCCGCACTGTCGGCGGGGATCTTCCTGATCCTTCACGCCATCGTGATCTGACCTGGCGTCAACGGTATTTCCCAAGCGCGCGCCTTGGGCCAGAATAATCCCGCCTGGGGCAGTAAATGCATGGGGTATTCCATGCATGGAGGGGGGGGGAATGTCTGTTTTCACGGTATTACGGTTCGAGGTTTCCGACCCGAAGCGGTTCACGCAAATGCAAGAGACTTTCAACGCCGCCCGGCCCAAAGGATCGGTCGTGCTGGCATGGGATTTGTCGCCGTGCATTGTCATGGGCGGACAGGAGTAGGACGCGATGGGCATCCTTGCCTTTCCCGACGAGGCCGCGGTCGAGGCCTATTACGCCAGCCCGGCCTACCAGAGTTTCTCGATCATGCGGGAGGCGGCGGGCGATACAGAGGTGAACATGCTGCGCAGCTTCCCCCCGACCGAGAAAGAGATGGACCTGAACGGTTTCCTTTTCCGCCCGCGCGCGGAGTGATCCGCAGAGCGGACCATTTCGGTTAACCTTGCCAACCACTAATATTGACACCGTCAACCAACTGATAAAAATCAGCTTTTTTCGGCGTGGCGCGGATGAAAATCACATCCCCGCGCTTTGATTTTTTCAGATTCTGCGGCAGGATGGTGCCAGCGGTCTATGCAGGACAGCCCGGGTATCCCCCCGGAGCGGCGACATGACCGCAGCAGAGGAGACGGTATGACAGTCCTCCTTGTTTCATGTCTGAAGATCGAAGATCAGCGGCGGGCGGCGCAGTTGCACCAGACGGTCCGAACCGTTTGCCCCGACACGGCGGTGCAGGTCGCCTGGGACAACAGCCCCGCGCATCATCTTGGTCAGGATATTTGGCAGCAAGTCAGCATCTTGGGCTTCCGCGATATGGAGGCGGCCCAGGCATTTCTTGACAGTCCGGGCTACAGGATGGTGGCGACGATGCGCGCCGCCAGTGGCGAGGCATCGGTGCAGATCGTGCATTCGGCGCTGGATTTCGACCAGCTTTCGCGCCAGTCGGTCAACGGTTAGGCACCGGAACCGTCTGACCAGCAGATCGCGGGGGGTGCCGGAACGCCCCCCCCGTCAAGGTCGCGCGGATCAGGCGCCAAGGCACCAGCGCATGACGGCCTTTTGCGCATGCAGGCGGTTTTCGGCCTCGTCGAAGATCACCGATTGCGGGCCGTCCATCACAGAGGAGGTCACCTCCTCGCCGCGATGCGCGGGCAGGCAGTGCATGAACACGGCCTGGTCGCCCGCCGCCGCCATCAGCGCGTCGTTCACCTGGTAGGGGCGCAGCATGTTGTGCCGCCGCTCGCGCGAGGATTGCGCGTCGTGCATCGACACCCATGTATCGGCCACGATGATGTCGGCCCCCTGCACGGCCTTGAAGGCGTCACGTTCGATTTCCACCTTCGATCCCTTGGCGCGGGCGAAGTCCATGAACTCTGTCTCGGGGTCCAACTGCGGCGGGCCGGTGAAGGTGAAATCGAACCCGAACTGGCCCGCGGCATGCAGGAACGAGGCGCAGACATTGTTGCCGTCGCCGGTCCAGACCACCTTTTTGCCCGCGATCGGGCCACGGTGTTCTTCGTAGGTCTGGATATCGGCCATGATCTGGCAGGGGTGGGTGCGGTCGGTCAGACCGTTGATCACCGGCACATCGGCATATTCGGCCATTTCATACAGCACGGATTCGTCGAAGGTGCGGATCATGATCAGATCGACATAGCGCGACAGCACGCGGGCGGTGTCGGCAATGGTTTCGCCATGGCCCAGTTGCATGTCATTGCCCGACAGCACCATGGTCTGCCCGCCCATCTGGCGCACGCCCACGTCAAAGCTGAGCCGCGTCCGGGTCGAGGGTTTTTCGAAGATCAGCGCGACCATGCGGCCCGCAAGGGGCAGTTCGTCGTCCGGCGTGCCCTTGGGGCGGCCTTGGCGCGCCTGTTTCATCGCATGGGCCTGATCGATCATCCCCCGCAGGTCGGCGGGGTCGGTTTTGTGGATATCAAGGAAATGGTTCATGGTGTCGGTTCTTTATTTTGGCCGGCGGAGCCGGGGGCGCTGCCCCCGGACCCCCGGAGTATTTATAGCAAAATGAAGGCGTTACGGCTTGACCCGTGATGCGGCGCGATCAAGGCGGGCGATGGCTTCGGCCACGTCATCCTCGGTCAGGTTCAGCGGCGGCAGCAGGCGCACCACGTTGTCAGCGGCGGGAACGGTGATGACCTGTTCGGCATAGCCCGCGTTGACCAGGTCGATGTTGGGCGTCTTGCATTTGAGGCCCAGCATCAGGCCAGTTCCGCGCACTTCCTCGAACACGTCGGGGTGGCTGGCGACCAGCCCTTCAAGGCTTTGACGCAGGGTGCCGGCGGTGCGGTTCACCTGCGCAAGAAAGGCAGGGTCGGACACGATGTCGATCACCTTGCAGCCCACGGCGCAGCCCAAGGGGTTGCCGCCATAGGTTGATCCGTGGGTGCCCGCGGTCATGCCCGATGCCGCATCTTCGGTGGCCAGAACGGCACCCAGCGGAAAGCCACCGCCAATGCCCTTGGCGACCATCATGATGTCGGGTGTCACGCCCGCCCATTCATGGGCGAACAGCTTGCCGGTCCGGCCCACACCGCATTGCACCTCGTCCAGGATCAGCAATGTGCCGGTCTCGTCGCACAGATCGCGCAGGCATTTCAGGCACTGGTCGGGCAGCGGGCGAATACCGCCCTCGCCCTGCACGGGTTCGATCAGGATGGCGGCCGTGGTGTCCGTGACGGCGGCGCGCAGGGCATCGTGATCGCCCCATTTCAGATGCACGAAACCGGGCAGGATCGGACCGAAGCCCTTGGTCATTTTCTCGGACCCGGCGGCGGCGATCCCGGCCGAGGACCGGCCATGGAAGGAGCCTTCGAAGGTGATGATATCGGTGCGATCCGGCTGACCTTTGTCATACCAGTATTTGCGTGCCATCTTCACCGCCAGTTCGCAGCTTTCGGTGCCGGAGTTGGTGAAAAACACCGTGTCGGCAAAACTGGCCGCCACCAGCTTGTCGGCCAGCGCCTGCTGTTGCGGGATCTGGTAAAGGTTTGACACATGCCACAGGTTCTGGGCCTGTTCGGTCAGGGCGGCGACCAGTTCGGGGTTGGCATGGCCCAGCACGTTCACGGCAATACCCGCGCCCAGATCAAGGAAACGTCGCCCGTCTTTCTCGATCAGCCAGGAACCCTCGCCCTTCACGAATTCAAGGGGGGCACGGTTATAGGTCGGCAGAACAGACGGGATCATGGTGAATCCTTCTCATGAAAAGAAGCCCAGTGAATGCATCACGAACGGGGCTTGGTCAAGATTTTCAGGGGGATGCGCGACAAACAGCAGCGCGGATGGACAAACGGCAGGCGGACGTCAGGCGCGGATGCGGCCTCGTCGGGTCATGTTGATATGCGCTGCGTTGGTCATGGGCGCTGTCATACGGCATTTGCCGGACCAATCAAGTGAAATCCCGTGCCATGGCTTTCATTTTGCCCGAAATACTCCGGGGGTGGCTGCGATGCCACGGGCATTGCAGCCTTGGGGGCAGCGCCCCCGAAAGGGGTGGATGGGCGGTGCCCGCCCATCCCGAGGTATTACGCGAGCGGGCAGCCCACACGGGCCCTCAGAACCCGCGCCGCGCCACCAGCCATGCGCCCAGCACCAGCAAGACGGCACCAAGGGCGGGCACCATCGCCTCGCGCAGCGCCGCGCCACTGCGCGCCTGATCCACCAAAAGCCCCAGCACCAGCTGCGAGGCCACCAGGACCGATACCGTCGCCGCCGCGCCCAACCGCTGATAGCCCATGATCCCGGCAAACACGAAGAATGACCCAAGTACGCCGGGCAAGATCATCCACCAGCGGAACAGCCCCGCGGTTTCAGCCATGAACCCCGCACCGTTGCGCCACCACAAAAGCCCCACAAGCAGCACCAGCCCGATCGAGGAGTTCAGCACCAAGGTCACCAACACGGTCGAGGCCACGCCGGTGATCCGCACCATGATCAGGTTCTGCACCACAAGCGCCGCCCCCGCGGCCACCAGTATCGCTAGCACCACCGCAGGCGTCATGCGCCCCCCTTGCCGGGGGCATCCCGGTCGTCCAGTTTCAGTTGCAGGAACGCGAGGTCCAGCCAGCGGCCGAATTTCTGGCCCACCTGCGGCATCATCGCCACCAGTTCGAACCCAAGCGCCGCATGCAGTCGCAGCGACCCCATGTTCCCCGCCTCGATCCCCGCGACCATCACGTGCAGGTCCGACGCGCGGGCGCGGTCGATCAGCGCCGCCAGCAGCTTGCGCCCCAGCCCGCGCCCCTGCGCGCCCTGCGCCACGTAGACCGAATGCTCGACCGTCTGGCGGAACCCGTCAAAGGCGCGCCACGGGCCATAGGCGGCATAGCCCAGAACCTCGCCCGCATCCTCGGCCGCCAGCACGGCAAAGCCCGCGCCCTGCCGCTCGGCGATCCATGCGGCGCGGTTGGCGGCGTCCACCTCGACCTCGTTCCAGATCGCGGTGGTTTCGCACACGGCGTGATTGTAGATCGCGGCAATCGCCGCCGCATCCGCCGCCACTGCATCCCTGATTTGCATCCACGCCCCCGATCCGGTTGAAAGAAGCCCAGAGTAGCGCCGCGCCGCGCGCGTGCAATCCCGCATGGTCGCGCCCGCCGCCACGGCACCCGCGAAAAGCCGCGAAATTACGCGCAATCGCAGCATTTATTGCCGCCTTCGCGCGAATCACTCCCTTGTATCTTGGCCCGCGATGACTAGTATAGAGAGCCAAGAATTACTCGGGCGGCGCGCGTCACAATGCAGCCGCCCTTTGCACGCAAGGAAATGAAATGTCCTGGACCGATGAGCGCGTCGAGCTGCTGAAAAAGATGTGGGGCGAGGGCCAGTCGGCCAGCCAGATCGCCAAGGAACTGGGCGGCGTCACCCGCAACGCCGTGATCGGCAAGGTACACCGCCTGGGCCTGTCGAACCGCACCGGCGGCGCGGCCCCTGCCGCAGCGGCCGAACCGAAAGCCGCCCCCAAGGCGGCCAAACCGGCGGCCAAGCCCAAACCCGCGGCAGCCGCCGCCCCCGCCGCACCGGCCCCTGCGCCGAAGAAAATCAAGGAAACGGCCGAGGCCGCAGATGTTCCCGCCGTGGTGCCGCATGTGCGCAAGCCGATCATCCCGGCGGGCCAGCCCCTGCCGCCGCAGCCCTCGGCCAACGAGATCAGCCCCGAGGCATTGGCCAAGGTGTCCGAGATCGAGAAGAAGGCCAAGCGCCTGACCCTGATGGAACTGACCGAGCGCACCTGCAAATGGCCCGTGGGCGACCCCGCAACGTCCGATTTCTGGTTCTGCGGCTTGCCCGTGCAACCCGGCAAGCCCTATTGCGAGGCGCATGTGGGCGTGGCGTACCAGCCCATGTCCTCGCGCCGCGACCGCAAACGCTGATCGCAGCGCCACCTGAACCATGAAAGCCGCCCCTAGAGGGCGGTTTTTCTTTGGCGGGGCGGTTTAATCCTTGCGGCCCACAAGGCCGGTCAGCACGGCGGCGCCCACGGTGGTGATGATCCAGCCCATCATCTGCACCGGCATCCGCATCGCATAGCCCAACCACCCCAGCCAGCCGTGATCGCGCGAGGGGGCCCAGGTTTGCTCTTGCCCCAAAGCATCCAGCGGGATGAACAGGTCCAGCGCGTAAAGCCGTGCGTTGAAGGTTTCATAATCCGGCGCGGATTTGGCTGTGTCCAGCCATATGTGCAGCGGCATGGTGCAGTTTTGATTGATCGGCGCGTTAATGTTCCTGCCGATTGGGCCCCAATTCACGGGTTTGCAGGCATCGAGGGCATCCACCGCCGCCAGCCATTCGCCCGAGGTCAGGATCACATCGGAATTCGGGGCCATTTGGCCATAGCGGTATGCAAAACTGTAAAGCACCCAAGAAAGCGGCCAGATACCCGAAACCCAGAGCAACGCCCGCGCGGGACGATGGCCATAGCCAAACAGCCACTGAAACGACCAATCCCAAACCCGCCGCAGCAAAAGGAAATAGACGCGCCATTCCTGCCCCATTGCACCATCAGACATGGCCTTTGCGCGGGACTACGCGACCTGCCGAAGTTTATTTTCCCGCGCGAACAGGATTTCGGCAGCGGCAGACCTGTGCCCGGCCTTGTCCAAAACGCTGGCCAGATGGGTATAGGGCTGGGGGGTCAAAATCGCTGACCTTCCGCCCCTTTGGTCCGGTCAGGACCGCTGCGTGCTTTTTCTTGAGCCAGTCGCGGCGCATGGACAGGGAAAGCGGCCCGTGCAGGCGATCATAGTGAAAGCCGGACAGGTGATATTCTCCTACCACCTTCCACGCCTCCGCATCGTCGCGCAGCACACCGATCTGCGCCTCTGTCAGATCGAAAAGACCGGAACAATGAAAACCTTCGCGCAAATGGACGTTGATTGCGGTTGTCAATCGATGTAGAAACAGCCCGCTTTCGCAGGGGCTGCCACCAAAGAACAGACCACCCAGATGCGCATCGCGCAGAGTGGGCTGTTGTGGAAACAAGCAATAGCCCAACGTCAAATACAGCTGGGTTTCGACGCCTTCCAGATCAAGTTCCCCGTCGATCCATGCGCCCGCAAGCCCCACCCCTTTCGGGTGTGGGCGGGCGCCGTCCGGCGCGCGCAACCGCCCAGCAGCTGGTATCGGATCAGGCTGGCGCGGACGCGGCGGGTTTCATCAGATGTGTCCTTGGGGCGGAAGGCGCGGATCATGGCCGCATGATCACTCGGATCATCGGGCCATGCGGCCTCCCCCGTCTTGCACGCATCCAGCAGTGCCTGTTCGAGGGGGAAAGCGGCTTGTCCCCGATCACATCGGCGATATTGGGCCTTTAGACTGTAACACTGACACGCTTTTCCATCGTTGATCAATATGGCGGCCGCCCCGCGCGCGGGCAAGTCCGATTTGCGCCGCAGCGGCAGGGTTGCCTTATGCGCCAATTGCCCCAATCTATGAGCGGCAGGAGGCACCTATGATCCCGTATAACATCCTTGATCTATCCCCCATCCCCGAAGGCGGCAGCGCCGCAGACGCCTTGCGCAATTCGCTGGCCCTAGCGCAACATGCTGAAAACCTTGAATATAGTCGATTCTGGGTGGCGGAGCATCACAATATTCCGGGTATTGCATCCTCGGCCACGGCCGTGTTGATCGGCCAGATCGCGGCGGCGACATCGCGGATCAGGGTTGGATCAGGCGGGATCATGCTGCCGAACCACGCGCCCCTGGTGGTGGCAGAGGCGTTCGGGACATTGGCCACGCTTTACCCTGACCGGATAGACCTGGGGCTGGGCCGCGCGCCGGGGGGTGACGGGATCACCATGCAGGCGCTGCGACGCAGCGATGACGGCAGCAATTTCCCCCGCGATGTGGTCGAGGTGATGGGCTTTCTGGGTGACGCGCAGCCGGGGCAGCAAGTGATGGCCGTGCCGGGCGTCGGCACCCATGTGCCGGTGTGGATCTTGGGATCGTCCTTGTTCGGCGCGCAACTGGCGGCGCAGCTGGGCCTGCCCTATGCCTTTGCGTCGCATTTCGCGCCAGCGGCACTGGAGGATGCGGCCTATATCTATCGGCGCGATTTCCAGCCCTCGGCGGTGCTGGAAAAGCCGAGGTTCATGCTGGCGGTGAATGCGTTTGCCGCCGATACCGAGGAGGAGGCGAAATTCTTGCGCACCTCGGCCCAGCAGGCGTTTTTGAACCTGCGGATGGGGCGACCGGGGCCATTGCCGCGCCCGCGTGTGGATTTCGCAGACGGGGTGGACCCCCGCTGGCTGGCGGCGGTGAACGAGGCGCTTTCGGTCAAGGCCGTGGGCACAGTGGGTCAGGTGCGCGACCAGTTGGCCGGATGGATCGAGCGGCTGCAACCGGACGAGTTGATCCTGACGGGGAACATCCACGATTTCGAGGCGCGCAAACGCTCGTTCGAACTGACGACAGAGGCAATGCGGGGGATGTGACGTTTAGCGCAGCCGGAAGCGGTTGCGCAGGCCGATCAATCAGAGAAAGGCTTTCGGGACTATCCTGAATTTTGTG
>DFBX01000041.1 GCA_002366795.1 Rhodobacteraceae bacterium UBA3069 | reverse complement strand
GCCGCCGCAATCGCTGCCCGAGGCCGCCGAGGCGCTGCAAAAGGCGGGATTCAAAGAGGTATTCGCCCATGTGATGAAGGGCACCGCCCATGGCATTTCGCCCGATGGGCTGGGTGTGGCGCTGGCCTTTATGCGCGACAAGTGCAGCCTGTGACTTGAAAGGGGGCGCGCCCCACGTTCCGGTATGATCCCCCGCTGCCTTGACCCGCTGCCTTGACCCGCCGCCCAGGCGGGTCATGTGCCTGTTACAGTGGCAGGCTAGGCAATTCCCGTGGCACATGTACATCATGGGGCTTGCCGGATGGCAGCCGCGATATATAGTAGAAGACATAGCCGGGGCAGGATGTCCTGCCTTGGTCGCCAATCTCGGGCAGTCAGGGCAGGGGGTTATTGAGCCTATGGATGGAGACTTCAGGACGGATTTTACGCGCAGCCCGGCAAGTTTGCGGCACCATCCTGCATTGGTGTTGAACGCGGACTACCGGCCCTTGTCCTATTACCCGCTGTCGCTTTGGCCTTGGCAAGAGGCGATCAAGGCGGTCTGGCTGGACAGGGTTGATATCGTCGCCGAATACGATGCGATGGTGCATAGCCCCAGTCACCAGATACGGATACCGTCCGTCGTCGTGTTGAAAGATTACGTCAAACCCAGAAAGCGCGTGGCCTTCACGCGCTTTAATTTATTCTTGCGGGACGAATTCCGCTGCCAATACTGCGGATCGCGCGGCGATCTGACGTTCGACCACGTGGTGCCCCGCGCGGCGGGCGGCATCACCAGTTGGGAAAACGTGGTGGCGGCGTGCAGCCCGTGCAACCTGCGCAAAGGGTCGAAAAGCCTGCGGCAGGCGGGGATGAGCCTGCACAAACAGCCGCGCGCCCCTGGCGCGGGGGAATTGCAGAACCTTGGCCGGAAATTCCCGCCGGGTCACCTGCATGAAAGCTGGATGGATTTCCTGTATTGGGACAGCGAGTTGGAGGCGTAAGCGCCTGCTGCCGCGCTTGCCGAAATTCGCAACGCCCCCGAAATGCAAAACGCCGGACCAACAGGCCCGGCGTTTTCAATTCTGTATCCGCGTGGCTTAGCCCTGCGTGGTGGGGGCCGCTGGGCGCGCTGCCATCGGGCCGGCATTCTTGCCGCCGTTCAGCGGATCGTCCTGACGTTGCACCGAGCCTTCGAAATGGGCGCCGGATTCGATTGCGATGGTTTTGTGGATGATGTCGCCTTCGACGCGGGCGGTCGAGGTCAGGCGCACCTTGAGGCCACGCACGCGGCCCACAACGCGGCCATTCACGACCACGTCATCGGCGATCACCTCGCCCTTGACGGTGGCGGTTTCACCGACCGTCAGAAGATGCGCGCGGATGTCGCCATCGACCGAGCCTTCGATCTGGATGTCGCCGGTGGTCTTCAGGTTGCCCACCACATGCAAGTCCGAGGACAGGACCGAAGCGGCTGCCTTGGGCTTGGACGGCGTTGCCTTGAAGTCGCTGGACGACTTGGGCGCGGCGGGTGCGGCGGTGGTTTCAGGGGCTGCGGGACTTGCAGCGCCAGCGGCCTTGGGGCCGGGCTCGTTGATTTTGCTTTTAGAAAACATCGTTTGCAGCCTTGATATAGATCATCGGGTTAACAGCCTGTCCGCCCACGCGAACTTCGTAGTGAAGGTGCGGGCCGGTCACGCGTCCAGACGCTCCCATATCACCAATACGATCCCCGCGCGAGACTCTTTGTCCAACCTTCACGCGGATTTTGGACTGGTGTGCGTATCGTGTCTCGATTCCGAACTGGTGCTGGATCTTGACCAGGCGGCCATAACCGCTGGACCAGCCGGCATGGGTGACCACGCCATCGGCGGTGGCATAAAGCGGGGTGCCGACCGGACCGGCGAAATCGACGCCCGCGTGCATGCGGCGGCCGCCGGTCTTGGGATCGCGGCGATAGCCGAAGGGCGAGGTGAAGCGATAGCCAGCCTTGACCGGGTTGGCAAAGGGCGCCTTTTGCGCGGCGATGCGATACAGGTTCAGCTTGTCCATCTGGTCCAGCAGAAAGTTGGCGCGGGCCGTGTCGGGGGACTGGTCGTCACCCATTGTCGAAAAAGAGATCGGCGTCAGCGGGCCGCCCTGGCCGGAATAGCCGCGGCGCACCTGGTCCAGCATGTTGCGGGTGTTCATACCGGCGGCGCGGAACATCTTGTCCAGCGGCTTGACGGAAACGGTCATCGCATCCTCAAGCTGGCGGAAGATCGCGACGTTCTGGTCTTCCATCTGCTTGATGCGGGCCGCCATCTGGTCGGCCTGGACCAACGCATCCTTGGCGTTGGCGATGATCTGGTCACGTTCCTGCGCGGTGTCGGCAAGGGCCGCGGCTAGGAAATCCATGGTGCCGCCCGATGCGCCCGCCGATGCGCCCGCGGTCTGCGCGGCGGTGCCCGGCGCGGCCGAGGCCAGTACGGTGGCTTTTTCGCGCGCGGCGTCGCGGTCTTTCATGGTGCGGCGCAGGGTGGTCTGGATCACCCCGATCCCGGTTTCCAGCTCGCGGCGGCGGTTTTCGGATGCCAGCAGATCGGATTGCATGACCGAGATTTGCGCAAGGGCGGAATTGAAACGCTCCTGCGCGGCCAGTGCCTCGGCGGCGCGGTTGTCGCGTTCGAAGGACAGGGCGTTCAGCCGTGCCTCGTAGGTGCGTTGGTCGCGCTTGGCCTGTTCGCGGAAGTTGCCCGACCCGATGCTGTCCATCAGCAGGATCGCGGTGGCGACGATGGTCCAAGCCACCAGCAGGGCAGAGCCGGAAAAGGCAAACAGCTGCGTCGCAGGGCGCAGCCGGATAAAACGCGTGTCAGTGTCCGATCTAAGAAAAACGCGGCGTTCGGGGAACCAGCGTTCCAGCATGGCGTCGATCCGAATGGCAAGTCGTGTTCTCAATGGTCCGTCCCTTGTCCCGTCCCGGTAGGCGATCCGCACACCTTGTCCCCTGATCCGCACACCTTGTCCCTTGGTGCAGATTGTTAGCGAGTCCCCTGGTGCAGATTGTTAGCGAGTGCTTACCGAGAGGTTGACGGGCGGGCAAGTCCCGCGGGCCAGATGATTCGCAATTGTGGCGAAAATCCACCGCCCGGCGGCAAAAAACCGCCGACCATCGGGGGGTTGCGGGGCATAGCTGATCTGGCGGACCTATCCGTTAGGTCAGGCCGGGGCGCGGCGGCAGGTCATCGGCAAGCGGCCAGTAGAAATCGGGCGGCAGGTCCGCCTCGGCGCGCTTTTCCTCGTTGAAGGGCGCTTTGAGCGCGCCGTGAAAGTATGTCTGGACCAAGTCGTGGAATACGTCCCTTGGGTCCAGGTTGTCCCGCCCGCAGAGGAAGTTGAACCACTTGGAGCCATAGCCGACATGGCCCACCTCTTCGGCGTAGATCACGTTCAGCGCATCGACAATCGGCTGTTCCCCGGCCTTTTCGAACAGGGTGATCATGCCGGGGGTCACGTCCAGGCCGCGGGCCTCAAGCACCATGGGAACCACGGCGAGACAGCCCGGAAGATCGTCTTTCGTATCCTCGGCCGCGCGCCACATGCCGGCATGGGCGGCCATGGCGCCGTAATGGCTGCCCATGTTTTCAAGGCAATCGCTTACAAGGTTGAAATGCTTGGATTCTTCATCGGCCGATTTCACCCAGTCGTCATAGAAGCCGATCGGCATGGGGCACATGGCCGAACCGCGCGATGATGTCCCAGTGCTGGTCCGCGGCGTTCAGCTCGATATGGGCGACGGCGTGCAAGATCGCCTTGCGCCCTTCGGGAGAGCCGGGGCGGCGGCGCGGCACGTTGCGCGGGTCCAGCAATTCGGGTGTTTCGGGGCGCGAGGGGCGCAGGGGCGGGTTTGCCGTGCCCACGGGAATCGGATCGCCCGCGCTACGCGCCGCGCGCCATCGGGCGGCATATTGGTGCGACAGGTCGGTCTTGGCGCGCCCGTCCGCGGTGGTCAGCACCTCGACCGCCATTTCCGTCAATGTTTTCATTGTCTTGGTCCCTTTGTTGCCGGGTTGGACAAATCTCTTTCAAAGAGATTTGCCAAATTCGTTTGAAACGAATTTGCGCCCCTACAGGGCGCGGGCGGCGTCCAGCACCTCGGCGGCATGTCCGGCGACCTTGACCTTGCGCCATTCGCGCACGATCTGGCCCGACCCGTCGATCTGGAAGGTCGAGCGGACGATGCCCATGAAGGTCTTTCCATACATCTTCTTTTCCTGCCAGACGCCGAAATCCTCGCAGGTGGTGCCATCGGCATCGGACAAGAGCGGCATGCCAAGCGCCTTCTTTTCGACGAAGCGCGCATGGCTGGCCATGTCATCCTTGGAAATGCCGAAGACCTTGACGCCCGCGGCTTCGAATTCGGGCAGCAGGGCGGTGAAATCCTGCGCCTCGGTCGTGCAGCCGGAGGTGTTGTCGCGCGGGTAGAAGAACAGGACCACGGGCGCGGGGCGCAGGGCCGACAGGGTGACATCACCTTCGGTTCCGGGCAGGGTGAAATCGGGCGCGTTCTGGCTCATGTCTGTGTCCTTCTCTGGCGGCGGAATGCTGAATCCCATATTAAGTCACCAAGGGCCAGTATAAACCCCGTAGAATGATAAAACCGGGCAGAAAGACAGAACGCCGCAATGAGTGACGACGCCGACAAGGTTAAAGCCGATCAGGCACAGGCCGATCCAGCCCTGACGGAAGACAGCGCCGGTTCCGACAGGCCCGCGCCGCCGCGCCCGCATCGGCGGCTGCGTCTGCTGCGCCGCGTGGTGCTGTGGTTGGCGACCCCTGTGGCTCTGGCGATGGTGCTGGCGGCGGCGGCGCTGTTGTGGCTTGTCGAACGCCCTGTCACCGCGCCCGACTGGCTGCGCGACCGGGTCGAGGCGCGGATCGACGCAGCCCTTCCGGGGATGGATCTGGATTTCCGCGAGATGGTGATCACCGTCGGCACTGGCTGGCGGCCCAGCCTTTTGCTGCGTGATATTGCCTTGCGCGAAGATGGCGGTGGCACCTTGATGACACTGGCCCGGCTGGAGGCCAGCGTGGCCGGCAAACCCTTGCTGGAGGGCAAGGTGCAGCCCGGTCGCGTGGCCCTGTCCGGGGCCAATGCGCTGCTGCGTCGGTCCAAGGATGGCACGTTCCAGCTGGCCTTTGGTGAGGCATTGCAGCCCGTGGGCGAGGGGGCCAGTATCGCCCAGCTGATCGAGCGGGTGGATGATTTGTTGGTGCGGCCGCAACTGGCTGCGCTGCGCGAGGTGCGGCTGGATGCCTTGACCATCCGTTATGAAGATGCGCGCGCAGGCCGCGCATGGTCTGCCGATGGCGGGCGCGCGGTGCTGTCGCGCACGGGCGACGACCTGACCCTGCGCGGCGACGTTGCCCTGTTGGGCGGCTATGATTACGCCACCGTTCTGGAAATGAATTATGACAGCCGGATCGGTGATGCCTCGGCTCGGTTCGGCGTGTCCTTTGAAGAAATCTCCGCCCCGGACATTGCCGCCGAGGTGCCGCCGCTGGTCTGGCTGGATGCCCTTCGCGCGCCGATTTCGGGGGCGCTGCGTTCCTCGGTCAGCGAGGACGGGCGGCTGGGGCCACTGTCGGGCACGATTCAGATCGGGGCAGGGGTCTTGCAGCCCAATGACACCACCCGCCCGATCCCCTTTGACGCGGCGCGCAGCTATTTCACCTATGACCCCGACGCACAGGAGGTCCGGTTCGACGAGCTGTCGATGCAATCGAAATGGGTCAGCAACCGGATCGAGGGGCGCGCCATCCTGCGCGACATGGAAAACGGGTTTCCCACCGCCATGCTGGGCCAGTTCACGGTCAGCGATATCGTGGCCAACCCCGCGGGGCTTTACCCCGAACCGATTCAGCTGGAACGCGCGGTGATGGAGGCGCAGCTGACGCTGGACCCGTTCAGGCTGACCCTTGGCCAGCTGGCTGTGACCGACCGTGGCCGCGTGCTGCATTTCGACGGGCAGCTGGATGCGACCGAAAAGGGGTGGAAAGTGGCGCTGGACGGGCGCGCCAGCAAGGTCGAGATGGACCGCGTCCGCACCCTTTGGCCAGAACGCGCCGCCACCAAGACCCGTGGCTGGCTGGCCGATCACCTGCATGCCGCCGATCTGAAGAATGTCGAATTTGCCCTGAGGCTGGCACCGGGATCAAAGCCCGACACCTATCTGGGGTTCGAATTTGACAAGGGAAAGGTGACTTATCTAAAAACCTTGCCGGATATCGAGCAGGCCAGCGGGCGCGGCGGCCTGCTGCGTGACCGTTTCGTGGTCAGCCTGGCGCAGGGCACCGTCACCGCGCCGCAGGGCGGCAAGGTCGATGTGTCGGGCACCAGCTTTATCGTGCCGGATGTAACCGTCAAGGGCGGCACCCCCGCGCGGGTCGAGATCAAGGCGCGGTCCAGCGTGACGGCGGGCCTGTCGGTGCTGGACTTGGAACCTTTCGGTTATCTGACCAAGGCGGGCCGGCCCGTGACGCTTGCCGATGGCCGCGCCGAGGTGGACGCGGTGCTGAACCTGCCGCTGAAAAAGAAGGTCGCGCCAGAGGAGGTCCGCTTTACCGCCCGCGCCAAGCTGTCCGGCCTGCGCAGCGACAAGCTGATCGAGGGGCGCGTGCTGACCGCGCCGACGGCGGTGGCCGAGGCCGATAACGCTGGCTTGCGCATTTCCGGCAGTGGCAGGATCGGCAAGGTGCCTTTTACGGCTGCGTGGCAGACCGCCTTTCAGGACAACCCCCAAGCCAAAAGCAGTGTGACGGGACAGGTCGACCTTTCCCCCGCCTTTCTTAAGGAATTCAACATTGCCCTGCCTGCGAATGCCGTTACCGGCGCGGCGCAGGGGCAGGTGGATATCGCCCTGCAAAAAGGCCGCGCGCCTGAGTTTTCGCTTTCGTCCGACCTGCGCGGGGCGGCGTTGCGGCTGGATGCGATCGGCTGGCGCAAGGCGCGCGGCACGGGGGGGCGGTTCGATGTGAAGGGCGCATTGGCCAGCCCGCCGCGGATCGAGACCCTGTCGCTGGACGCGCCCGGCCTGAGCGCGCGGGGCCGTGTCACCCTGACTGCGCAGGGCCAGCTGGACCGCGCCGCCTTTACCCGCGTGCAGGTGGGCGATTGGCTGGACGCGCCGGTCACTTTGAAGGGCCGCGGCGCGGCGCCCACCGCGGTCGAAGTGTCGGGCGGGCGGATCGACCTGCGCAAGACCTCGATCGGCAGCGGCACGGGCGATGGCGGTACATCGGCTGAAAGCGGGCCGATCTCTCTCAGGCTGGACCGGTTACAGATTTCCGAAGGCATCGCGCTGACCGGATTTCGCGGCGATTTCACCAATACCGGCGGGATGGGCGGCACGTTTACCGGGCAGGTCAACGGTGGCCCGCGCGTCAATGGCACCGTGGTGCCCGACGCGGGGCGCAGCGCGTTTCGCATCACCTCGAACAAGGGGGGGCAGGTGCTGGCGGCGGCGGGGCTTTTGGAAAAGGCGCATCGCGGTGATATGGAACTGGTGCTGCGCCCGCGCGGTGCGGCGGGGGAATATAACGGCGTGTTGCGGCTGACGAACGTCTGGCTGCGCGATGCGCCTGCCATGGCGGGGCTGCTGAGTGCCGTGTCCATCGTCGGTCTGCTGGAGCAACTGTCCGGCGACGGACTGCTGTTCACCGATGTCGAGGCAAAATTCCGCATGACCCCGAAACAGGTGATCGTCACCGAAAGCAGCGCCACCGGCGCGTCCCTGGGCATTTCGATGGATGGCTATTACGACCTGACCAGCGACCGGATGGACATGCAGGGCGTGTTTTCCCCGATCTACCTGATCAACGGGATCGGCGCGGTTCTGACCCGCAAGGGCGAGGGGCTGATCGGGTTCAACTACACCTTGAAAGGCACCGCCGACAAACCGCGCGTGCAGGTGAACCCCTTGTCGATCTTTACACCCGGCATGTTCCGCGAGATATTCCGCCGCCCCGCCCCCACGGTCAATGGCCAGGGGCAGGCGCAGCAGAAACCACAGGCGCCGCCTTCGGGGCGTGTGGACAGGTAAGGCAATCAAGGCACGGCTATGAAACTGGATGATTTCGATTTCGATCTGCCCGAGGGGCTGATTGCGACACGGCCCGCGCGCCCGCGCAGCGCGGCGCGGCTGTTGGTGGCGGATGGCGATACGATCACCGATGCCACGGTGACGGACCTGACCGACTGGCTGCGCCCCGGCGACCGCCTGGTGCTGAACGACACCCGCGTGATTCCCGCGCGCCTGTCCGGCACGCGCCGCCGCATCTCCGATGCGGGCGAAACCGAGGCCCGGATCGAGGTGACCTTGCTGCAGCCGCGCGCCGGCGGGCATTGGGCGACCCTGCTGAAACCGCTGAAAAAGATCCGCGAGGGCGAGGTGATCCGGTTCACCGATGATCTGTCCGCCTCGCTGGAGGCGAAAGAGGACGGGCAGGGTATCTTGTCCTTCAACCTGACCGGCCCCGATTTCGACGCGGCCCTGGCCGAGGCGGGCAATATGCCCCTGCCGCCCTATATCGCTGCGCTGCGCGCGCCCGATGCGCAGGACAAGACCGATTACCAAACCGTCTGGGCCCGGCATTCGGGGGCCGTGGCGGCGCCGACGGCTTCCTTGCATTTCGATGATGCGTTGCTGGCGCGGATCGCGGCCATGGGCGTGGATATCACCCATGTGACGCTGCATGTGGGCGCGGGCACCTTCCTGCCCGTCAAGGTCGAGGACGTGACCACCCACAAGATGCACGCCGAATGGGGCGAGGTAACCGAACAGGCCGCCGCCCAGATTGCCGCGACGCAAGCGGCGGGCGGGCGCATCATACCCGTGGGCACCACCGCCCTGCGTTTGATCGAAAGTGCGGCGCGCGGCACCGGGCAAATCGCGCCATGGCGGGGCGAGACGGATATTTTCATCTATCCCGGTTTCGAATTCCGCGTCACCGATGCGCTGATGACCAATTTCCACCTGCCCAAATCGACCCTGATGATGCTGGTCGCCGCCCTGATGGGGCCAGAGCGCATTCGCACGATATACGACCACGCCGTTCGCGAAAAATACCGGTTTTTCTCGTATGGGGATGCGTCGCTGTTGATCCCGCCGCGCTGATCTGACAGCGATGGGGGGGCGCAGCCGCGCAACTCCATGTCGGTTTCGCGCCCGTAGCATTCGGGCGGATGACATATGACCCAGGTTCAAACGCAGGAAAGACCGCCATGTTACCCTTTGTAAAAAACGCCTGGGCCTTGCTGCTTGGCATGTTCCTGCTGATGATCGGCAACGGTTTGCAAGGCACCCTGCTGGGTGTGCGGGGCGACCTGGAGGATTTCAGCACCGGGCAGATGTCGGTGGTGATGTCGGCCTATTTCCTTGGCTTCCTGTTCGCATCGCGCATGGTGCCCGAAATGATCCGCCGTGTCGGCCATGTGCGGGTGTTCGCGGCGCTGGCCAGCTTTATCTCGGCGGTGCTGATTCTGTATCCGGCTGTGCCGAACCCGTGGTTCTGGACGGTTGGGCGCTTTATCATCGGGTTTTGCTTTTGCGGCGTCTACGTGACCGCCGAAAGCTGGCTGAACAACGCCGCCGAAAATGAAACCCGCGGCATGGCGCTGTCGCTTTACATGCTGGTGCAGGTGGTGGGCATCGTCGCGGCGCAGGGCCTGATGCTGGTGGCCGATCCGGGGGGGTTCATGCTGTTCGTGATCCCTTCGGTTCTGGTGTCGATCGCGGTTGCGCCGATCCTGCTGTCGGTCAGTCCGACACCGGCCTTCGAAACCACCAAACCGATGAGCCTGCGCCGCCTGATGGATGCCTCGCCGCTTGGCTGCGTTGGTATTTTCCTGCTGGGCGGCGTGTTCTCGGCGTTGTTCGGGATGGGGGCCGTTTACGGGGCCCAGGCGGGGCTGACCCTGCCCGAAATCTCGCTTTTCGTGGCCTGTTTCTATATCG
This sequence comes from Rhodobacteraceae bacterium UBA3069, assembly GCA_002366795.1. GTDB lineage: Bacteria > Pseudomonadota > Alphaproteobacteria > Rhodobacterales > Rhodobacteraceae > UBA3069. The sequence continues at coordinate 39,934 of DFBX01000041.1, read as the reverse complement.
GTGCGGTGTTCCTGCAATTCCCGCTGGGCTGGCTGTCGGACCGGATGGACCGGCGGTTGCTGATCCTTGGTGCCTCGGTCGCGGGCGGTGTCGGGGCGCTTCTGGGGGTGTTCTCGGCCGGGTTTTTCCCGGTGCTGCTGGTCGCGGCGCTGCTGGTGGGGGGCATGTCGAACCCGCTGTATTCGCTGCTGATCGCCTATACCAACGACTTTCTTGAACGCGAGGATATGGCCGCGGCGTCGGGCGGGCTGTTGTTCATCAACGGCGTGGGGGCCATCGCCGGCCCGATCATCATCGGTTGGGCCATGGGCGTGTTCGGCCCCGAGGGCTATTTCGTGCTGATCGCCGTGCTGTTGCTGGCCCTTGCGGGTTATGCTGCGTATCGCATGACGCAGCGCCCGGCCGTTCCGGTCGATGAAACCGCCAGCTATTCCGCCCTGTCGCCGACCTCGACTGCGGTGGCGCTGGAAGTTGCGCAGGAATATGCAGCCGACATGGCCGAGGAGGCCGAGGAAGCCGCGCATGCCGACGATGCTGCCTCCTAAGTAGGCATTCGTCAGGGGTGCGACACAATATGTCGCTCTTGTAGTAATTTTTTACTGTTTGTTGCGCGGTCGACCGTGTTAGCCTTTGGGTAAAGGTTTTGCGTAAGGGCGAGGAGATGGTCATGGAGCGCGCGGAAGAGGTCCTGTCCTTCTGGTTGGACGAGGTGGGCCCGAAGGGCTGGTACGAAAGCAGCGAGGCGCTGGATGAGCAGATCCGCGACCGGTTTCTGGAAATGTACAGGCAGGCTTGTGATGGCGCTTACGGGCTGTGGCTGACCTATCCCAGCGGGGCGCTTGCCTATATCATCCTGATGGACCAGTTCCCGCGCAACATGTTCCGCGGCACTGCCGAGGCGTTCCAGTCGGACGCCGTGGCACTGGCCGCCGCCAAGATGGCGATCGACCACAAATGGGATTTGAAGATCGACGAACCCGCGCGGCAATTCTTTTACCTGCCGTTGATGCATTCGGAAAACCTGTGCGATCAGGACCGCTGCGTGCGCCTTATGCATGAACGGATGCCCCAGGCGGGCGAGGGCAACCTGCTGCACGCCAAGGCGCATCGCCACGTGATCCGCGCCTTTGGCCGCTTCCCCTACCGGAACGAGGCGCTGTCGCGCCCGACCACGGCACCGGAACAGGCCTATGTAGATGCGGGCGGCTATGGCCAGACCGTGCGCCAGTTGCAGGCAGGCTAGGATATTCAGCAGATTTTACTGCGCCATGTCAACGGATTAACCCCGCATATCCGGCCGCCGGTCGGTCTGCGGGGTGTCTGTCGTTGAAGCGGTTTCAGAATTAGTTTAACATCAAACCAATTTCGGAATCGGAGGTGCCCCATGGCCGCGAAAACATTTGACATGATCGTCATCGGGGCTGGCCCCGGCGGCTATGTGGCCGCGATCCGCGCCGCGCAACTGGGGCTGAACGTCGCCTGCGTCGAGCGCGAGCATCTGGGCGGCATCTGCCTGAACTGGGGCTGTATCCCGACCAAGGCGCTGCTGCGCTCGTCCGAAGTGTTCCACCTGATGCACCGCGCCAAGGAATTCGGCCTGAAGGCCGAGGGGGTTGATTACGATCTGGACGCGGTGGTCAAACGTTCGCGCGGAGTGGCGAAACAGTTGTCCGGCGGCATCGGGCACTTGTTCAAGAAGAACAAGATCACCAGCATCATGGGCACGGCGAAACTGTCCGGTAAGGGCAAGGTTTCTGTAACCACCGACAACGGCACAGAGGAGCTGACCGCGCCGGCGATCATCGTGGCCACCGGTGCCCGCGCCCGTGAATTGCCGGGGCTTGAGGCGGATGGAGACCTGGTCTGGACCTACAAGCACGCGCTGCAACCGCCGCACATGCCCAGGAAATTGCTGGTCATCGGCTCCGGTGCCATCGGCATCGAATTTGCCAGCTTTTACAACACGCTAGGCGCGGACACGACCGTGGTCGAAGTGATGGGCCGCGTGCTGCCCGTCGAAGACGCGGAAATCAGCGCCTTTGCGAGAAAGCAGTTCGTCAAGCAAGGTATGACCATCATGGAAAAGGCGGCGGTCAAGCAATTGGACCGCGGCAAAGGCAAGGTCACCGCCCATATCGAAACCGGCGGCAAGGTCGAGAAACACGAGTTCGACACGGTGATTTCCGCCGTGGGCATCGTCGGCAATGTCGAAGGTTTAGGCCTGGAAGAGGCGGGCGTGAAAATCGACCGCAGCCATGTGGTGACCGATGAATTCTGCCGCACCGGCGTGGACGGGCTGTATGCCATCGGCGATATCGCGGGCGCGCCCTGGCTGGCGCATAAGGCATCCCACGAGGGCGTCATGGTGGCCGAACTGATCGCGGGCGGGCATCCGCATCCGATCAAGCCGGGTTCTATCGCGGGCTGCACCTATTGCCATCCGCAGGTGGCCTCGGTCGGCATGACCGAAGCCAAGGCCAAGGAAGCCGGCTATGACATCAAGGTCGGCCGCTTTCCCTTTATCGGCAACGGCAAGGCCATCGCATTGGGCGAACCGGAAGGCATGGTGAAAACTGTGTTTGACGCGAAAACCGGCGAACTTTTGGGTGCGCATATGGTCGGTGCCGAGGTGACCGAACTGATCCAGGGCTACGTGGTGGGCCGCCAGTTGGAAACCACCGAAGAAGACCTGATGAACACGGTCTTCCCGCACCCGACCCTATCTGAAATGATGCACGAAAGCGTGTTGGATGCATACGGGCGGGCCTTGCATTTCTAAGGCCTGACGGGGGCGGCGTGCCGAATATCAAACCGGATCGCCATGCAGCGCGCCTGCCGCGCACTGCTGAAGTAACTGCTGATCGAGGGCGGTTTTGCCGAAGAGGGTATAAGGTCGTTCCAATGGGGCAATCGCCACGCGGCGATGCGCATTATCGCGGCAGAGCAATGGCCGCTGCAATATGACCCCGAAAACGACGACCTGACCGACGACCCGGATTTCCCGACCCTCAGATGGGCGGTCGCGCAGAAAGTAATAAGCCCTGCGCGAAGGCAGAGTTTATTATATTTCAATAGGTTATGTGGTGAAGTTCAGACTTTGCAGCAAGGCCCGCCCGCCGCGGCCCAATGGCCGAAACCGCCTATGTTATGCACCACCTCGTAGCCCATCTGGCGCAGCATGTTCGCCGCCATACCCGACCGCGCGCCCGAGGCACAGAACAGCGCGACCGGCTTTTTCAGGTCCAGATCGGCGTGGAAATCGGGATGGCGCGGGTCTGCCACCATGGGCAGGCGCATCATTGGGATATGCAACGCGCCTGACGCGGTGCCGGTCTGGGTCAGCTCGCCGTGGTCGCGGATGTCGATCAGGGTCAATTCGCCGGCTGCGACCTGTGCGATGGCGTCGGACAAGGCCAACCCGGGTTCGGATTTACGCATGAAGTTGAACATTTCATTGCCTTTCGGAATAAAGGTTGCCCTTGATCTGTGCCGCGCCGCAGCATCCTTCAAGGGATTGCTATCATAATAATTCAATAAATGGGATATGAAATCGCGGAAAGGTGTGCAGGGCGGCTAACAATGGTTAATTTCAGGGCAGGGACGGGGCGCTGGCGATGTTCACTTCATGTTCTCGTTTTCTCGTTGGAGACTCGGCCCATATCTACTATCTGTAAGCCGGTGGCCCACGGGGGATAGAATGGCAGAGCTGAAAAACATCGAGGTGCGCGGCGCGCGCGAGCATAACCTCAAGAATATCGACGTGGATATTCCGCGCGATCAGCTGGTGGTGATCACCGGGCTGTCGGGGTCTGGCAAGTCGTCGCTGGCCTTCGATACGATCTATGCCGAGGGGCAGCGCCGTTATGTTGAATCCCTGTCGGCCTATGCTCGCCAATTCCTTGATATGATGGAAAAGCCAGATGTGGACCACATCAGCGGGCTGTCACCCGCCATTTCCATCGAGCAAAAGACCACGTCGAAAAACCCCCGGTCCACCGTCGGCACCGTGACCGAGATTTATGATTATATGCGGCTGCTGTTCGCCCGCGTCGGCACGCCCTATTCCCCTGCCACCGGCCTGCCGATCGAGGCGCAGCAGGTGCAGGACATGGTGGACCGCGTGATGACGCTGGAGGAGGGCACGCGCGGTTACCTGCTGGCCCCGATCATCCGCGATCGCAAGGGCGAATACCGCAAGGAATTTTTAGAACTTCGTAAACAGGGCTTCCAGCGGGTCAAGGTCGATGGCGAGTTCCACGAGCTGGACGAGCCGCCCACGCTGGACAAGAAATTCCGCCATGACATTGACGTCGTGGTGGACCGGATCGTGGTCCGCGAAGGGCTGGAAACCCGTCTGGCCGACAGTTTCCGTACTGCGCTGGATCTGGCCGATGGCATTGCCATTCTGGAAACCGCGCCGAGCGACGGCGAGTCCGAACGCATGACCTTCAGCGAAAAATTCGCCTGCCCTGTCAGTGGCTTCACCATCCCAGAGATCGAGCCGCGGCTATTTTCCTTCAACGCGCCCTTTGGCGCTTGCCCGCAATGTGACGGACTGGGGATGGAGCTGTTTTTCGACGAACGGCTGGTGGTGCCGGACGCGGCGCTGAAAATCTATGACGGGGCATTGGCCCCGTGGCGCAAGGGCAAATCGCCCTATTTCCTGCAAACGATCGAATCGCTGGCCAAGCATTACGAATTCGACAAGAACACCAGGTGGAAAGACCTGCCCGCCTATGTGCAGCAGGTGTTCCTGTACGGGTCGGGCGATGAGGAAATCCAGTTCCGTTACGATGAAGGGGGCCGCGTTTATCAGGTTTCGCGCACCTTCGAAGGCGTCATTCCCAACATGGAACGGCGCTACCGCGAGACGGATTCCAACTGGGTGCGCGAGGAATTCGAACGCTACCAGAACAACCGTCCCTGCGGCACCTGCCACGGCTACCGCCTGCGCGAAGAGGCTTTGGCCGTGCGCATCGGCGATGAACACATCGGCCAGGTGGTGCAGATGTCGATCCGCGAGGCGCTGGACTGGATCGAGGCCGCGCCAGGGCATTTGACCAAGCAGAAACAGGAAATCGCCCGCGCCATCCTTAAGGAAATCCGCGAACGGCTGGGATTCCTGAACAATGTGGGGCTGGAATATCTGACGCTCAGCCGCGCATCGGGCACGCTGTCGGGCGGGGAATCGCAACGGATCCGGCTGGCCAGCCAGATCGGGTCGGGCCTGACCGGTGTTCTGTATGTGTTGGACGAGCCGTCGATCGGGCTGCACCAACGCGACAATGACCGGCTGCTCACCACGCTGAAAAACCTGCGCGATCAGGGCAATACGGTGATCGTGGTGGAGCATGACGAGGAAGCCATCCGCGAGGCGGATTACGTGTTCGACATCGGCCCTGGCGCGGGGCTGCACGGCGGGCAGGTGGTATCCCATGGCACGCCCGCAGAGGTCACGAAAGACCCCGCCAGCCTGACCGGGCAATACCTGTCGGGCGCGCGCGAAATCGCGGTGCCAGCCAAGCGGCGCAAGGGTAATAAAAAGAAGATCACCGTGGTCAAGGCGACGGGCAACAACCTGCAAAATGTCACTGCCGAATTCCCGCTGGGCAAGTTTGTCTGCGTGACCGGCGTGTCGGGCGGCGGCAAGTCCACGCTGACGATTGAAACCCTGTTCAAGACGGCATCCATGCGGCTGAACGGGGCGCGTCAGACGCCCGCGCCCTGCGAGACGATCAAGGGTTTGGAGCATCTGGACAAGGTGATCGACATCGACCAGCGGCCCATCGGGCGCACACCCCGGTCGAACCCGGCGACCTACACGGGGGCCTTTACGCCGATCCGTGACTGGTTCGCTGGCCTGCCCGAAGCCAAGGCGCGCGGCTACAAGCCCGGACGGTTCAGTTTCAACGTCAAAGGGGGCCGCTGCGAGGCCTGTCAGGGCGACGGTCTGATCAAGATCGAGATGCACTTTTTGCCCGATGTTTATGTCGAATGCGAAACTTGCAAGGGCGCGCGCTACAACCGAGAGACTTTGGAAATTCGCTTTAAGGGCAAGAGTATAGCCGACGTTCTTGATATGACGGTCGAAGAGGCGCAGGATTTTTTCAAGGCGGTGCCCAGCATCCGTGAAAAGATGGATGCGCTGATGCGTGTCGGGCTTGGCTATATCAAGGTGGGCCAGCAGGCCACGACCCTGTCAGGCGGCGAGGCGCAGCGCGTGAAACTGTCGAAAGAGCTGGCGAAACGGTCCACGGGCCGGACGCTTTATATCCTAGACGAGCCCACCACGGGCCTGCATTTCGAGGATGTGCGCAAGCTGCTTGAGGTGCTGCACGAACTGGTCGATCAGGGCAACACGGTGGTGGTGATCGAACATAACCTTGATGTCATCAAGACCGCCGACTGGCTGATCGACATCGGCCCCGAGGGCGGTGATGGCGGCGGAGAGATCGTGGCCGTGGGCACGCCCGAAAAGGTGGCCGAAGAACCGCGCAGCCATACCGGACATTACCTGAAGCCGATGTTGCAGGGCCGGTCGGTCGTGGCGGAATAGGCGCATGAAAAAAGCCGCCCTTCGTGGGTGAAGGGCGGCCAGGATGCAGGCCCGCAGCAGATAGGGGACGGGCCCGCAGGGACACCGTCAGTTGTCGGACTTACCGAACAAGCCGTTCAATTTTCCCAGTGTTTTGCGAAACTCGTGGCGTTCTTGCGTCTGGTTGCGGGTTTGAACGCGGGCCGCAGTATCGCAGGCGCCATCGCAATTTTTCGTCACGCGGGCCTCGGTGCGGGTGCGGGTTTGGTCCATGTTGCGCGACTGGATTTTTTGAGTGCTGCCTGCCGATACGGCGGCCCCGCCCGCGCCGGCACCCTTGGCGACGGCCGCAGCGGGAAGGATGGCCAGCCCAAGGCAGGTCACGACGATGAATGCATGGCCGGCAACGCTGGCCTTGCCATGGGGCATCTTGAAGTTGGTTTGCATCTTGGTCTCCTCCACGAAAGCATTCGGAGGTTTGAATATAAGATGCGATTTCCTGTTTGTCGCTAAGCGGCGTACCGCTTAGCGAGGTTTTGCCAGTTTCGCCCTTTTGGGGCGGGGCTTATCCGCCGATCACTTTTTCATCGGGCAGGTGTTCATCCCGAAGATCGAATATAGCGGGCAGGTCTGGAACAGGCCGGTGAACAGCGGCACGATACCGATCAGAAGGAACCAGCGGTAACCGGCATCGGGCAGCAGGAAAAAGCCCACCAGCATTGCAAGGCCGATGACGATACGCAGGATGCGGTCAATACCGCCGACATTCTTGGACATGGGAATCTCCTTTTCAGGTTCAAGATTAGCAATATCTTAACCTGAGTCGGCGTCCCTGTCTGTGACACTGTCACATAGGGCTTAGTTCAGCAGGTCCGACACCAGCCCCATGAGGCCGATCACCTCCATCGTGCTGCGATCCACCTGAATGACGTATCCGCCCTGCCGGTAATAGCCATAGCGCCCGTCCCAGCCGTGGCGGCTGCCGTCGATGGCGAGGTAGTCGCCTGACAGGCGGTCACCGGGGCGATATGGATGTGCCTGCTGTGCAAGGCCCGGCGGCACACAGGGCGGGTTCTTCTTGGCAAGGCCGGGCGGGCAGTCGGCAATGGTATACGCGGTCTGGCCTTTGCCATGCGCATTGGCAGGGCGCGATTTGTCGGATTTGGCCAAAGTGACCGGCCCGTTACTTTGGGCAAGGTTCAGCGGTGCGGGTTCATAGGCGGCGTCAGGCAACTCCATGGCCGCCATCAGCGCCAGGGGCACAATTGGTATCATTGAATTGTTCCTTTTTATTTACAAGGTCAACCAACGCGGTGGCGGAAGGGTTCCGGACAGGATGTCGCAGCGGCGAAAACGTGATCAGTCGCCTTTCAGGGCAATACCGCGCAGGGCGTCGGGGTTCAGCACCTCGACCGTGCCGCGCCCGGTGCGGACCCAGCCATTGCGCGACCATGCATCCAGCCGGCGCGAGACGACTTCGCGGGCGGTGCCGACCTGCGCGGCCAGTCCGGCCTGAGTCAACTGGATCGGGCCGGGGGCCGCAAGGGTCAGCAGACGTTCCGCGATCCGGCATTCGGCACGCATGAAGGCAACCTTTTCCAGCAGTTCCGTCATGGCTTGCATCCGCTGAGCGAAAGCGTCGAACACGATGGAGCGAAAGCTGGCGCTGTCGTTCAACAGCCCCGTAAATGTGGGTTTGGGCACCAGCACCAGCCGCGTGTCGGTGACGGTTTGCGCATCCGCCGAATAGTTGCGGTCCGAGATCAGGCCCATGGTGGTCTGCACGCAGGATTGCCCCGGCTCGACCGTGTAAAGCAGGATCTCGCGCCCCGATGCGCCGGTCAGGGTCACGTCGATCCGGCCCGACAGCACGATGGCATAGCCCTGCGCCGCATCGCCCGCATGAAACAGCGGGGTGCGGGCGGGCAGGGACATGGGCGCAAGCGGGGCCAGCCGCGCCCGCGCCGCATCATCCAGAAGGGTCAGCCCCGCCGCATCGCACCAGTCGGGCGCCGCGGCGGGGGAAGGGGTGTCATGGCTCATACCCGCGACAGTAGCGCGGCGCATCGCGGCTGCAAGCCCCCGCGCCGCGTCAGTCGCGCCCGCGTTTTTCGAACCGGGGCAGCATGGCCGAGAAATCCATGCCCTTGCCACCCTCGGATTCCACGAATGCCTCGTATAGCGCGGCGGCGGCCTGGCCCATGGGGGTGTCGGCATCGACAGCCTCTGCGGCCTGTTGCGACAGGCGCAGGTCTTTCAGCATCAGTTCGGCTGCAAAGCCGGGTTTGTAATCGTTGTCGGCAGGGCTGGTCGGGCCGACGCCCGGCGCGGGGCAATAGGCGTTCATCGACCAGCTATACCCCGAGGAGGTGCTGACCACGTCGAACATCTTTTGCCGATCAAGGCCCAGCTTGTCGGCCAGTGCAAAAGCCTCGCAGGTGGCGATCATGGTGACGCCAAGGATCATGTTGTTGCAGATCTTGGCCGATTGGCCTGCGCCCGCATCGCCGCAATGCACGGCCTTTTGGCCCATGATGTCGAACAGGGGTTCCGCCTTGGCGAAGGCGGCGGGCGATCCGCCGCACATGAAGGTCAGCGTGCCTGCCGTGGCCCCGCCAACCCCGCCCGATACAGGCGCGTCCACTGCCAAAAGGCCCGCCCGGGTCGCCTGTTCGGCCACGGCGCGGGCGCTTTCCACGTCCACGGTCGAACAATCGACAAGCGCCGCGCCCTTGTCCATGTGGGGGATGATCTGCGCGGCGACGCTGCGCAGGATTTGCCCGTTGGGCAGCATGGTGATGACCACGTCCGCGCCTTTGACGGCCTCTTCCGCGGTGGCAGCACTGGTGACGCCCTCGGCGGTGACGCCAGCGGTGTCGAACCCGGTCACGTCATGCCCGGCGGTGGCAAGATTGGCGGCCATGGGCGCGCCCATGTTGCCAAGCCCGATGAATGCGATTTGCATGGTGGTCTCCTCCTCGAAATTCAGCGTGTCCGCCCCGAGGGGCAGCAGCATTTGCGACACCGCGACAGAGGGCAGGGCGTCCAGCCCGTGTTTCCATTGCGGATTGCGGTCCTTGTCGATGATCGCGGCGCGGATCCCTTCCAGGAAATCGCCCTTTTCCATGGCGCGATAGGTGAAGCGGTATTCCAGTTCCAGCGCGCGGCGGATGTCGGGCGTGCCTTGGCGCAGCCGGTGGATCATTTCCACGGCGCAGCCCATGGCCAGCGGCGAATTGCGGTTCAACGCCTTGAGCGTCCTGGCCGCGAATTCGCTGTCCTCTGCCTTCAACAGGTTGACGATATCGCCAAGGGTTTCGCCCGCGAACATGGCGTCGATCTGGCCGCGCAGCGGTTCCAGTGTGCCGTCTGCCGGGGTTTGTGCGGCTTTTTCGATGGCAGGCAGATCGCCCGATTCCAAGGCAGCAATCAGGGCGGGCCATTCGGGTTCGGGGATGTAGGCGTCGGCAAAACCGGCCAAGATCGCATCGGCTGCGCCCATGCGCCCCGCGGTGGTGCCAAGGTATTCGCCCAACCGGCCCGGCGCGCGCGCCAAGATCAGAGAGCCGCCCACGTCCGGCACCAGTCCGATGCCGCATTCCGGCATGGCGATCTGGCTGCTGTCCCCGACGATGCGGGTGCCAAGGTGACAGCCCACGCCGACGCCGCCGCCCATGGTAAAGCCCTGCATCAGGCTGACCGTGGGTTTCGGGTATTCGGCCAGCTTGGCGTTCAGCCGGTATTCATCGGCCCAGAATTTGCGGCCATAGGCAAAATCGCCCTTGGTGCCGCTGGCATAGAGATCGGCAATATCGCCGCCGGCGCAAAAGGCGCGGTCGCCTTCCGCGTCGATGACGACCAGCTGCACGGCTGGATCGTCGCGCCATGCGTCAATCGCCGCCTCGATCGCCGTTGCCATGTCATAGGTCAGCGCGTTCAGCGCCTTGGGCCGGTTCAAGGTGATCCGGCCCGCAACCCCTTGGATGCGAATGGAAATATCGGGCATCAGCGGGCCTCTGCCAGCAGCGAACGCGCGGTGATCAGGCGCATGATTTCGTTGGTGCCTTCAAGGATTTCATGCACGCGCAGATCGCGCACCAGTTTCTCGATCCCGTAATCGGCCAGATAGCCGTAACCGCCATGCAGTTGCAGGCATTGGTTCACGATCTTCGAGCCTGCCTCGGTCACGAATTTCTTGGCCATGGCGCAGAATTTCGTCGCATCAGGTGCGCCTTGGTCCAGCTTCCACGCGGCCTGGCGCAGGAAGGTGCGGGCGGCCTGAAGTTCAATCTCCATATCCGCAAGACGGAATTGAAGCGCCTGGAACTGGTCGATCGACTGGCCGAAGGCCTTGCGTTCGGACATATATTGCAGCGTCAGGTTCAGCGCCTGCTGCGCCGCCCCCAAAGAGCAGGCGGAGATGTTCAGCCGTCCGCCGTCAAGACCGGCCATGGCGTATTTGAAACCCTTGCCTTCCTCGCCCACAAGGTTTTCCAGCGGCACCTTGCAATCGTCGAATTGCACCTGCCGCGTGGGCTGCGATTTCCAGCCCATTTTCTGTTCCAGCCCGCCAAAGGACAGTCCATCGGTGCCATCATCTACGATCACGGTGGAAATGCCCTTCGGCCCGTCATCGCCGGTGCGGCACATCACGACATAGGCATCGGAATAGCCGCCGCCAGAAATGAAGGCCTTGGTGCCGTTCAGCACATAGCCGTCGTTGCCCTTGGCCGCACGGGTTTTCAGCGCCGCCGCGTCCGACCCCGACCCCGGTTCGGTCAGGCAGTAGGACAGCACCGTGTCCATCGAAATCACGCCGGGCATGTAGCGCGCTTTCACGTCATCATCGGCGAATGTGTCGATCATCTTGGCGCACATATTGTGGATCGACAGGAAAGAGGCGACCGAAGGGCAGGCCATCGACAGCGCCTCGAACACCAGCACTGCGTCCAGGCGGGACAGCCCCGCGCCGCCGCCTTCTTCAGACACATAAAGCCCGCCGAACCCCAATTCGCCAACCTGCGGCCACAGGGATTTCGGGATGATTCCGTCCTCTTCCCACTGGCGGGCGTGGGGGGCGATGTTTTCCTGCCCGAATGCGTGGGCCATGTCGAAGATTGCAGTCTGTTCCTCGGTCAACGCGAAATCCATGGGTTTCCTCCTCCCTGATTTTCGTTATTGAACACTTGTTTAATTCCGCATTCTTGCAGGATTGTTGCAAGGGGAAAAGAGGCATTTACAGATCGGCGTGGAATTCTTCGATCAGGTGGGTGACGACGGCGCGCAGTGCGCGGTCCTGATCGCCGTGTTGTTCCATTTCCTCGGACAGGACGGTGCGTTGCCGTGCCGCCGAGGCGCCAAGCGCGAACATGTCGCGCAGCGCCTCGATTTCCGGGGCGGATTGCAGTGCCATTGCATCCTCGCCGGTAAGAGTGATCAGTTCTTCGGACAACTGGTTGAAGGACAAGACCTGCCGCGCGCCGAAATCTATCAGCCCTTCGCGGGTGCCATACCGCTGCGCGCGCCAGCGGTTTTCGGACAGAAGGAAGCTGTCATAGACCCGCCAACGCTGGTTTTGCAGCGAAAGCCGCCACAGCATCCGCATCAGCGCCTGCGTCACGGCGGCCAGTGTCAGCGCATGTTCCAGTCGGGGCTGGACATCGCAAATGCGCGATTCAAGCGTGGGGTATTGATGCGAGGGGCGCATGTCCCACCAGATTTTCGAGGCGTCCTCGATCTGGCCCATGTCGGTCAGCGCCTCGACCGAGCGTTCGTAATTGCCCCAGGCGTCGAACCGCGGCGGCAGGCCGGTGCGGGGCAGGTTGTCGAACACGGTCAGCCGGTAACAGCTAAGGCCGGTATCCTCGCCCTGCCAGAACGGGGAGGAGGCGGAAAATGCCAGAAGATGCGGCAGGAAATAACGCATCTGGTTCATCAGGTCGATCCGCTGGTCCTTGTCGTCGATGCCCACATGCACATGCATCCCACAGATCAGCATCCGGCGCACCACGCCCGCCAACTGGTCGGACAGGTTGTTATAGCGGTCCTTGTCGGTGTGTTCCTGGTCGCGCCAGTCGGAAAACGGGTGGCACGAGGCGGCAATGGGCGACAGGTTGTAATCGGCGGCGATGCGCGACACGGTCCTGCGCAGGGTTTTCAATTCCTCGCGCGCCTCGCCGATATTGGCGCAGACTTTTGTGCCGATCTCGACCTGGCAATTCAGGAATTCCGGGCTGAACTGGCCTTGCAGCGCGTCATTGCACCGCGCGATCAGTTCGGGCGGTGCAGGGGCCAGGTCAAGGCTGTCCTTGTCGACAAGCAGGTATTCTTCTTCGATGCCGATGGTGAAATCGGGCTGTGCGATGGTCATGGGATTCTCCGCTGGCCTTGTGCACGACCGATTAGAACATCGGCGCGGCTGAAGGTCAAAGCGGCGATCAGGCCGGGTTCAGGGCGTCCAGCGTGGAAATGTCTTGCCCGGCATGTGCGAGCGCACCGGCCGCATCGTGGAACACCCCGGTCTGGAACGGCAGGAATTGTTCGGCCAGCTGCTGATACATGCGGGCAAAGCCAAAGCTCACGTCATCGGGCGCATAGATCGCGCAGTGCAAGCCTTGGGTGAAATAATGGCCAAGCCGCGCCGCGCGCATCACCAGCCCCGGCATCGAATTGAAATCGACCGCAGCTTCCGTTACGCCGGACAGGTCCACCAGATGTGCCATTTCAGGGCGATAGCCGGGCATCTGAATGAAGGTGTTGATTGCCGAAATGCAATCGTCGGCCAAACTGACGCCGACATGGCGGAACAGGGCAAGGTTGCGTTCAGGAAACAGGATGACTTCGGCCGGCATGAAGGCGTGACGCTAAAAAGCCGCGGCAGGTAAAGGTCAAGGGTCATTAGCCGATAAACGGGAAAACAGGAAAAATATTCCCCTTAAAAGAGAAAGGGCCGGATGAACCGGCCCTTTTCATAGCAGTGCGCGATGGTGCGATTATTCCATCGGCTTGAAGTTGAACTCGCCACCTTCCTTGATGCCCGAGGGCCAACGCGAGGTGACGGTCTTGGTGCGCGTGTAGAATTTGAACGCATCCGGCCCGTGCTGGTTGAGATCACCAAAGGCCGATTTCTTCCAGCCGCCGAAGGTGTGATAGGCGAGCGGCACGGGGATCGGCACGTTGATCCCGATCATGCCCACGTTGATGCGGCTGGCGAAATCGCGCGCGGCGTCGCCGTCGCGGGTGAAGATCGCGGTGCCGTTGCCGTATTCGTGGTCCATGGCAAGGCAAAGCGCCTCTTCATAGCTTTGCGCGCGAACGCAGGACAGGACCGGGCCGAAAATCTCTTTTTGGTAGATGTCCATGTCCTTGGTCACGCGGTCGAACAGGTGCGGGCCGACAAAGAAGCCGTCCTCGTAGCCTTGCAGGCTGAAATCGCGGCCGTCGACGACCAGTTCCGCGCCCTGCGCCACGCCGGTTTCCACCAGTTTCAGAATGTTGGCCTTGGCCGCGGCGGTCACGACGGGGCCGTAATCCACGTCATCGCCCGAAGTATAGGGGCCGACCTTCAGCTTCTCGATGCGGGGCACCAGCTTTTCGATCAGGCGGTCGGCCGTTTCCTCGCCCACCGGCACGGCGACCGAGATGGCCATGCAGCGTTCACCCGCGGCGCCGTAGCCCGCGCCGATCAGCGCGTCTGCGGCCTGGTCCATGTCCGCGTCGGGCATGATGATCATGTGGTTTTTCGCGCCGCCAAAGCACTGCACGCGCTTGCCGTTGGAACAGCCGCGACCATAGATATATTCGGCAATCGGGGTCGAGCCGACGAAGCCGACCGACTGGATCACATCGTTATCAAGGATCGCATCCACCGCTTCCTTGTCGCCGTTGACGACCTGCAAGATGCCTTTGGGCAGGCCTGCCTCTTCGGCCAGTTCGGCCAGCATCAGCGGCACCGACGGGTCACGCTCGGACGGTTTCAGGATGAAGGCGTTGCCGCAGGCAATCGCGGGGGCGAACATCCACATCGGGATCATGGCGGGGAAGTTGAAGGGTGTGATGCCGGCAGAAACGCCAAGCGCCTGGCGCATGGAATACATATCGATGCCCGGACCTGCGCCGTCGGTGTATTCGCCTTTCAGCAGTTGCGGCGCGCCGATGCAGTATTCCACCACTTCCAGACCGCGCTGCACGTCGCCTGCGGCGTCGGGCAGGGTCTTGCCGTGTTCGCGCGACAGCGCCTCGGCCAGCTTGTCCATGTCGCGGTTCAGCAGATCGACCAGTTTCATCAGAACGCGGGCGCGGCGCTGCGGGTTGGTGGCGGCCCATGCGGGCTGCGCGGCGGCGGCCACTTGGACCGCGTGGTTCATTTCCTCGACCGAGGCCAGCGGGCATTTTGCCTGGACTTCGCCGGTGGCGGGGTTGAAGACATCGCTGAACCGGCCGGACGTGCCTTTGACGTGTTCGCCGCCGATGTAATGGGTCAGTTCTTGCATGGTGTTCCTCCTCGGAATTTGCTGACGCTAGGATAGGCTTGCATGAATGCGGTGCAAAGGGGCAAGTTTCCAAAAGGGCTTTGCATTAATGTCGGGGTGCCGGAGGGGGCGAAATGGATATGCAATGGGATGACATGAAGATTTTCCTGGCCGTCGCGCGCGAGGAAAGCCTGTCTGGCGCGGGCCGTATTCTAAAGGTCGATCCGGCCACCGTGGGCCGCCGCATTGCCCGGCTGGAGGAGGTGTTGGGCGCGCCGTTGTTTGCCAAATCGCCGCAAGGTTACGCGCTGACCGATGCGGGGCAACGCCTGATGACCCATGCGGAAGGGGCCGAACAATCCATGGGCGCGGCGATGGCGGAAATGCAGGGGCAGGCGGGCGAGCTGTCGGGCACCATCCGTATCGGCGCGCCGGACGGCTGTGCCAATTACCTGCTGCCGCAGGTCTGCAACCGGATCGTGCGGGCCAACCCCGACCTGAATGTTCAGATCGTCGCCCTGCCGCGCGTCATCAACCTGTCGCGGCGCGAGGCGGATCTGGTGATCGGCGTCAGCCCGCCCACGGCGGGCCGCCTGACCGTGCAGAAGATCACCGATTACAAACTGCATCTGGCCGCGTCCCGTTGGTATCTGAAAAACTCGCCCCCCCTGACCAGTCTGGACGACCTGCGCCATCACCGCGTTGTCGGCTATATCCCTGACATGATTTTCGACAAGGAGCTGGATTACCTGGCCGAGATCGGGGCCGAACGGGTCGCGCTTGCGTCCAATTCGGTGTCGGTTCAGTTCAACTGGGTGCGGCAGGGCGGCGGCGTGGGCATGGTACATGATTTCGCCATTCCATCCGCCAAGGGCATAATCAAGGTGTTACCGCATGAATTAAGCCTGACCCGCAGTTTCTACCTGATCCGCCATGCCGATGACCGGCGGTTGGAACGGATGAACCGCTTTGCCGAAGCATTGAGCGAGGGGCTGCGCGCCGAGGTGCAAAAGCTGGAGGGGCTGGCATAGGCCGTGCCTGCTGCATTGGCAGGATTAACCGCGCATTGACGGAATATTGCGGCATTGCTTGACAGAATGTCGCAGGTAGGCAACGCTGAACTGCATCACACACGGTCAAGGGAGGAACAGACCATGCTGGTGCAGCAGATCCTGAATTCAAAAGGTTCCAGTGAGGTGATCACGGTCAGGCCCGGCACGGTCGTATCCGAAGTCGCGCAAATGCTGGCCGAGGCCCGGATCGGCGGTGTGATCGTATCGCGCGATGGGGAAACGGTTGATGGTATCCTGTCTGAACGCGACATCGTGCGCAGCCTTGCCCTGCGCGGTGCGGGCTGCCTTGTGGACAAGGTCGATGAAATGATGACGCGCAACCCGTCCTGCTGTTCGCCCCGCGACAAGGCGGATGATGTGTTGCAACGTATGACCGATGGCCGTTTCCGCCACATGCCAGTAACCCAAGAGGGCAAACTGGTCGGCATTGTCACCATTGGCGACGTGGTCAAGGCGCGCTTGCAGGAACTGGCGATGGAGCGCGACGCGCTGGAAGGCATGGTGATGGGCCACTAGGCCTTACCGAACGCTGTTATGGGTCAGCAGGGCCATGCCCCGCGGTATGGCCCATTGGCAACCGCCTGCGCCGTAACTTTGCGGCGCGGGTCGGAAATTTCCCATTCGGCCTTGCATTCTGCGGCGCAATAATATTGCGTGCATCCGCAGAAACTCACGAGACGCGGAGCCTCCCATGCGCATCGGCCTATACCCCGGCACCTTCGATCCCATTACGAAGGGCCATATCGACATCATGCGGCGCGCGGCCTCGCTGGTGGACCGCCTTGTGATCGGCGTGGCGATCAACCGCGACAAGGGACCGCTGTTCAACCTGGAAGAACGCGTTGCCATGGTCGAGGAAGAAACCGCGCATCTGGCCCGCGAAACAGGCTGCGAATTCGTGGCGCACCCGTTCGAGAACCTGTTGATCAATTGCGCCCATGACGTTGGCGCGACGGTGATCGTGCGCGGCCTGCGCGCCGTGGCCGATTTCGAATACGAATTCCAGATGGTCGGGATGAACCGCTCGCTCGACAATTCGGTCGAAACGGTGTTCCTGATGGCAGATGCCAAGCATCAGGCGATCGCGTCGAAACTGGTCAAGGAAATTGCCCGTCTGGACGGGGACGTGACCAAGTTCGTGCCGCCCGCTGTCAAGGTCAGGTTGTTGAAAAAACTTGGAAAAATCGACTAGTCTGGCTTTCCCGCTTTCGTCCCGCTATCTGCTGCCGCATCGATCCGGCGGATGAACTCCGTGCAAAGCGCGGGCTGGGTCAGGGGCAGCATATGCCCGCCCTCTACCAATTCCACCTGCACCGCCGGAAACCGGCGGCCCATTTCGGCGGCCTGCGCCTCTACGGGCAGGATGCGGTCGCTGCGCCCGTGCAGTATGCCGACAGGGCGGGGCAGGGTGTCATAGCGGGCCGCCATCCCTTTCAGATCGTCCGCCGCGTGCAGGAAATCGCGTGACATATTGCGGAAGATTTCGGGACGCAGCCCCATCAGACCGCCGCCCTGCAAGGGAAAGCCGCCGGGCACGGGTTCGGGGCCAAAGACGTAATCCAGGTTGATATCGCGGTTCTTGATCGTGGCGCGGGTCGCCAGGAAAAGGCTGACGAAACGGCGCATCAGCGGCGAGGGGATGGCAAGCGGTTTGAACGGTTCCGCAGTTTCGCCCGTGGGCAGGCACAGTGGCGCGATCAGGGCCAGACCGCGCGTCAGTTCGGGGTGATCCAGCGCAAGGGCCAGCGAAATGCCACCGCCCAGAGAATGGCCCACCAGCAGCGGACGGTCCAGTGACAGCGCCTCGATCACCTCGCGGATAAAACCTGCCTGCGCGCGCAGGTTGGCGGGGGCATCACCCGGGCGGTCGGACCAGCCCATGCCGGGCCGGTCAATGGCAATGACGCGGTGATCAGCGGCCAGATCGTCGATCACGCCCATATCGAAATGGCGCAGGTTGCCGCCCAGCCCATGGATCAGCAGCACTGCGGGGCCGGTGCCGGTGTCAACGTAATGCAAACGCCCGGTCGAGATGTCGATGAACTGCCCTTTGGGCGGCACCGCTTCGCGTGCCTTGGTGGCCATGGATTGCGTGAATCGGTATTCGCGCATGGCCCACGCGCCGATCGCCGCAAGAATGACAAGTAGAATGATCCAGCCCATGATATAGCCCCCTGTTCATCGGGGGCAGGTTGCACGGGGCAGTGGGCGCGCGGCAAGTAGGACGGTGCGTAACGGCGGACGGCGGACTGTTACCGCCAGAAGGCCATCCATTCGATCAGCGTTGTGCCTTTTTTCAGCAGATAGACCAGATTCGCCCAGTCGAACATCAGCCAGTCCACGGCCAGAAGGCTAAGGATGATGGTGGCAAGGAACAGGGCGATGGAATTGGTCATGGGGCGATCCTCGCGCGGGGGGATAGGCAGGGTATGGCCCACCCCCGCGCGAGGATCAAGTTTTTCGGGATGGACCCGCGCGGGAAAATCCCGCGATTAAAGCAGCTTGCCCATGGCGACGGCCACATCGGCCATGCGGCAGGAAAATCCCCATTCGTTGTCATACCACGCCAGAACGCGCACCAGGCGGCCACCGGTGACCTTGGTCTGGTCGGGCGCGAAGATCGAGGATTCTTCGGTATGGTTGAAATCAACCGACACTTTCGGGGCTGGGTCACAGCCCAGAATGCCCTTGAGCGCGCCTGCTGCGGCGGCGGCGGCCACGGCCTCGTTCACGTCGGCCTCGGTCACGTCCTTCTTGGCGATGAATGTCAGGTCCACGGCGGACACGTTCGGCGTGGGCACGCGAATGGCCGATCCGTCCAGTTTGCCCTTGAGTTGCGGCAGCACCTCGCCCAAAGCCTTGGCCGCCCCGGTCGAGGTGGGGATCATGCTCATCGCGGCCGCGCGGGCGCGATACAGGTCCTTGTGGCGGCGGTCCAGCGTGGGCTGGTCGCCGGTGTAGCTGTGGATCGTGGTCATGATACCGGATTCGATGCCGATCGCCTCGTCCAGAACTTTTGCCAGCGGGGCCAGGCAGTTGGTGGTGCAAGACCCGTTCGAGATCATGGTGTCGCCCTTCGCCAGCTGGTCGTCGTTGACGCCCATGACGATGGTTTTCTGCACGTTTTTCGCGGGGGCCGAGATCAGCACGGCCTTGGCGCCGCGCTCGATATGCTTGGCGGCCTTTTCGCCGTCGTTGAAATTGCCGGTGCATTCAAGAACGACATCGACGCCGGACCAGTCCAGTTCGTCCATGTTATAGGTCGATTGCACGTCGAACGCGCCGCGGCCCATGTCCATGGTGCCTTCGCCGATGGTGACCTCGCCGGGGAAACGGCCATGCACGCTGTCATAGCGGATCAGGTGGGCGGCGGTGTCCAGCGGGCCGGTGGCGTTGATGCGCACGACCTTGATATCCTCGCGCGCGGTTTCCGCGATGTGGGACAGGGTGCAACGGCCGATGCGGCCAAATCCGTTGATGCCGATGGTGATGGTCATGGAACAACTCCTTGAGGGAATGAGCTTTGAGGGCCGTATAACGGTGGGTTGCCCGCGCGGGAAGTGTAGAAAACC
The DNA here is from genome assembly GCA_002366795.1 of Rhodobacteraceae bacterium UBA3069. Classification (GTDB taxonomy): domain Bacteria; phylum Pseudomonadota; class Alphaproteobacteria; order Rhodobacterales; family Rhodobacteraceae; genus UBA3069. Next base: position 20,283 of record DFBX01000041.1, on the reverse strand, counting down.
GATATTCCAGAACGTGTTAGCGCAAAACCTTCCCGTTAGCGCAAACGCCGTATGGCAAGGGGCGGCAATGGCCCGCGGGCCACGCATCGCGGCAGAAATGCGTCTGCGACTTGCCCGCCGCGCCGCATCGGCTAGGTTGGGGCAAATTAACAGGAAAGGGGCAGCCATGAGCGGTTTGCTGGCACTGCTGGATGATGTGGCGGCCATTGCCAAAGTGGCGGCCACCAGCGTGGACGATATTGCCGCTGCGGCGGGTAAGGCGGGGGCAAAGACAGCTGGTGTGCTGATCGACGATGCCGCGGTGACGCCGAAATACGTGCAGGGCTTTGCACCCGCCCGTGAATTGCCGATTATATGGCGCATTACGCGCGGGTCGTTGTTTAACAAGATCGTGATCCTGCTGCCCGTTGCGATGTTGTTGGCCAATTTCGCGCCATGGCTGATCACGCCGCTGTTGATGCTGGGCGGCAGTTACCTGTGTTTCGAGGGGGCCGAAAAGATATTCCATGTGCTCTTTCCCCATGCCGACCACGTCGTACATGAAGACATGTCCGTCAAGGACCCCGGCCACTTGGAGGAAAGCAAGGTAAAGGGTGCGATCAAGACCGATTTCATCCTGTCGGCCGAGATCATGACCATCGCCCTGTCTGTGATCGAGGCGCCCAGCCTTTGGATGCAGGCCGCCACCCTTGCCGTGGTCGGCATCGCCGTGACCGTCGCGGTCTACGGATCGGTCGCGCTGATCGTGAAGATGGACGATGTGGGGCTGTACATGGCCAAAAACGGTCATACCGGGTTCGGGCAGGCCTTGGGGCGCGGTCTGGTTGCATTCATGCCGAAATTGCTGTGGCTGCTGTCGGTGGTCGGCACGGCGGCCATGCTTTGGGTCGGCGGGTCGATCATGATCCACGGCGCGCATGACCTTGGCCTGCACTTGCCATACGAGACGATCCACCAGTGGGCCGTGGCCACGGCGCATGGCGTGTCGGAACAGTTTCAGGGCACGGTGGAATGGAGCGTCACGGCGCTGGCCGATGGTATTTTTGGCCTGATCTACGGTCTGATCCTGATCCCCGTTGTCACCCGCATCATCGGGCCGCTGGTCGGCGCGGTGACGGGCAAAAAGGCGGGGCAGGGTCACTAATCCCGCGCCGCCAAGTCGGCAACCGTCAAAAAGAAACCCGCCGCGCAGATGTTGCGCGGCGGGTATTTTTTGTTTGCGCTGTGGCGGGTTTAGCCCAGAAGGCGCTTGGCTTCGGCCACGGTCGCCTCGGCGGTGATGCCGAATTTTTCATACAGCACCTCGGCCGGGGCCGATGCGCCGAACCGGTCCATGCCAATGAAGCCGGCCTTGGCTTCGCGGCCACGCTCACCCAGAAGCCAGCGGTCCCAGCCCATGCGCACGGCGGCCTCGATCCCGATGCGGACGGACCCGGCGGGCAGCACGCGCTTGCGATATGCCTCGTCCTGTTGGGCGAACAATTCCATGCAGGGCATGGACACGACGCGGGTGCCGATGCCTTCGGCCTCCAGCACGTCGCGCGCTTGCATGGCGATTTCCACTTCCGATCCGGTGGCGATCAGGATCACCTGGCGCTTGGCGGTGGCATCGGCCAGCACATAGGCACCCTGCGCAACCTGGTTGCGATTGGTGTGCTTGGTGCGCAGCGTCGGCAGGCCCTGGCGGGTCAGCGACAGAACCGAGGGCGTGGATTTCGAGGTCAGCGCGATTTCCCATGCCTCGGCGGTTTCCACCGTGTCACAGGGGCGGAACACCATGGTGTTGGGGGTCGCGCGGCTGATTGCCAGATGTTCAACTGGCTGGTGGGTCGGGCCATCCTCGCCCAGGCCGATGCTGTCATGGGTCATGACGAACACGGTGGGGATTTTCATCAATGCTGCCAGACGCATGGGCGGGCGGGCATAATCGGTGAAGGCCATGAAGGTGCCGCCATAGGGGCGCACGCCGCCATGCAGCGCCATGCCGTTCATCGCTGAACACATGCCATGTTCGCGGATGCCCCAATAGACGTAGCGCCCCTTGCGGTTGTCCACGTCGAAGGTGCCCAGATCGCCGGTCTTGGTGTTGTTCGATCCGGTCAGGTCGGCCGACCCGCCAACGGTTTCGGGCATGATCGGGTTGACCACTTCCAGCACCATTTCGCTGGATTTACGGGTCGCCACCTTGGGCCCCTCGTCGCTGATCTGCTTTTTCAGCGCGTTGATCGTGCGGGTCAGTTTCTTGGGCGGCTCAAAGGCATAGGCGCGGGTCAGCTCCTCGCCGCGACGACCGGCGGCGGCAAGACGTGCCTCCCACTCGGTGCGCTCGGCGGCACCGCGCTTGCCGATCTCTTCCCACTGGCTCTTGATCTCTGCGGGCACTTCGAATGGTCTCGCTGTCCAGCCGTAAGCCGCTTTCGCGTCGGTGATCAGCTTGGGGTCGGTCAGCGCGCCATGCCCCTTGGAGGTGTCCTGCGCCGAAGATCCCAGTGCGATATGCGTCTTGCAGGCAATCATCGAGGGGCGGTTGGTTTTCTTCGCCGCCTCGATCGCCGCGTCGATTTCGGCCGGGTTATGGCCGTCGATTTCCTGCACATGCCAGCCAGAGGCCTTGAACCGCTGGATCTGGTTGGTGCGGTCCGACAATTCGACCGGGCCGTCGATGGTGATGTTGTTGTTGTCCCAGAACACGATCAGGTTGCGCAGCTGCTGGCGGCCCGCGATGCCGATCACCTCTTGGCTGACGCCTTCCATCAGGCAGCCGTCGCCAGCGATGCAATAGGTGTAGTGATCGACCAGCTTGCGGCCGAAACGGGCGCGCTGCATCTCTTCGGCCATGGCGAAACCGACCGAATTGGCCAGACCCTGACCCAGCGGGCCGGTGGTGGTTTCCACGCCATCAAGCAGGAAGTTTTCCGGGTGGCCCGCGGTCTTTGCGCCCCACTGGCGGAAATTGCGGATTTCTTCCAGCGTCACCTGTTCATAGCCGGTCAGATACAGCAGCGAATAAATCAGCATCGAGCCGTGGCCCGCCGACAGGATGAACCGGTCGCGGTCGGGCCATTGCGGGGCCGAGGCATCGAATTTCAGGTGCTTTTCAAACAGAACCGTCGCCACGTCGGCCATGCCCATGGGCATACCGGAATGGCCGGAATTTGCGGCATGGATCGCGTCCAGAGTCAGCGCGCGGATGGCGGCGGCGCGCATCCAGTGGTCGGGGTTGGCCTGACGAAGGGCGGCGAGATCGATAGCGTTTTCCAAGGGGCAGCGTCCTCTTTATCCGGGGGGCATTCACTTGCTCTTACCACCCTTTGGTCCAAGATCAAGCATGGCCTGTAAGTCCTTGGCGGATATGGGGGCGCAATTTGCCACGCCTTTGGGTAAACTGCCTTGCAACGGTGCATTTGTTGATTCGGGCGAACCCGGACTTGCACCGCCTGAGACACGCAGAAGAAACGATGGGTTTGAGGGTATGAGCGAGATTTTCGAATTGCAAAGCCGGCTGGCCGCCGCGTTGGAGCGGATCGCAGGCGGGGTCGAGGGCATGTCCTCTGCGCCCGCCGAGGCACCCGCGCCCGACGCGGGTGAGGTCGAGGCGCTGAAACAGGCGCTGGAAGACGAAAAGCTGGTCACGGCCCAGCTGGAAGAGCGCCTGCGCGCCATCAAGGCCAAGCAACAAGAGGCCGAGGATGCGGGCACCGCCCTGCAAGGCACGACGCAAAAGATGGCCGATCTGGATGCCGAATTGCAGCGGCTTCGCAAGGCCAACACCCAGCTGCGCGAGATCAACCAGAAACTGCGCGAAGCGAACGAGGCTGGCGTGGGCGAGCCGCACTTGATCAACAAGTCCATGCTGACCGAGCTGGAGGCGCTGCGCGCCGCCCGCGCCACCGACGTGGCTGAGGCCGAAGCCATCCGCGCCGCGCTGGAGCCTTTGCTGGCCGGTGACGCGCCCGCCGCCGCCCAAGAGGAGGAAGCCTGATGCCCGAAGTCGAAATCCTGATCGGTGGTCGTTCTTTCGAAGTGTCCTGCCAAGTTGGCGAGGAACACTACCTGCAATCCGCCGCCCGGATGCTGGATGCAGAAGCCTCGGTTCTGGCGGATCAGATCGGCCGTCTGCCCGAAGCGCGGATGCTGCTGATGGCGGGGCTGATGCTGGCCGACAAGACCGCCGGTCTTGAGGATCGTCTGCGCGAGGCTGACGACCGTATCGCCGCGCTGAACGAGGAACTGCGCGAGCTGCGCGAAGCCCCCGCACCCAAGCCAGAAACGGTCGAGGTGCCCTATATCCCCGAGGAACTGCACGAATCCATGGCAGAGCTGACCGCCCGGGCAGAGGCGATCGCCGGACATATCGAGGAAAAGACCGCTGGGTGAACCGCGGCCTGCAAGGCACTGTCACAAACAAAAAACGCCCTTCGGCCAGCCAGCCGAAGGGCGTTTTTATTTGACCTTTTGAATGATCAGCCGTTTGCTTCGCGGATCTTTTCGGCGGCGTCCTTGTCAAAGGCGACACCGCTGTCAGTGAACAGGGTGTCCAACTCGCCCGACAGGGTCATTTCAGTGACGATATCACATCCGCCGACGAATTCGCCTTTGACGTACAGCTGCGGGATGGTGGGCCAGTCGGAATAATCCTTGATGCCCTGACGGATGTCCTCGTCCGCCAGCACGTTCACGTCCTGATAGTCGATGCCCATGTAGTTCAGCACACCGGCCACGCGTTGCGAGAACCCGCATTGCGGCATGTCCTTGGTGCCCTTCATGAACAGCACCACGGTGCTGTTTTTAACGGTTTCGTCGATGCGGGTCTTTGCGTCGGTCATTTTGCGTTTCCTTTACCTATTGCCCCTCGGCGGGTTTGGTGCGCCAAAATCCGGGGCCTTGTTTTTGAATGCCTGCCAGATCCTCGGCCCATGCTGACGCATCAAGCAGGTCGAGCAGGTTGGCGATCATTCCGGTGACCGGGTGGTCAGGGCCATCGCGTGGACCTCGCCGTTGGGGCCGTCCATCTTGCCCTTCAGCGCGGCATAGACGGCGCGTTGCTGTTGCACGCGGTTTTTGCCGCGAAAAGATTCGTCCACCACCAGCGCCGCGAAATGCACGCCATCATCGCCCTGCACCTCGATCTGGGCATCGGGGAAGCTTTGACGCAGCAGGGCTTCGAGTTCGGCGGCGGGCATCGGCATGTTTGGCACTCCTTTAATTTACCCCAAGATGTAATGGGGGGGCGCGGGCGCTGCAAGGGGCGCTAACCGTCCGCGCGGACGTGGCGACGCAAAGAGGCGAGGAATTTTGCCGCCTCGGCCGGAAGGCGGGCGGCGATGTCCGCTAGGGTATCGCGCGACAGGGGGGCTTTTATGGCCGCGATCAGCTCTTGGCGGGCGGCCTCTTCGTCGGAGGTCAAGGGCAGTTTCGCGGCGGCCTCCAGCAGTTCCCATTGGGCATGAATACTGCGCAGGTCCAGGAAATCGGCCATCATTTGCGGCAGGATTGAGGGCGCATCGCGCCAGCTTTGCCCGCCGTGCAATTCTTGCGTCACGCGCTGCCCCGCGCCAAGGCAGTCATAGGCGGCGCAACCGGAAAACCCCTTAGCAACAAGGCCTTGATGGATTTTGCAAAGGTGGCCGTCAAGATTGGGACAAGGCAGGCCCGCCGGTTTGTCGATACCAAACCGTGGCCCCTTGTCCAGCGCCAGACCGATACAGCACAGCGCGGCGCACTGGCTGCAATCGGGCGCAAGCGAGGGCGCGTGACGGCTCATCCGTACGCGCCCCCTGTCTTAGCCCAGTTGCTCGGAAAAGCTGGTGCGGAAGATCGCGGACAGTTCAGCCAGCGGAGCCTCGGCACTGCCGAACTTCACGGTGTCGCCAACGAATTTGCCGACAGAGGTCAGCGTCACGCCAGCTTTCTGCGCCTCGACCATCAGCCATTCGCCCTGATCGAAGTTGCAGGCGATCAGGTAGCGGGCCTGATCTTCGCCGAACAGGGTGGGGGTGTCGTCCATGTCCAGATGCACGCCTGTGCCTCCGGCCTCGGCCATTTCGAACGCGGCCATTGCAAGGCCACCGTCGGACAGGTCGGTGCAGGCGCGGATCTGCGCGTGGTTGGCGCGGATGAAATCGCCGTTGCGCTTTTCCGCGTCCAGATCGACATGGGGCGCATCGCCGTCTTCGCGGTTGAACACCTCGGCCAGCAGGGCGGATTGGCCCAGATGGCCGGTGGTCTCGCCCACCAGAAGGGCAACGTGGCCTTCGCGCACGGTGTCGGTGATCGCCTGGTCGGGTGTCGGGATGATGCCCACGGCGCAGATGGTGGGCGTGGGCAGGATGCCGGTGCCGTCTGTTTCGTTATACAGCGACACGTTACCCGATACGATCGGCACGTCCAATGCGGCCACGGCTGCGCCGATGCCTTTGATCGCGCCGACGAACTGGCCCATGATTTCGGGTTTTTCGGGGTTGCCGAAGTTCAGGTTGTCGGTGGTGGCAAGGGGCAGGGCGCCCACGGCGGTCAGGTTGCGATATGCCTCGGCCACGGCCTGTTTGCCGCCCTCGAACGGGTTGGCCTTGACGTAGCGCGGGGTCACGTCGCTGGTGAAGGCCAGCGATTTTTCAGTGCCATGCACACGTACGATGCCCGCGCCAAGGCCCGGAGTGCGGACGGTGTCGGCCATGACCATGGTGTCATATTGTTCATAGACCCACTGTTTCGATGCATAGTTCGGGCTGGCCAGCAGGGCCTTCAGCCCGTCGACCGCGTCGATGCCCGGAACGTCGGACAGCGGTTCTGCCGCCGGGGTTTCCACCCAGGGGCGGTCATATTCCGGCGCGGTCGAGGACAGTTTCGACAGTGGCAGGTCGGCCTTGCACTCGTTGTTGTGCATGATCAGGAAGCGGTCTTCGGCGATGGTTTCGCCGACGATGGCGAAATCAAGGTCCCACTTGTCGAAGACGGCCTTGGCCTCGGCCTCTTTTTCCGGGCGCAGGACCATCAGCATGCGTTCCTGCGATTCCGACAGCATCATTTCATATGCGGTCATCGCGTTTTCGCGGCAGGGGACTTTTTCAAGGTCCAGGCGCACGCCCAACTCGCCCTTGTCGCCCATTTCCACGGCAGAGCAGGTCAGGCCGGCGGCCCCCATGTCCTGAATGGAAATCACGGCGCCGGTCTGCATCAGCTCCAGCGTCGCCTCCATCAGGCGTTTTTCGGTGAAGGGGTCGCCCACTTGCACGGTAGGGCGCTTTTCCTCGATCGTCTCGTCAAACTCGGCCGAGGCCATGGTGGCCCCGCCGACGCCGTCGCGCCCGGTTTTCGCACCAAGGTAAACCACGGGCATGCCGACGCCCGAGGCGGCGGAGTAGAAGATTTTGTCCGCATCGGCCAGACCGGCGGCAAAGGCGTTCACAAGGCAGTTGCCGTTATAGGCAGGGTGGAACCGGACCTCGCCGCCCACGGTGGGCACACCAAAACAGTTGCCATAACCGCCGACACCTTCGACCACGCCATGCACCAGGCGCTTGGTTTTCGGGTGGTCCACTTCGCCGAAGGACAGCGAGTTCATCGCCGCAATGGGGCGCGCGCCCATGGTGAACACGTCGCGCAGGATGCCGCCCACGCCGGTGGCCGCGCCCTGGTAGGGTTCGATATAGGACGGGTGGTTGTGCGATTCCATTTTGAAGATCACGGCCTGACCGTCGCCAATATCCACCACGCCCGCGTTCTCGCCCGGGCCGCAGATCACTTGCGGGCCTTCCGTCGGCAAGGTGCGCAGCCATTTCTTGGAGGACTTGTAGGAGCAATGCTCGTTCCACATGGCGGAAAAGATGCCAAGTTCGGTAAAGCTCGGCTCGCGACCAATGATTTCCAGGATGCGTTCGTATTCGTCGGGCGACAGCCCGTGGCTTGCGATCAAATCGGGCGTGATGGCCGGTTCTTGCATTTGAAATCCCCAAGGCGAGTGCAGGTTTGCGGCCTCTTTACGCCATGGGCAGGCGGGGGGGAAGGGGGCAGGTGCCGCAGGGCCACCGCGCCGCGCCCGTCAAGCCAAAAAAAAGGCCGAGCTTTAAAAGCTCGGCCAAGTCCAACAGGGAGGTTGAAAATGATGCGATCTTCATCAGCATCAAAGTCAGTTGCCGAATTAGGCATCCGTTTATGAACGATCAAGAGCTTTTTGCCGCAACTGCAGCATGCCCGCTATGCGCGCAGGGCATGGCTTGCTTGATCTGTTACCTAAGCGCCTGATCTTTTTGCCGTTTGCGGTAGCTTATGATCTCTTCCTGAACGAACTCGCGGAAGGCCGCTATGCGTTTGGATTGGCGCAATTCCTCGGGGTAAGCGAGGAAAACGGGCACCTCACCTGATTCCACATCCGGTAGTACCCGCACCAGATTCGGAAAATCCTGTGTCAGGTAATCGGGCAGAACGCCGATGCCAAGATTGTTCAGCACGCCCTGAAGCACGCCGAAATAGTTGTTTACCGTCAGCGTGGAATGGATGTCATAGGCCATCAGGTGCTGCACAAGCGCCGCGCCCGCACCGACCTGCGGGGCGGTGGGGTTCTGGCAGATCAGACGATGTGCGCCGATCTCCTCGATCGTTTCGGGGGTGCCGTTCTGTTCCAGGTATTCAGGAGATGCATAAAGGCGCATCCGGATGTTCATCAGTTTCTTGCGGATCAGGTCGGCCTGAGAGGGTTCTTTCATGCGGATGGCCACGTCGGCCTCGCGCATCGGCAAGTCCAGCACGCGCTCTTCCAGCATCAGGTCGATTTTCAGGTCGGGGTATTTGTCGTAAAGCGTGGTCAACCGCGGTGCCAGCCACAGAGAGCCGAAGCCGAAGGTGGTGGTCACGCGCAATTCACCGAACACTTCATCCTCGGAATCGCGGATGCGGGCGGCTGCAGCGTCCAGCCGTTTCGACATGGCGCGGGTCGCGTCGAACAGCAATTCACCCTGTTCGGTCAGAATCAGCCCCCGCGCATGGCGATGGAAAAGCGTGGTGTTCAGCGATTCCTCAAGCGCGCGAACCTGCCGCGACACGGCCGATTGCGACAGGTGCAGTATTTCCCCCGCATGGGTCAGGCTGCCCGCATCAGCCACCGCGTGAAATATTCTGAGTTTATCCCAATCCATATCCGCAACTTTCTGTTCATTCACTACATGTATACGAAATAGTTAAAATATGAACAGCGCTGCATCCATAATGATGCAGCGCAGCAAATATTTTTGTTTGTAAGGTCAGTTATTTTGACCCATTATCGGGCTATAGTCTAAAAAAGCGACATCCAACGGGGAGGCCAGTGATGACGACGCCCAAAATATCCTTGAGCGACAGGCTCGACCTTGAAAAATCTCCGGTTCTGTTGAACGGCACGCAGGCGCTTGTGCGGCTGATGCTGATCCAGAAAGAACGCGACCGGCGCGCGGGGCTGAACACCGCCGGCTATGTGACGGGCTATCGCGGCTCGCCGCTTGGCGCTGTGGACATGCAAATGAACCGCGCGGCCAAGCAACTGGCGGCTGCCGATGTGACCTTCGAAGAAGGCCTGAACGAAGACTTGGCCGCAACCGCGATCTGGGGGGCGCAGCAGGCCGAATTGCGCGGCGAGGGCAAGTTCGATGGCGTCTTTGGTCTATGGTATGGCAAGGGGCCGGGGGTGGATCGGTCGGGCGATGTGATGCGCCACGCCAACATGGCGGGCACGTCGAAAAACGGCGGCGTTCTGATGGCCATGGGCGACGATCACACCGGCGAATCCTCGACCGTGCTGCACCAGTCAGAATGGGCCATGGTCGATGCCTACATGCCCGTGGTCAGCCCCGCAGGCGTACAGGAGATCATTGATTACGGCGTCTATGGCTATGCCTTGTCACGGTTTTCCGGCCTTTGGGTCGGTTTGAAAACCATGAAGGACACGGTCGAGGCAACGGCGGTGGTCGATGGCCGCCCGGACCGGATGAACCTGATCTTGCCGGACTTCGACATGCCGCAGGGCGGGCTTAACATTCGCCTGCTGGACACGCCCGCCGATCAAGAGGCGCGGATGATCGACCACAGGCGTTTCGCGGCCGAGGCGTTTTCCCACGCCAACAAGATGGACAAGCGCATCTGGGGCAAGCCGGGTGCGAAAATCGGTTTCGTCGCGGCGGGCAAGAACTGGCTGGACCTTGTCCATGCCCTGTCCTTGCTGAACATCGACGAGAACGAGGCAGAGCGCCTTGGCATCACCACCTACAAGGTCGGCCAGACCTTCCCGCTGGACATGAGCGGTTTCCATGACTGGGCCGAAGGGCTGGACCTGATCGTGGTGGTCGAGGAAAAGCGCAAGCTGATCGAGGTGCAGGTCAAGGAGGCGATCTTTGACGACCGCCGTGGCCGCCGCGTCTGGGGCTGGCACAAGGGCGGCGGGGCAGGGTCCATGCATGGGCCGGAACTGTTCCAGACCAAGATGGCGCTGGACCCGATCATGATTGCCGAAAAACTGGGCAGCATCCTGATCGAGGAGGGGCGCGAGACCGATGGCATCAAGGCCGGTCTTGCCCAGCTGGCCGAGGTGCGCCGCAACGACAACGCGCAGGAGATCGCCTCGCGCGTTCCCTATTTCTGCTCGGGCTGTCCGCATAACAGCTCGACCAAGGTGCCCGAAGGCAGCCGTGCCTATGCCGGGATCGGCTGTCACTACATGGTGCAGTGGATGGACCGCGACACGCTGGGATTCACCCATATGGGGGCCGAAGGGGCCAACTGGATCGGCGAGTCCAAATTCTCGCACCGGGGGCATGTGTTCCAGAACCTTGGCGACGGCACCTATAACCATTCGGGTGTGCAGGCCATTCGTGCCGCTTTGGCCGCTGGCACGACGATGACCTACAAGATCCTGTTCAACGATGCGGTTGCCATGACCGGCGGGCAAAAGAACGAGGGCGGTTTGACCGCCTATCGCATCGCTGCCGAGTTGCTGGCCATGGGCGTGCCCACGGTCGAGGTCGTCTACGACGAAAAAGAAGAGCTGGACCTAAGCCTATTCCCCAAGGGCGTCGTGCTGACGGAACGGGCCGAATTGCAAACCGTGCAGGAACGGCTGGCCGATACCAAAGGCCTGTCCGCCCTGATCTATGTGCAGACCTGCGCCGCTGAAAAGCGCCGTCGCCGCAAACGCGGCCAGTTCCCCGACCCGGACCGCCGCGTGTTCATCAATACCGATGTCTGCGAGGGCTGCGGAGATTGCGGGGTGCAATCCAACTGCGTATCCATCGTGCCGGTGGAAACCGAACTGGGCCGCAAGCGGGCGATTGACCAGTCATCGTGCAACAAGGATTTTTCCTGCCTCAAGGGGTTCTGCCCGTCCTTCGTGACAGTCGAAGGGGCCACGCTGAAAAAGGCTGAAACCGCGCAGATCGACCTGCCGCATCTGCCCGCGCCTTCAATACCGGCGATTGACGGGACGTGGAACGTGGTCATAACCGGTGTCGGCGGCACCGGCGTTGTCACCATCGGCGCGGTCATGGCGCAGGCCGCGCAGATCGACGGCAAGGGTGCGGGCATGATGGAAATGGCCGGACTGGCGCAAAAGGGCGGCGCGGTGCATATCCACTGCCGCATTGCCAACACGCCCGACGATATTTCCGCCATCCGTGTGGCCACCGGCGAGGCGCACGCGCTGATCGGCGGCGATCTGGTGGTGTCGGCGGGCGCGAAAACCCTTGGCCTGACCCAGACCGGCCAGACCGGCGCGGTGGTCAACAGCCATGAAATCATCACCGGCGATTTTACCCGCAACACCGAATTCACCTTGCCGGCCGACCGTCTGGCGCTTGCCTTGCAGGCGCGTTTGCAAGACCGCGTGGACCTGTTCGATGCGTCCGAACTGGCGCGGGCGACGCTGGGGGATTCGATCTTTTCCAACATGATGATCTTTGGCGCGGCGTGGCAGCGCGGGCTGGTGCCCCTGAGCCACGAGGCGATCACGCAGGCCGTCGAACTGAACGGCGCCGCCGTCGAGAAGAACCTGCGCGCCTTTGACATTGGCCGTTGGGCGGTGCTCCACCCCGAGGAGGCCGCAAGCATGTTGTTGCCCAGGGTGGTGGAAAAGCCAAAGACGCTGGACGAAAAGATCAAGTTCCGCGCTGATCACCTGGTAAGGTATCAGGGCAAGCGGCTGGCGAAACGCTATCGCAAGCTGGTCGAGCGGGCCGAAGACCCCGCGCTGCGCGAGGCCATCGCCATGGGCTATCACAAGCTGCTGTCCTACAAGGATGAATACGAGGTCGCGCGCCTGCATCTGGACACACGCAAGAAGGCCGAGGAACGGTTCGAGGGGGATTTCAAGATGAAATACCACCTTGCCCCGCCGATCCTGTCGAAAACCGGCCCCGACGGGCGACCGCAAAAGCGTGAATTCGGCCCATGGATGGAGCGCGCCTATCGCGCTCTGGCACGGATGAAGCGCCTGCGCGGTACCCCGCTGGACCCGTTTGGCCGGACCGAGGAACGCCGGATGGAGCGTGCCCTGATCGCCCAATATGAAAAGGATATGGGGATGGTCCTGTCCGCGCTGATGCCGGAAAAGATGGACTTTGCAGTGGAGCTGGCCGAACTGCCCCTGCAAATCCGCGGCTTTGGCCCGGTGAAACAGGCTAACGAGGCGAAGGCGGCCAAGAAACGCGAGGCTTTGCTGGCAAAATTCAAGGCCCCCGCGCCGAATGCGCCGAATGTGATGCAAGCGGCCGAGTAGGGCTTTTCTCGGGCGCGGTCATTCTTTAGTCACGTAACCACGATACTACAGACCGCGTCCGCAAAAGGCAGCCAGATGACCGGAAAGGCGCGCATCGCCAGAGATATCAGTTACGCCCATTCCGCCGCCACCCGCAGCGGCAGAGCGTTGATCCGCGCCATGGAAAACGCGACCGGTCGGTTGGGGCTGATCCGGCGCGCGCGCGGCTATGACGCCGAGGTCGCCAGCGGGCGTGATTTCTGGCAGGTGATGGTGGAACGCTACCGCCTGAAGCTGGAGGTGATCGGCGGCAGCCTTGATGATATTCCTGAAACCGGCCCGCTGATCGTGGTGTCGAACCACCCCTATGGCATCCTCGATGGGTTGATGATGGGGCAGATCCTGTCGCAGCAGCGCGGCGATTTCCGCATCTTGGCACACCGCGTGTTCCGCAAGGCCGAAGACCTTGAAAAGGTGATCCTGCCGATTTCCTTCGAGGAGACCCGCGAAGGCGTGGCGCAGAACCTTGCCACCCGCAAGGAATCGTTGGCCTATCTGGTGCAGGGGGGTGCCATCGGTATTTTTCCGGGCGGCACGGTCTCCACCTCGGCCACGCCGTTTTCGCATCCGATGGATCCGGGCTGGCGCAATTTTACGGCGCGGATGGTGGCGAAATCGGGCGCGACCGTGTTGCCGATCTTTTTCGACGGGCACACCAGCCGCCTGTTCCAGTTGGCCAGCCATATGCACAACACCCTGCGCGTGGGGTTGCTGATACGAGAATTTCGCGCCCGTGTCGGCACGCCGGTACGCATTGTTGTGGGCCAGCCCATCGCACAGGCGGAAATCGCCGCCCGCGCCAATGATGCCAAAGCAATGATGGATTTCCTGCGCGAACGGACGTATGACCTGTCGCCAAAGCCTTTGCTTGCGGGCTATGGCTATGAATTCGAGGACAAACACCGCAAAAAATTGCGCGATTGAACGGGGCGGAACCCATGACAGTAGGTATTTTCGACAGTGGTTTGGGCGGGCTGACCGTCCTTGACGCGGTGCATAAGCGGTTGCCCGACCTGCCGCTGGTTTATTTCGCGGACAGCGCCCATGCGCCCTACGGTGTGCGCGATGCCGATGACATCTACAACCTGACTACCGCCGCCGTACAGCGCATGTGGGACGAGGGGTGCGATCTGGTGATCCTGGCCTGTAACACCGCCAGTGCCGCCGCCTTGCGCCGGATGCAGGAATCGTGGATTCCGTCTGATAAACGGGTGCTTGGCGTCTTCGTGCCGCTGATCGAGGCGCTGACCGAACGGCAATGGGGCGACAATTCCCCGCCGCGCGAAGTGGCGGTGAAACACGTCGCCTTGTTCGCCACCCCCGCCACCGTGGCCAGCCGTGCCTTTCAACGCGAACTGGCATTCCGTGCCATCGGCGTCGATGTCGAAGCGCAGGCCTGCGGCGGTGTGGTGGATGCGATTGAAGACGGCGACATGATCCTGGCTGAAGCGTTGGTGCGGTCGCATGTGGACGCTTTGAAGCGCAAGATGCCGCATCCGCAGGCGGCGATTCTGGGCTGCACCCATTACCCGCTGATGCAGGATGCCTTTCAGGCGGCGCTTGGTGGGGATGTGTCCGTTTACAGCCAAGCCAACCTGGTGGCCGAAAGCCTTGCCGATTATCTGGATCGCCACTCCGGCATGATGGGCAAGGGCACGGATTCGATGTTCCTGACCACGGGCAAACCGGACAAGGTATCGAACAGTGCAACCCAGTTCCTGCGCCGCAAGATTGATTTCACCGCGGCCTGAGCGGACAAAAAGTAGCAGGGCGCGGGGCTTGCACATTGCCCTGCAAATGTTACCTGGAAGAGTGACCACGAGGCTGACAGCCAGCCCGCTTTCGTCACAGTCGGAGGAGGACCGATGAGAGGCCTTAAGAAAAAGCGCCGTATTCAGGTGATCGCACTTGCCGCAGTTGCCTTGGTTCTGGCGACCGGGCTGATTGGCTATGCCATGCAGGACGGGATCAATTTCTTCCGCGCGCCCAGCCAGGTCATGGCCGAGCCGCCCGCCCCGACAGAGGTTTTCCGCATCGGCGGGCTGGTCGAGGAAGGCACGCTGAAGCGCGGTCAGGGAGAGGTGATCTCTTTCAACGTGACAGATGGCGGCGCGTCCATCCCCGTGACCTTCACCGGCATCCTGCCCGACCTGTTCGAGGAAAACCAAGGCATGGTCGGCACCGGATCTTACGTGAATGGCGTGTTTCAGGCGACTGAAATCCTTGCCAAACATGATGAAAGCTACATGCCCAAGGAAGTTATCGACGCGCTGAAGGATCAGGGCGTCTATGTCGAGCCCGGCGCGGATAGCTAAGCCGGGACCGAACGGGCCGGTTTACGCCCGTTAAGCATATCCCGTCACCTTCGCTCGTGAGGTCAACAAACGAGCAAAGGGTGACATCATGCCCACCATTTTCCAAATCGCAGAAGATATCGTCGCCCGCGAGGGCGGCTATGTGAACGATCCCGACGATCCCGGCGGCGCGACCAACCACGGCGTGACGATCCACACCATGCGGCGGCTTGGGCTGGATCTGGACGGTGACGGCGATATTGACGTGGCCGATGTCAAGGCGCTGAGTCGGCAACAAGCCATCGACATTTTCATCGACCACTACTTTCGCGCACCGCGCATCGACGCGCTGCCGCACGGGTTGCAAGCCTCCGTTTTCGATATGTATGTCAATGCGGGGTCGAACGCGGTCACGATCCTGCAAGAGCTGTTGCGCGACATGGGGCAGCGCGTGGCGGTGGACGGGGTGATCGGCCCGCAAACCATCGAAGCGACGCAGATCGCCGCCTCGCTTGCGCCGCACCATCTGGCCGATGCCTACGGAATCGCGCGCCGGAACTATTACTTCCGCTTGGCGGACCGCCGCGCGGCCAGCCGCAAATATGCCCGCACGCGCAAGGGCGGCAAGGGCGGCTGGATCAAACGCGCCGAGGAGTTCATCAGCCCGCGCTATCATCTGTCGGGCGCGGAGTTCCGCGCAAGGGTGGCGGCATGGGGCTGATCGAGCGCGTCTTTTCGCTTGTTTTTGGCGGCGGGCGCAACGTGATCCGCGAAACGGCCGAAGTCTTCCGTGAAAACGCCGAAGCCGGGGCAGGGCGCGAGGCGGCGCTGCGCGAGGCGGCGCTGACCCAGTTCGGCCAGGAGTTCATGGTGCCAAGGCGCGGCCTGTTCGACCGCTTGATGGATGCGCTGAACCGTGTGCCGCGCCCGGCCATGGCGCTTGGCACGCTTGGCCTGTTCACCGCGGCCATGGTCGATCCGGTCTGGTTTGCCGCGCGGATGCAGGGCATTGCCCTTGTGCCGGAACCGCTGTGGTGGCTGTTGGGGGCGATCGTGTCATTTTATTTCGGGGCGCGGCATCAGGCCAAGGGACAGGAATTCCAGACCCGCGTGGTCGAATCCCTGACCCATGTGCCCGCGGTCCTCGGCAACCTGCGCGAGCTTGAGGATATGCAGGCCGCGCCACCCGGCAAGCCGCATGTGCCCAAGCGCAGCAAGGCACCCGCCAACCCCGCGTTGATCGACTGGCGCAGTCAAACGCCCGTGGCCATAGATTCGCGCGCGGACGAAAGATAAAATGCCAAGCCGTCGCGCCCGTGCTGTTCGCACAGGCGCGACCTTTTATCCGACCTGCTGTTGCGAATGTGAATTGGCGATATGCCTTTTGCGGCATATAACACCGGCATGATTACAGAACTCGGTCACTTCGCCCTCATCCTCGCCTTTCTTGTCGCCATCGTTCAGATGGTCGTGCCGCTGATCGGCGCCCATAAACGATGGCCCGGCTGGATGGCCGTGGCGGAACCCGCTGCAACGGCGCAATTCCTGCTGGTGACGCTGTCCTTTTTGGCGCTGACCTATGCTTTCGTTACCTCGGATTTCAGCCTGAAACTGGTTTGGGCCAATTCGCATTCCGCCAAGCCGATGCTGTACAAGGTATCCGGCGTGTGGGGGAACCACGAAGGCTCCATGCTGTTGTGGCTGCTGATTCTGGCCCTGTTCGGGGCCATGGCCGCGTGGTTCGGGGGCAACTTGCCGCCAACCCTGCGCGCCCGTGTTCTGGCGGTGCAAGCATCAATCGGCGTGGCATTCTTTGCCTTTATCATCTTCACCTCGAACCCGTTTTTGCGGCTGGCAACGCCGCCCTTTGACGGTCAGGATCTGAACCCGCTGCTGCAAGACCCCGGTTTGGCGTTCCACCCGCCGTTCCTGTACCTGGGCTATGTCGGGCTTTCTATGACCTTTTCCTTCGCGGTTGCCGCACTGATCGAGGGGCGCGTTGACGCCGCTTGGGGCCGCTGGGTGCGTCCTTGGACGCTGGCCGCCTGGGTGTTCCTGTCCGTCGGTATCGGGCTTGGGTCTTGGTGGGCCTATTACGAACTTGGCTGGGGCGGGTTCTGGTTCTGGGATCCGGTTGAAAATGCCAGCTTCATGCCTTGGCTGATCGCCGCAGCCCTGCTGCATTCCGCCATCGTTGTTGAAAAACGCGAAAGCCTGAAAAGCTGGACCATTCTGCTGGCTATCATGGCATTCGGTTTCTCGCTGATCGGCACGTTCATCGTGCGCTCGGGCGTTATCACGTCGGTCCACGCTTTTGCCAATGACCCTGAGCGCGGGGTTTTCATCCTTGCCATTCTGGGCGTGTTCATGGGCGGCGCGTTGACACTGTTCTCGGTCCGCGCATCCTCGATGCAGGCCAAGGGCGTCTTTTCCCTTGTCAGTCGCGAAAGCGCGCTTGTGCTGAACAATATCCTGCTGGCCGTGTCCGCCTTCGTTGTCTTTATCGGCACGATCTGGCCCCTGCTGGCCGAGATGTTCTGGGACCGCAAGCTTTCGGTCGGGCCACCGTTTTTCAACAGCGCCTTCACCCCGTTCATGGTGGTGCTGGCCATCGCCCTGCCGATCGGTGCCATGATGCCATGGAAGCGCGCATCGTTGAAACGCGCGATCCGCCCGCTGATCCCGGCGCTGGTGCTGGCGCTTGCCATTGGCGCGTTGGCCTTTGCCATGCAGACCGGCCGTTCGGCGCTTGGCCCCGTCGGGCTGATGCTGGGCGCTTGGCTGGTGTTCGGCGCAATGACTGACGTTTGGTCGCGCACGGGCCGCAAAGGGGGCCGCCTGTCCCGCCTGACACGCCTGCCGCGTGCCGACTGGGGCAAGGCCATGGCCCATTCGGGGCTTGGTATCACCTTCATCGGGATCGCTGCCATGATGGCGTGGGACCACGAGGACAACCGCGTGGTGCAACTGGGCGAACCGATCGAGGTGTCCGGCTTTACCGTGACGCTGCAGGACGTGCAGCGTGTGCAGGGGCCGAACTATATCTCGACAATGGGCACGGTTTTGCTTGCCAAGAATGGCCGCGATATTTCCACCCTCTACCCGGAAAAGCGGGTCTATCCCGTGGCGGCCATGCCCACGACCGAGGCGGCCATCGACAATGGGTTTCTGCGCGATGTCTATGTCGTGATCGGCGATCCGCAAGATGATGGCGGATGGGCGATCCGGACCTATTACAAACCGCTGGCCAACTGGATCTGGGGTGGTTCGATCCTGATGGCATTGGGCGGCTTGATGAGCCTGTCTGATCGCCGTTACCGTGTGGCCGCCGGTGCGCGCAAGGCAGCGATGCAAGGGGTTCCCGCGGAATGAAACGCCTTGTCCTGATCTTGTCCTTGATCCTTGCTGCCCCATTCGCAATGGCGGTGCAGCCTGATGAAATGCTGGCCGACCCGGTGCTCGAATCCCGTGCCCGCGAAGTATCCAAGGAGTTGCGCTGCCTGGTTTGCCGAAACGAAAGCATCGACGAATCCAACGCTGGCCTTGCCAAGGATTTGCGCTTGCTGGTGCGCGAACGGATCACGGCGGGTGACAACAACGAAGAAGTGATCGCCTTTATCGTGGACCGTTACGGCGAATACGTGTTGCTGAACCCAACAACTAAGGGCGCGAACCGCTTGCTTTGGGCCGCAGGTCCGGCCATGCTGATCGCGGCGCTTGTGCTGGCCGGGCTTTACCTACGCCGGCGCAGCACCTCCACCGCCCCGCAAGAGGCGGCCCTTTCCCCCGAAGAGCAAAAACGGCTGAGCGAAATTCTGGAGCGGTGACGCTGGGTTTTCCCTTTTCCTTACCACGCGGACGGCTAAGGTTGCCCAAAGCAGGATAGGGAGGGTTTCCGCATGGAATACAAGACGATCAAGTATGATGTCACCGATGGCGTCGCCACGATCACGCTGGACCGCGGGACGGTCATGAATGCGCTGAACAGCCAGATGCGGGCGGAAATTGCCCATGCTGCACAAGCGGCTGGCGGCGATGCGCGCGTGCTGGTCATCACCGGCGACGGGCGGGCCTTTTGTTCCGGCCAAGATCTGAGCGACGGCGGCAGCGCATCCAACATGGACCTGGAGCGCACCCTGCGCGATGAATACGGGCCGATGGTCCGCGCGATCTATGACTGCCCGGTGCCCACGATCTGCGCGGTGAATGGCGCAGCGGCGGGGGCAGGGGCGAATCTTGCGCTTGCGGCGGATGTGGTGATCGCCTGCGAAAGTGCCTATTTCATGCAGGCATTCTCGCGTATTGGGCTGATCCCGGATGCGGGCGGCACCTATTGGATGACCCGCACCATGGGCATGGCCAAAGCCATGGGCGCGGCGCTGTTCGCAGACAAGATCAGCGCGCGGCAAGCCGATGAATGGGGCCTGATCTGGGAGGCCGTCCCGGATGCCGAGTTCGAAGCGGTCTGGAAAGCCCGTGCCAAGCAATTGGCGACTGGCCCGACCGAGGCATACAAGCATATCAAGACCTCAATCCGCGAAAGTTTCAACAACACCATCGAAGAGCAGCTGAACCTTGAGGGCAAGCTGCAAGGCGTCTGCGGCAAGACCCGCGATTTCCAGGAGGGCGTCGTGGCCTTTCTTGAAAAGCGCCACGCGAAATTCGAAGGGCGCTAGGGCAGGGCTTCTGAGCGATTGAAGATAAACGAAAAGGGCGGCCTTCGGGGCCGACCTTTGTTTTTTCGATATATCCCGTGGCTCAGGCCGGCACCGCCGCAACCGCCGCGGAATCGCCCGCTGCGGCTGCCAGCACTTTGACTGCTTCATTGGGCATATAGCCCTGCATTGCCACCATATCGGCGGTGAAGGACATGCAAACGTGGCGCACGGTAAAGGCCAGTTCGCCATGTGGTTTCAACGGGTCGCTGCAACACAGGCCTCAAACTTCTCTGCCGGTGTATGATATTGCAAGGTCTTTCTGGGGCGCTCGTTGAGCTGGCGTGCGACGGCACTGAGTTTGGCTTGGCTGAAGCCGGATATATCAATGCCTTTGGGGAAGTATTGTCTGAGAAGGCGGTTGGTATTTTCGTTACTGCCGCGCTGCCACGGAGACTGAGGGTCACAAAAATAGACGTCGATCTTTGTGGCTATGGTGAACTTTCGGTGCCCTGCCATCTCTGATCCACGATCCCAAGTCAGGGATTTGTAGAGCTCC